>CAZRMH010000298.1:0-10312 GCA_964600935.1 uncultured Candidatus Obscuribacterales bacterium
CCTGATTGTAACCGGTGTTCTCGTCGCAGTCGGCGGTATTATCGGCTTCATCAAGGCGCGCAGTATGCCGTCACTGCTCTCGGGCGTTGTCAGCGGAATACTGCTTGTCGTCTGTTTCATCGTCGCCAGCCAACACGACGCCAAAGCCGGGCTGATCGGCGGAGTTGTTCTACTTTCCATACTGGAAGCGGTGTTTGCGATTAGATTTGCGAAGACGAAAAAATTCATGCCAGCCGGAATGCTGATTGGTATCTGCGTAGTCTCTCAAATCATCACCGTTATTGGGTTGCTCCAGGCATTTGAGGCAATCTAAAGCGGCCCGATACGTTCCCTGTATTGAAATCGACTGGTCAGTTAAGCGGTGAACGGTTTCAACTTCTTCAGCCGTTCGCGGGCTTCGACCAGCGTTTCCATTTGTCGACTAAAACAAAAGCGGATGTATTTGCCCGGCTCTTCTGATTTACGGAAGAAGCTGCTGCCGGGAACCACGGCTACGCCCACCTCTTTGACGAGGTGTTTGGTTATCGCAATGTCGTCTTTGTATCCGAAGTTGCTAACGTCGCAGAAAACATAATACGCGCCGTCTGGCTTGTAATAAGCGATTCCAACTTCATCGAGAATATCGAGCATTACTTTTCGGCGAATTTTGTATTCTTCGTGGAGATCGGTGTAGAACTTCTCCGGCAAATTAACCGCAGTAGCTCCCGATCTCTGAAGTGGCGCCGGTGCACCGACCGTCAAGAAATCGTGGACCTTGCGAATCGGCAATGTTAGATCTTCATGCGCAATCGCCCAGCCCACGCGCCATCCCGTGATGCTGTAAGTTTTAGACAGGCTGTTGATTGTCACTGTCAAATCTTCCATTCCTGGGATCGTAGCCATGGCAATGTGTTTAGCATCATCGTAGAGAATGTGTTCGTAAATTTCATCTGTAAAACAGAGGACGCCCCACTTCTGGCACAGTCCAGCAATCAGCTCCAGCTCATCTTTCCGGAAGACTTTACCAGTCGGATTGTGAGGAGTATTAACGATAATCGCTCGGGTCTTATCGTTGAAAGCGCTCTTCAGCTCTTCCTCATCGAACTCCCAGTTAGGCGGATTGAGTTTCACGTAACGAGGAACAGCACCAGAGAGAATGGCATCGGGACCGTAGTTTTCATAAAACGGCTCGAACACGATTACTTCTTCATCGGGGTCAACGAGAGCGAGCATCGCAGCTACCATAGCTTCCGTGGCACCACAAGTAACAGTGATGTTCTTCTCGGCATCAACAGTCAAACCGAGATAGCGTTTGGTTTTCTCAACGATCGCCTCACGGAAAGGCTTGTCGCCCCAGGTAATAGCATACTGGTTGATATCGTCGAGAATGGCTTTGATAGCGGCTTCCTTGAGCTCCAGAGGTGCCGGAAAATCAGGAAGACCCTGGGCGAGGTTAACAGCCTTGTGTTGCGCAGCAAGGCGGCTCATTTCTCGGATAACTGACTCTTTAAACTGACTGGCCTTTAACGAACCAGTTTTTCTCGTGCGAGACTGCATTGCGTTCTCCTGCTCAACCGCTCAAGCCCTCTCCGGGCTGAACAATAATACACGCGGTGCATGAGTTTTCGCTTTAATAATTGATTGAATTGATTGATCTAAGTAGCAAAGGTTTGACGCGTCACGGAGAAAGCGTTGCCGAACAATCGCGAGCGATCGACAACCGTGACGGCATCGTTTTGGGACATAACAACTCTTAAATCGCGGCGGCGCACTCCGCAAGCTAGCTTCGAGTTAATCAGCGAAACCAGAGCCTCTGTTTGATGCGCGCTAAAGTCTTTCGTCTCGGTTTTGAACTTCCGACCAAAATCATCTTCGAGACCAGCTCTCAAGAGGACGGTTAAAAACTCGGCTTTTACATCGAGCGTTGTCGCGCTGTTCAATGAATGTTCGGTGGATATTTTCATGGATTAAACCGATCGAAAAGTGCGTGACTCTTCAGCTGATGTGCAGTCGTGGGGCTCGGAGATTAAGCCCATAGTAAGTTTCCTAATCCAAATATATACAATGCCCCTATTGGGGCATATGGGAAAAACACGAAATCGCCTGGCAATTTTTTTTAAAAACTGGAAGCAGTCCTGGTTTCCAAACGATTCGCGGGTCAAGAGGCAAAGATCGCAACTACAGTTATCTGCAAGTCGCATGGCAGTTAAACACAGTTATCCGATCCGAATAAGCGTCTCGACGTTAAAGTCGCGAAAGGATGGAAACCAGCTGGCGCAAATGCGGGATGGAGAAATCATCCGGATCCAAATCCGTCGCCCGATCTAGAGCACGCTGGGCCTCCAAAATCGAGCCGCCGATGGCATGAACACGCGATAACAGGAGCCACGTTTTCATATACATCGGGTTCAGTTCTGAAGCTGTCGTCAGCAATTGGCGAGCGCGTTCCAGACGCCCGGCGCGCAACTCGTATCCAGCGAGAACGCAATAACACAATTCCATTTCGGGGTAACGCTTAATCAGGTCCTCCAGCACCTCCCGCGCGTCTTCCTCGCGCCCGGCCTGCAACTTGCGTCGAGCATCAGCCAAACCTTCTTCTGCAAGGAACGGCAAATGTTGTTTCGGCAAATGAGTGCGCAGTAAGGTCCATGCCAGCGCGCCTTTGGGATTATCGCCTTCCAGTTCACGCGCCTTGAGAAGCGCATCCCGGGCCTGCTCAGTCCAATCAAAGACCAAATACTGGCGAGACAAATCTAGATAATTTTGCGCAGTCAAACCTTCTGGAACTGGCTTCGGAGGCTGGCTAACCTTGACGGCTTGCTCAATGACTTCACCGACTACTTCCTGCACGCCTTTGGTGAATTGGCGCATGGATTCTTCGAAACCAAACTTGATCAGTTTCAGCGCTTTATTCTCGCCAATCAATTCATCAGCCAGCGCAGAAGTAGTGTCCATGCCATCTTGGACGATATCAGTGAGCGTTTTAGACACGCCCAGAACATTCTCACCAATCGAAGCGCCAGCATCCAAACCCTCTACCATACGGCGAAAACGCATGAAATCTTCATCGCTCAATTCGCCGAACGGTGTGCCCGCCAAATCGGATGGGCGGCTCTGAAGCGCCAGCCGACCAGCTTTAACCGATTGCCGTGTCCAACCCATCAGGTAATACTGGATAGCGAGTCGACAATAATCACTTGGGCTCAGATGCTGCGGAACGATTCGTGGCGGTGCTTTGATCATGAAATTCACTCACAACTGTATAAGAACATACGATACTACAAATTTGCTTGAAAAGCGCGGGCTAGCTGGGTTTTGATCTCGCCGACATGCTGGTAACGGTCCAGATAATCAGCTTCGGTGCATTTTGATACTATTTCGTTCAGAATCAGAGGGCAATTTTCGTTTGCCAAAATCGGATACAGCTGTGTAATTGGCTCTGGCTCCTTACCCGTGAGCAGGAAATACAAAGTACAACCGAGCGCATAGATATCGCTTTGAGTTCTATTCTGTCCGCGAAATTGTTCTGGTGCCATATAGGCATGTTTACCAACCACGGTAGAACTAGCGCTTTGCTGCAGGTTCAACTCGGATTGTTGTGCCACCATGAAGTCAATCAACTTGATTCTGCCGTCTTTCGATGCAATCAGGTTATCAGGAGTAAAATCGCGGTGCACCACTGGCGGTGACTGACAATGGAGATAATCTAAAATATCGACCAGCGCATTGGTATAATCGAAGGCGACGGAATCGGACAACGGTCCACTTTTCTCGACGATCTGCTGCAAGTTGTCTCCGTCGATATATTCGAGCACGAGGTATGCGCGGTGATCGTCGACAAAGTAATCCTCCAACTTCACAATCGAAGGATGATTGAGTTTCGACAACATTTTCGCTTCGTTTTCGAACCGCTCAAGTGCTTGCTTGCGAGCTTTTAAATCGACATAAATAGGCAAGATATACTCTTTTAGCACCACTCTTGATCCATCGGTCGTTGAGGTGGCAAGAAAAGCGCTACCCTGACCACCGGCGCCAAGTTTGCGGTTCAAAACGTATCGCCCCTTGCAGAGCGGCGTTCCTTCCGTCAGCGGAGTCAGGCGCTCTCGTCGTGGTGGCGCCGCCAGTGCCTCGAGCCAGAGCATCGTGTAGGTCGGACTGGAACGATCTTGCGAAACAGCATCGAAGATTTCACGATCGATTCCTTCGATACTGAGATCGCACCAATTATCGAGTGCAGTCAAAACCTTCATCCACTGCGACCGATTGGCTATTTTCTTCAGTTTAATTTTAAGAACTTGGCCATCCTTGGAGTTGAAAACCAATGACTGATCAAGAGCTGTCGGATGGTCTTGCCCATCAAGGTAAACACGATCTATACGGCTCCAATAGAGCGTTTTGCGAACTTTCTCACTAGCAGCAGTGAGGCTCAAAGCCTCAATACCGGAAGCACTAAATCGCACATGCGTGGTCCCCCGCATCATCGTGAAAACGGGCAGGACAAGCAAAGGGAGGAAACTCTGCAGATTGAGCACGACACTAAAAGTAGAACTCTCTAACACTTTCCAGAACATAACAGCAAGCCAAATCGTCGCAAACAGACCAACAACAGATTCAATACTGGTCTTGCTATTGGTGACGTTATCGTCGGCTTGCGATTTATCTATCTTCGTCCCGGCCTCGACCACCTCTGTCGATGTGTTCCCGTGCGGCCACAGCCCGATCAAAATCACTTCGTTGCTTTTGGGATTATGAACGCTACGGTGTTTACTGGCGGAATCGACAATCCCTCTGAGTTCGGAACTGGCAATCTCGCCGCTCCCAGTGTCTTCTTTTGTCAGCCTGATTCGCCCAACCTGCTCATTGCCCAATTTCAATTGTTCTTCTTCGTTCATCTTTTGTTAGTGCAAACTCTTTACTGGTGAAAGCTTGTTATTGGAAATATTTTCGAGGTCGGCTTTCAAAGCCGATGCCGATGATGTTCGCTTGCGAAGATCCATGTCGGTCGCGGCAGAAACAATTGCATCGATTGCACTCGATATACTCGGTTGAATCTGCGCGGGAGAGGATGATGAGAGCGGTATCGGTTCATGCCCGGTAAGCCAGTAATGCATGGTGGCACCAAGAGCAAAGATATCGCTTGCCGGCTCGCTCTTCCCTCGGATTTGTTCTGGAGGCATATAAGCGTGCTTGCCGACCAATGTGCCGGTCGCGGTGCCGAGATACTGGTTGGAAGCGCCGAAGTCGATAAGTTTCACTTCGCCCAAGTTTGTCATTACCAAATTGTCTGGCGTGACGTCGCGGTGCACCACTGGTGGTGATTGCTCGTGCAGATAAGTAAGGATATCGGCAATTGCCAAACTCCATTTAATCACGTTGGCTTCTGCTTGAGGACCCTGTTTCACAATAAGTTCGCGCATGTTGATGCCGTTAACATACTCCATGACGATGTAGCTTCGATCGTCCTCGACAAAATAATCGTACACTTTTGCAATCCCGGGATGATCTAAATTGCGCAGCATCAATGCTTCACGCGCAAATAGCTCTCTAGCTTTAGCTTGAACACTTTCATTCTGCGAATCAGGAACAACTGACTCTTTCAAAACCACAGTCCCATTCAATCGATCGGTTGCTAGATAGACAGCCGCGAATCCACCAAATGCCAGTTGTCGATTCACCGTAAGCGTTCCCGAACGGAGCGTGCGGCCTGGCTCCAGAGGGACGAAAGTCGGAGCGCTAAACCGTTTTCCAAGTTCATCTTCAAACAGCTGCGTATGACTAAATCCGGAAACTCCAATATTTTCACGCTGCAATCCATCCCGATAATCGTGAACAGCTGAAGACCAAACAGCTGATGGAGCCCAGGCTTCAGCCGCTAACAGCATTTGCTCCAAATCCTGCTGAGATACCGCCCATAATGGCACTGAATGACGGCCCTTCTCTCCACAGAACACTAATTCCTTGCCACCAAACGGTTTCTTCTTTAACCGAATAGACTTCAGCTCTGCCCACGGCATCCACTGAGCAGCGCCCATTCCAAGCATCGAACGCGGAAAGCCACAACCGTTTTCGGTTATAAAGATTGTCCTTCCTTCAATTCGTCCTAATGCGTATAGATATGGGACATAAACATAAAAGTACCCGGCGACAATGCCGACTGCGATATGCAAAATACGAATCCAGTGCGCGTGTGCTGGGTCCAAGCCAGCTAAGCGAGCCGCGACTTCAATAGTAAATAGGCTCGCGATAAAGCCTAGAGCCGACCAGGCCAGATAGAAAAGGGCAGCCTCAACCTTGCTCGCTCTCTTAACGGGAACGGATATTTCAAATCTGCTTTGCGTACTCATATATTACTTTCATTTCTTCTTGACGACTATCATATTGCGCTAATCGCAAGGAATCGCAGTTATTAATCCCTTCTTGATATTTACCCTTTCCGGCAACGCTTGAGGCCACGAAGAGAACACTTAGGCAATTGCCCGGTCTTAGGAAGAACCTCCTATTAAACGTCCAGATTACGTTTTTAATTACGCCAATCGACTCGGTTTTACAGAAGCCAATACGTGCCTGCCTCCTCGAACGTTTTAAGACGTCGAAGCAGCCAGCTGAAGATTCGACCGCGAATCCTCGGCGAAACCACCGAGAATGGATCCAATGACTTGACAGTCATCGCCCGGAGAGTTATCGTAGAAATAACGCTTACCTCAAGAGTGAGCGTGCCAGCAAAACAACTGACAAATCTCAAGACTCGGCGCAACCCGCCAGGTCGCTCAAGCGCGAGGGAGGCTTTATGACTCTCGGGTTTCAACTTTCTGCCGGCACAATTCCAGGACGATCACATCTCGGTTCGGGAAACTTGCTGATTGGCAAAAACAACCAAGATACCTTCAATATGCATATTTCCGAAAACTGCATCATCGCAATAGTTTGCGATGGGTGCGGAAGCGGATCCCATTCTGAAATCGGAGCGAGCATTGGCGGGCGACTATTAATGAGCCTTCTACTCAAAGCGATTTCAAACGGAGCACTGCCGGCAGTGCTTTCCAAAACAGAAGCGGAAAAACTATTCGAGGAGATTCGAAAAGACTTTCTAAAAAAACTTTCGAGGATTGCGTCTGCCATGACCATCGCAAGCGAAATTGAACAACACGATACCGAAGGTGCCGAAGAAGGAATCGACTACTGCAAAGTCTACGGCTGTTGCTCGATCGAAAGTGGGTTCAAAGCGACCAGAGAGATGCCGTCAACAAAAACAAGTCCAAGACCAATACTCAAAACTCGCGAAGGCGAGGGAAAACCAGGTCCGCACACAAAGATGCAAAGTCGAGTTTCAAAGAAACTGCTGCACGACTATTTTCTGTTCACACTTGTCGGTTTTGTAGTCACGGCGGAGCACACAATAACCTTCTCAATCGGCGACGGAATTGTCGCAATTAATGGTGATATCTGGCAACTCGGACCGTTTCCGAACAACGCGCCGCCTTACGTTACTTACGCTCTCATGCCGGATGTCTTTCCGTATGATGCCGCTCTTTTGCAGTTTAAAATCCATGCGTTTTCGCCGACAGATTCGATCGACTCAGCATTGATTGCAACGGACGGAATGCAGGAGTTAATTGAAAAACAACAAAAACACTACCCCGGAAAGAATCGCATCATTGGCGATATTCGACAGATCTGGTCAGACGATCGATTCTTCAGCGAGGGGGATAGCAATAGTGTCAGCGAACGCGAATTGATAACACCGTGGCTGCGCCAAATCAACAGCGAAGTCGTAAAGCTAAATCAAGACTGGCAGCTGGAGCGCTCTCTGGGACTGCTTTCCGATGACACGACGATTGTTGCTCTGCGCAGAAAACCAACGCGGGGTACCTAACATGCGAACCTACTATCTCGAGAACCGAGCAATCAAACTGCAACCTAGCAAACTGATAGGCGAAGGTGGTGAGGCCGAAATTTATCAAATCGACCGCGAAACGGTGATCAAATTTTTCAAACCATTCGACCATCCCAATTTCAAATTGCTAGGATCGCAAGGACAGCGGCTCCAGGACGAGGCGTTACGCCGCTTAAACGAGTGCCAGGAGAAATTGCCACGTTTTCCTCGAGGCGTTACACCTCGATTAGTGGAACCAGACAAATTTCTCTACGACCGCGTCGATTCACGCAGACAGATAGTCGGCTACACGATGCCGCTAATCACGCCAGGTCACTCGCTTCACGACTACGCACAGCGAACCTTCCGAGAGTCCAGTGGAATTGGCCTCGACGAAGTTGTAGAAATTTTTGAAGATCTACATAAAACGCTAACCGCTCTTCACTCGGCAAATATTGTCGTCGGCGATCTGAATCCCTTCAACGTTCTAATTTCGAATCGCAAAGCGTTTCTCATAGACGCAGACAGCATGCAGTTTTCCGGATTTAGATGTAATGCGTACTCACCCCGGTATGCCGATCCATTGATACTCAAAAAGAAACAAAATGAAATCACGATGATTTCTCCACACTCGAAAACTACAGATTGGTATGCCTACGCGGTGCTGCTCCTGGAGTGCCTTTTGTACGTTCATCCGTACGGCGGCGTTTTCAAACCAATAAACGGGTCTAAACGCATTTCACCAGACGAGCGTCCACTTCACCGAATTTCAATTCTCAACCCAGAGGTGAAATATCCGTCGTCGGGTGTTCCGTTCAACAGTCTTCCAGGCGAGGTTCAGTGGTTTTACGAATGCCTGTTAAAACACGATCGAAGAAGCGAATTTCCTCATCATCTATTTTCCACTCTTCACTCCGCCAAACAAATACTTGTGGCACAGCCCACCCAAATAACTTCTATCGCCGCGGCCGCAAAAGGCAACGCCATCGCAGCAGGTGGAGTCGCTCATGCCCACACGGTCTTCTCCACTAACGGCGTAATCCTGAAAGTCGCGTTTGACGGAAAAAACCTCATATACCTTTATCACGATAACGGAAAATTCATAAGAGAAAACGGACAAGTTATCCTCAACGGTAATCTCGATCCGTCTCTTCAATTCACATTGCACGGATCGGCGACGCTATGTGGAAAAGGCACGAAGAGCTTTGTTTTCCAAGACGATCAATCAGTCGTTCCCTTGCAGACGGAGTTGTACAGAGGGCAAGAACCGATATTCGATTCGAATTCTCAAAACTACTTTTTCGTTCAAAACGGGCAATTGTTTAGAAGTTCGTCCAACGCGACTGAATTGGTGGACGAAGTTTTTCCGGAACAAACCAGAATCTGGATGGGAACAACCTTCGGATTCGGATTCTTTATGGCAGGCCAGTTCCGACGAGCGTTCTTATTCGACAATCAGTCAGCTGGAAGGACGATTGTCGACAGCAATGTACTTAACGGCAATGTCAAACGAGTTCAGTGCCGATTTAGCGATCAGCAGTTGTGGTTAATAGTGACAACCGAGCAAAACGGTCAAATTGTAAACCGCGTTGCAGCGATCGACAGAGCAGGCAAAACGCGAGCCCTCACCGAAGAAGTCGAAGGCAGCGGATCCTGGACGGACTTTGTAAACACTGGCAGTTGCGCGGCATCATTTCCACTGCAGTCAGGAGATGCACTGGAAGCTTTGCTGATTGCCACCACAAATGGTGTCGTACAAGTCGAGACGAACGCCGGTCGATTAATGGAAACAAAACAATTTGACGGAACGGCAAACTTAGTGCAATCCGGCGCGCGGCTACTTTTCGCGAAGCCTGGATTATTCGCATGGAACTCAAAGGAGATCTGTTTGATAACGACTAAAACCAATAAATAGGTTTCCGCGAAAACCAAAACAATCAAATCGACCAAGCCCCAACATCTGGTCGCACGGATAAGCACGATTTGAAACGAACAGAAGCACTGGCACAGACAACACAGAAACTCAGCACCTCAAGGAGATCAGATCATGACAGCTCAAGCACCAAACAAAACAGCAAAATACGAATTACCTTACCCATCGCTTTACGCGCCAGGCCGAGTGGGGGAATTCTTCACGCCCAAATACGAGGAGATTATGGAACGTGCCGCACAGTGGAGACAATTGCATAAGATCGAACCGCGCAGAAAGGACAAACATCCAGTCGCGTTGACGATTATCGACCAGCAAAAGACGTTTTGCCTCGACGATGGTGAATTGTCGATCGCTCCGGCATCGGTTGGCGACACGCAGAACCTTTGCGAATTTCTCTATCGCAACATACGCGTAATCAGTGACTTGATTTTGACACTCGACACTCACTACTTGTTCCAAATATTCCACCCGGTCTTCTGGATCGATGATAAAGGTGCCACGCAAGGCAATGCCTTCATCTTCCAAGA
>CAZRMH010000299.1:0-8026 GCA_964600935.1 uncultured Candidatus Obscuribacterales bacterium
GCTCTGGGTTGTGTGATGTATGAATGTCTGGAAGGGACCTCTCCGTTTGTTTGTGAAAGTGCGCTTGAGACGCTGATGAAGCATGTGAATGCTCCTGTGACATTTTCAAAAAAAGCACCAGCTCATTTGTTGAACACTGTCAAACGCTGCCTTGAAAAAGATCCCAAGGACAGATGGCAGACGGTCGACGATATGCGGCTGTACATGCAGAACCCAGGCACCAATCAGTTTCGTTTCGGAACAAAACGGCTGAGTAAGAGTTTAATCGCGATTATTACTGTTTGCTCCATCGTGATAGGCGCTCTGTCGTCGATTGGTTTCTCTGTCTATCAAAATTATCAAAATGCACAATCGAAATTAGCGCTCGCTACCAGCAAACCCTGGAGCAAATTTGTTCAGCAAGCTGAAAATGAGATGATGGTAGGAAATTTCAATCAGGCAACTGGGCAGCTACTTAAAGCGCTGGCCTTGGCAGACAAAAATGGCGGCACTGATGCTGATAAAGAGGATTTGAATGCACGTTTGGGTCGACTGAGCGTGAGCAAACGTGATTATTCAAACGCAGTGAAATACTTATCAACTGCACTTCAGTTCAACCAAAAACATAACGAAAACTTCGACAGAGGTTCCCTTCATGACTGGCTTTCCAGTGCTTACCTTGATTTGGAAAATTACCCTGAAGCGGTCGAGCATGCCAGGACGTCTCTCGAGATAAAAGATCGCACTATCGGTCGAGAGAACAAATTGACTCTCACATCCATACTACATTTAGGACAGGCGTTGAGAAAATTGAAGCAGCTCGATGAAGCTGAGACTGTCAATCGACAGGGTCTGGCTCTGGCTCTGAAGCTCTTTCCTTCCGGAACGGAAAATCTGCAGGTGGCAAATGCTTACTATCAACTCGCCAATGTTTTAGCGGATAAGAGACAAGTTGATGAAGCGATCGATAACTTCAAAAAATCCGTTAAGCTCTCCACCGCGGTCGTTGGCGAAAACGATCCGCAAACAGTTAACAACAGGGAGCGCGTCGTTGAGTACTTGAAGCAAAACGGTCACGAAGCAGACGTCAATCCATTTCTGGATTCACTGAAAAGTAATTAGTGAACCCCCGGTTCGCGCTCTTCTTTTGACGACTTATCTTCTTTTTGCTTCGGTTCTTTTTTCGGCGCCGCTTTGCACGTCAAATGAATGTCATCGTCTTTGATGTCGACGATTGCTTTGCCACCATTTTCTAAGACTCCGAAGAGCAGTTCTTCCGACAGCGGCTCACGCAACTTTTGTTGGATCAAACGAGCCATTGGGCGCGCACCGTAGAGCTTGTCGAAGCCCTTCTTCGCCAGCCATTCGCGAGCTGCTTCGGTGAGTGAAATGTCCACTTCTTTTTCTACTAGTTGAATTTTCAGTTCATCGACGAATTTATCGACTACTTGTTTGATATTATCCATCGAGAGTTGATTGAACGCGACCCAGGCATCGAGCCTGTTTCGGAATTCAGGACTGAATGTTTTCTCGACTGCGGATTTGGCTTTGCTCGCACCTGGTGTCATATCCTTTTTCTTCACTTCGAGCAGCGACTCATCAATTTTCATGTTGAAGCCGATGTCTTCAGCGGACAGTTCACGGGCTCCGGCGTTAGTCGTCATGATCAAAATGACGTTTCTAAAGTCCGCTTTCTTTCCATTGTTGTCGGTGAGAGATGCGTGATCCATGACCTGCAAGAGAATGTTGAACAGATCCGGGTGGGCTTTTTCGATTTCGTCGAGAAGCAGCACACAATGCGGTGTTTTGTTAATCGCATCAGTAAGCATGCCACCTTGATCGAAACCAACGTAACCTGGAGGTGCACCAATCAATCTTGAAACGGTGTGTTTCTCCATGTATTCACTCATATCGAAGCGAATGAATTTTACTCCCAGGGTGTTTGCCAATTGCTTTGCCAGTTCTGTTTTTCCAACCCCGGTCGGACCAGAGAATAGGTAGCATCCGACAGGTTTTGTCGGATTACTCAAACCGGCGCGGGACAATTTAATTGCTTTGACTACTTGAGTGATGGCGTGATCTTGTCCGTAGATCAACGCTTTCAGTTCAATCTCCATTCCTTTGAGTCGCTCTTTATCAGTGCCTGAAACTGATTTCGTCGGAATCTTAGCAATACTGGCGATCACGTTTTCGATATCGTCCGTGGTGACAACCATCGATGTTCTTTGTTCAGGCGGGGTTAATTTAACCAGTGCCCCTACTTCGTCGATCACGTCGATCGCTTTGTCTGGAAGGCATTTATCGTTGATATGTTTAGCCGCAAGCACTGCGGCCAATTCTAAGACATCATCCGGATAAGTGACGCCATGATGCTCTTCGTAATTGGCTTTTAAGCCTCGAAGAATTTTCACGGCGTCCGGAACGCTTGGTTCTGCCACTTCGATTTTTTCGAAGCGCCGGGCTAACGCTTTATCCTGTTCGAACGACTGTTTATATTCAGGATAAGTAGTGGTGCCGATGCAGCGCAAATCGCCGCTCGCCAGTGCTGGTTTCAACAAATTAGAGGCGTCCATGACACTCCCTGTTGTTGAGCCGGCCCCCACGATTGTGTGGATCTCATCGATCACCAGAATGACACCTGGTTTCTCTTTTAACGCCTTAATTACAGCTTTGATGCGTTCTTCGAATTGTCCGCGAAATTTTGTTCCAGCAATCAAAGAGCCCATGTCGAGCGCGAACATCTCAACTCCGAGAAGTTGTTTGGGCACATCGCCACTGACAATTTTAAGAGCAAGACCCTCAGCAATAGCGGTTTTTCCAACGCCGGGATCGCCTACGTAAATTGGATTGTTTTTTCTGCGGCGGCAGAGAACTTGAATTGTTCGCTTGATTTCATTTGCTCTTCCAATTAATGGATCGATTTTGTTGTCCTTAGCCTTTTTAATTAAATCAACGCAAAACGATTCCAGTGGATCTTTGAGGGCGCGTTCGTCGCCGCCGCCTCCGTCAAATCCCACGGACGAATCATCGTCATCGGATGATTGAATTTTGGAAATTCCATGCGAAATGAAGTTCAGGACATCGAGCCGCGTTACGCCTTGCTTCTCCAGCAAATAGACTGAATGCGAGCGTCGCTCTTCGAAAATCGCGGCTAGAACATTGCCGCTATCAATGGTTGTTTGTCCGGAAGCCTGCGCCTGCAAGATTGCCCGGCGGAGAACGCGTTCATACGCGGAGGTATGCGAGAGTGTGTATTCCATGGTCTCAGGAACTTGTTCGAAAGCATCACTGAGGAATTGCTCGAGCTCTTGCCGCAACAGTTTAATGTCACAACCGCAGTTGTAGAGAACTTCCTGACCAGTTTTCTCTTCAGTTAGCGAGTAGAGTAGATGCTCCAGCGTCAGATATTCATGGCGCCGACTGAGCGCATCTTCCGCTGCTCTGGTTATTGTCTTCTGTAGCTCTGCCGTTAACATGCAAGCCCGCTCCTGGTTCCAGTATTTCCCTTGTCAGCGCCGAATCGAAAGCCGCTGGTCCATCCATTGACCGTTCCGATTGGAAGTTCGATGGAGGGCAACTGTTCTTAGTTCTACCACCATTTTTGTCAATCTTCTTCAAAGGTGCAAAGAAGTGGGAAAGAATTTTCGCGGGCGAGCTCAATTACCTTATTGGCTTTGGCTTCCGCGACCTCATAGGTGTAGACACCGGCAACGCCGATTCCGGCCTGGTGTACAGCCATCATTATCCGCGTGGCTTCCAGGTCGGACTTCAGAAAGACCACGCGCAGGACCAGAATGACAAATTCCATTGTCGTATAGTCATCATTGTGAAGAAGGACCTTATACATGGACGGCTTCTTCAGGTTGGTCTTCTTTTCGGTTACGACGCCGTGGTCGTTATTTAAATCGTCATCCCAGTCGGGCATTCCGAGCACCTTTCAAGTTTGGCGGACGCATTAATCCATACATTTTAGCCGTGTTGATTCTATTGTAAATCGCTGAACAGCATTCCGGTCATCGCGGCCGAAACGTTTTATATCGAAGTTACGATCATTTAGTCTGCCATTTTTTTGATCTGTCCTACCAGAGTCACCGTAAGTGGTGGCATTTTGATGCAGCCCTTGCGTTCAGGAACCAAACCACTAAATCGTTTCTCTTAGTGACTTTTGCCCCATTTTCTTCTGTTTTTCATGACCATGCATAGCTGCAAAAAGTTTTCAGCGACTTGACCTGACATGGTCGCGAAACGCAGCTAGTTATTGATTACGAGCCTGTCTGAGTGTTGTGGCTCTAAAAGACCAATTGCGCAGTCCTGGAGTCGTGACCAGAGGCATCCTGGTTTGGCTGGCCTCTGTTGTCGTCGTTTGTTCACAATAGGCTACTTTTTCAAACCCAAAAGTGATCGAATTGCGCCCGAGTATGATGCTCGAAATGTGGCAATTCGGCGCGATAAGTTGAGCGATGTTAGCATAACGCTTTTGTGCGCTATATCTATCCTGTTCTGGTGTTATAGTAGGTAAAGCTAAGGAATAATCATAGGAATGAATGAAGTCTCCGTACTGGGAATAGCCTTCGACGAAGCGAATGAAATGGCGGCGGTTATCCTGACAATGGAAGGCGCTAAAAAAGTAGTGCCGATTCCGATTGATATTAATGAAGGCATTACCGTAATTCGACTGCTGCAAAAACGCAGAATGCCCCGTCCGATGACGCATGATTTGATGTTCAATATCATCGGCGACCTTCATCACCGGGTGCAAAAAATTGAAATAGATTTCTCTGACTCCGGTCAATACGTCGCCTCCGTCATGGTCAAGGGTGGCGAAGAACTGTTGGCGGAAGCCGTGGAGCCGGAAAAGACCGAAGAGAAGTCGGCTGACAAGTTCATTTCTCTCGATGCCCGACCATTTGATGCGATCGCAATTGCGATCAAGTCGGAGGCTCCGATGTTCATGTCTGAAAACGCATACGATACTAATTCGGTGCCACTGGTAATGGAACAAAAGACCAGTGAAAAGGACGATGAGTTTAAAGACTTCGTTCAAAACCTTAAAGCTTCAGATTTTAATAGAGTCGAACGGTTGGCTGCTGATCCTGAAGAGGAGCCGGAAGGCGAGCCCGAAGACGAGGACGAACTCGAAGACGAGCCCTAGCCTGTTGGTGCCTGAGGAATCTTGAACCAAAATGTGCTGCCCTGACCAAGTTCGCTGTTAATGCCGATGTTGCCATGGTGCGCTTCGACGATCGCTTTGCAAATAGCCAACCCCAGTCCGCTCCCGACCCGTTCACCCTCGCTGCCGGTGCCGGCTTGCTTGAACTTTTCGAAAACCAGTTCGAGTTTGTCCGAGGCGATACCTGGTCCTTCGTCGATAATTTGAAACTCCGCGAATGGGCGACCAGACTTTGACTGCATCAGTTTGGCCGTCAGAGTAATGGACTTTCCGTCAGGAGTAAACTTGATGGCATTGTTCACCAGGTTCATTACCACGCGGTTCAATCGTTCCTTATCGACTTTCAGAGAGAACGAATCGAGTTCGGTCGTAAGCTTGATCTTCTTGCGCTCTGCCTCTGGTGATACCAAATCTAGTGCCGGGCCGATTATGCTTTTGACCTCGACTTCCTCATAGTTCAACTTGATTCCACCGGCCTCGAAGCGTTCCACGTCAATCAAGTCATTGATCATCGAAATCAGTGCTGAAACTGAGTATTTGGCTCTTGAAATTAATCGTTCACCGCGTTCATCCAGTTCTCCTACCACTCCAGCGTGCACCATATCCAGTGTCATACCTAGTGAGGTCAGTGGTGCTCTTAAATCGTGGCTTACCATGGCCAGCACTTCCTGTTTCAATCTCTCGGCTTCGCGACGCTCGGCAATGTCGTGGATGACGCAGAAGAAACTTTTATTCTCAGGTGACCATTTGGTATTCCATTCGGTGTCGGTAAAACGGCTATCCTTGCGCTTCAATCGTGCCTGGAAGGTAACTTCTTCGACCACGTTTTTGCAATATTCCAGTTCTTTATAAGTTTCATCTCGGTCGTCCGGATGCATGAGCGATTGAATGTTAACACCGATAATCTCGCCTGGTTCATAGCCCAAACGCTTTGCTACTGCCTGGTTCACCTCTTGCAGTTTGTGACCTTCATCAATCGAGCAGATGATTTCAGAAGTGTTATCGATCATTGCGCGCTCCATTTTTCGCGCGGCTTCGAGCTCGTGAGACAGTTTATAAACCAGTTGATCGAGCGCCGCGATTTCGTCGCTGCCTTCGATTGGTCGTTCGAGAAGCTGTCCACGCCTCACTTTCTCAGTGTCTGTGACCAGTCGTTGAAAGCTCCTGGCGAAAGTCATCGTGAAAATTATCGCCAGCGCAATCGCGGTTATTACTTCGATCAGCGCAAACGCGAATATCATGGTTTTAAACTGTTCGCGTCGCACGGATTCTATTTTTTCATAGCGTTCCCGATTGGCGAGCTGCTGTTCCATGGCGCCACGACAGGCGTTGTCCATACGCTTTAAAAAGCCCTTTAGTTTTTCAGTGCTGGAAGGGTTATGTTTTTCGAAATGATCGTCTGAGATTTCATCGACTGATTCGAACGTGCCAATCGCGTCGTTCATTATCGAAGTCAGCGCCGCGATTTCTGAGGAACCACCCTGGTTCGGCGAGGAATATTTCTTCAAATCGCTAGCGTTTCGTTTTAAAACAGAATACTTGTCGTTGAATTCGAGCAGATAACCAGGTTCTTGCCAGATGCTGAACATCATCAACGATGCAGCGGCGGAAACCATGTCGTTGAAAGTCATATTGACATGCAGCAGGTTGTCCAGCGCTCGACCCTCACGCGTTCTGTCCGCTTCAAGTCGATTGAAAGAGTGAACGACCGCGCCGAGAAACAGGGTCTGACAACAAAGAGGAATAAGAAGGAGGCACAGAATCTTGTGCGTTGCTTTTTTTGGTAAAAGCCTCATTATCAGTGTCCGCGTAATAACAGCGATGACTTATCGTAAGTATAACTGTATAAAGTTCGAAGTGAGGCTGTGATCTGGGTGGCGCGCTGGAAAAGTGCCTCCTTACAACTTTGGATTTTGGCATTACGGTTTTGTCAAATGTTTAACCCGGTCGAGAGCGGTCTATAATATAGAGGCTGGAAAGGGCGCAAAGGCAGCTATGGCAAGAATTCTGGTTGTTGAGGATGACACTCAAGTCGCGGTGGTGGTCCAGGAAGCTCTGGAATCCAATAACCACGTCGTGGATTGGGTTGCTGATGGAGCTGATGGGCTAGAGCGCATCAGTCATTATCCGTACGATCTTGCGATCGTAGACTGGAACTTGCCCAATTTGACGGGCTTGGAAATCTTGAAAGCTTATCGGGAGTCGGGTGGCAAGATGCCAATCCTGTTTCTCACCGGACAGTCCGATGTGCCCAACCGGGTTGAAGCACTCAACCTCGGTGCCGATGATTATCTGATCAAACCATTTGCATATGCAGAACTGATGGCAAGAATTCGCGCGCTGCTTCGTCGGCCACAAGTTGTTCAAGACAAAATTTTGGAAGCTCAAGAGTTGAAACTCGATTTGAACACTTGCACTGTCACCAGATGTGGTGAGCAGGTAACTCTGGCACCATCCGAGTTTGCGCTTCTTGAGCTGTTTATGAAAAACCCTGGTCGTTTGTTCAGTTCAAAAGAATTACTTGACCGTGTGTTCAGTCTAGATTCTGATGCTACCGATGAAGCTGTACGCCAGCGTATTCTGCGGCTGCGCAAGAAGATCGATGTGGAAGGAAAAGAATCTTTGATCAAAACTGTCAAAGGTTTAGGCTATAAATTCGAGATGGCGCCTTAGCCAAAGTCGGACGATAAACTGTTTTGCTCCATCTATATAAAGTCTGAGCAGAACCGGTTTTTCAACGTCACGATGCGGTAACGATGTAGTTGTAATTTGTTCTCGTGAGCCCAAACTGACTAACCTGAACGAATAAATCCTGACACGATTTAGCCTGACCAACCAATCCAATCCTACCAACCAACCCTGACAAAAAAGACCCTA
>CAZRMH010000299.1:8036-10244 GCA_964600935.1 uncultured Candidatus Obscuribacterales bacterium
CGATAGTCCAGGGCTCTAATCAACCGGAGAAACCTGAGTGCGCCGGCCTCCAGCTGGCTCCTTTAGAAGCCGCCAGGATGGCGGCGCTCCCGGGATATTTCAACCAACTTCCATTCACCTCCGGGAGGACAATTTAGTTTAAGTTGTGTGGAACCTCTGACTGACACTCAGACAAACACCTTTTTCCATAAATTAGGGGCAATCGGGGAATGCATTTGCAGTCCCCGGTTTCTTTTTTGCGAACAAAAGTGATAGATTTCGTCAGTAGAACCTTAGCGATCTATTTCGGTGGACGAAAACTTTGACCGTCACCTACGAAACAATCCGAAAAGCACTCTGGCTGCACCGTTCCGAGTGGCAAAAACGCGCGGTCTCCAACGATGATCTAAATGTCGAGGGGGTGCAACAAGCCGTTGCTCAGATCTACATGCTTGCCGGATTGCCACCGCCGGAGCGCTTAGTTTGGCTCGATTCGCCATTGGCCGGATCTGTCGCTGCTTCGATTTTTGAAAAGACTTGCGAGAATTTGTTTCAGAAGCTCTGGAACAAACCTGTCGAACGCATGACTCAAAAATTGTGGAACGACGCAAAAGCCGCTGGCACAACGGAACTCTGGCATGAAATCGATCTGCAATTAAAGGCGGCGCCGTTGGATGTCGCGAAAAACATCATCATTCCATTGAGGGCGCAGATCGCATCGCAGCTTGGTATCAGGTTTTCCCATCAATCCGATCCGTATAATACCAGGCAAGTTTTTTCCGAAGACACCTGGTCATATATTCTCGCTCGCATAGAACAGCAGCTTACTCAAGAAGATTTTGATGTGCTCAGTCAGATTGTTTTCGATAAACAATTTGCCGCGTCATGCGCCTATCAGAGCCAGTATTGCGGGCTAGGTGGACAGGACGGCGATAATCTCGAGTTGCTCAGTTTTGCTGGCGTCATGGGCATTGATTTGCCCGAGGTGCGCGGGTTGATCGCCCTTTCCCGGCAGACGAACTGGTTTTGGCTTTTCGATAAAGTTTGCATAGTTACTTATCGTCCACAAATGTTGCTCACTGATATGGATGGTCGCCTTAACAACGATTTTGGTCCAGCAATTGAATACAATGATGGCTGGTGCGTCTGGGCGCGAAAGGGCCAGTTTATTCCAGAGCGCGTGATTCGATTCGGCGATCGGAAAAACTTGTTAGATATCGATAGGGAGCAAAACGTTGAGATACGCCGCCATTTGATCGAGATTTACGGCGTCGAACAATACCTTAAAGATGCCGAAGCTGTGCGGATTCACCAGGATGAGTTCGGTACACTTTACCGCAAGGACTTTCTGTTAGACGAACCGCTTAAGATGGTGAAGGTGATGAATGCGACGCCGGAACCGGATGGATCGGTGAACTGGTATTACCTGCGCGTGCCACCAGATGTGGAGACAGCTAAAGCTGCGGTTGCTTGGACGTTCTTCATGACAGAGGATGAATATCATCCGGATATCGAGACCTAAGATCATTTTGACGCTTTCACTCCGTCCGGTTTCTGAGCGGGTTCACTGAGGAGCAGTTCGACTCTAGTGTCTCAGTTGGAACTTCGTTTAGCCTCTATTTCCCGAGTGGTCGGCTGAGAACCCATTGCCCTTTCTCGCCGTTCTCTTCGTAGATGCCCAGAAGTTGCCGGTTGGCAATATGCGAGTCTGGCCGAAAAGTGCCGCTGCCAGTGCGATTGTTCCACGGCGTCGCGTATTGAATTTTAAGCAATCCACCTTTGGGATCGCGAACGAATGTGCCTGAAACGATTTTTCCGACCTTGCCGTCCGGTCTTGTGAACTTGCCCTTCAACAGGACGCCGAGCGAATATCCGGAACTTTCAAGTTCAACCAGACCGAATGTGGAATCCCACGCGCCGACAACATTGGTTAAAACCGTCGAGCGTTTGTTTTGCCCAAGGTCAGTTATGGTGTTTAACTTCCCAAGAGTAGTCGGGCGAAAACCGGCCGGCCGTGTCAGTACCCAATCACCCGTTTGATCTGTTTCGAAATACTTACCGGTCAAAACTGTTCTCGTAACGTCGAGTTTAAACTCCGCATATCCGTAATGCTTCATTGCCGGCACATAATATTCCATGGAGAGTGCACTGCCAACGGTGCGCGGTTGAAACCGACCGAAAACAATTTTTGTTGCACCCTGATGCCATGAGCCGCTGATAACCGCCTGT
>CAZRMH010000300.1:0-7969 GCA_964600935.1 uncultured Candidatus Obscuribacterales bacterium
TGTAAAACAGCCCTGGATGCTCAAAGCCAACGAAGTATATTTTGTCGCACCAATACTTGTGTTGACGATAAAGACAATTAGAGCAGCAACCGCTGCACCGATGAGCGTGGCTGCCATAACTAGCAACCAGGGGAAATCCATATTCCAGAGTGACTTCTTGAATCGACTCTCAATGTAGAGACTTAGCCAATTCTTATTGCGTGTTGGCGCGCTGAACGGCAGAACGATCTCAGCCGGACTGCGATACCGCTCATAGAGTTTCGGAAGGCTTATGTCTAAAGCCGACTCGATTTTGTTTATCTGGTCCACTTCACACCTCACTGTTCGCGACAGCCGAAACGTCGCGACTTTCTCTTGATGCTAGTTCTCGAAGAGCCTGGAGAACCTCTCGAGCTGACTGATGACGTTCTTCTTCCTCTAAAGATGTGCATTTTGCAATTAGCAGATCGAGATCCGGATCGACATTTTCGAGCACTTTTGAAACTCTGGCAACTGTGATGGGTTCGGGTTCTCTGCCAGTCAGTAAGTAAAACAACGTGGCACCCAACGAGTAAATGTCACTGCGTGTTGTCGGCGTGCCGCGATATTGTTCTGGAGCCATGTATCGCTGTTTACCCATAACAGTGCGGGTTCTCATCGCATTTTCTTCAACCGAAATATTGAAGTCGATCAACACAACTTGATTTTCCTCAGAAAGTAGCAAATTCTCCGGCGAAAAATCGAGGTGCATTATGCTTGGACGCATGGAATGCAAACAATCAAGAATCTCGCACATCTGCATGGCCAGTCCGATAACCTGGGACTGACTCAACGGTCCATGCCTATCAATCTGGTCGCGCAAAGAGTGTCCGTTGACATGATTGAGCACAAGATAAGCACGATGGTCCTCAACGAATGCATCAACAAGCTTGATTACACCGACATGATCGACCAGTCCAAGTAATCTGATTTCCTTTTCAAATTGCTCGCAAGCAGCCTTGTGTTCTGAACTATGTTCAAAATCCGGAAGCACATATTCTTTCAGGACTATGTTTTGAACGCCTTCCAGGTCTTGCATTCGAGCAGCATAAACAGTCCCCTGACCACCACCGCCAATACATTCCGTGATAGTGAATCGCCCTTCCTGTAGAAAAGTTCGTGGTACGAGCGGCGCGGTATGGACACGCGGACGAGCGTCTTGCAAAGCCTGACACCACAGTTTCGTAAACGGAATATCGTCGCGCTTTCCAATTCGCAAAAGATCAGTTAGGACAGGGCGAGCGTCGATTTGTTGGATATATCGCAGCATAAAATCACGTAGTATCTGCCGCTCCTCAATCGTTTGAATGTAATCGAGCTGCAGATCCATGATGCGATTATCGTGATCGCGGATCTGAAGAATGCTGCCAATCAGATTTCCTCTTTCATCCAGGGCACCGGTTGATTCAATAAGTTCGAGATGGCATACTTCGTCCCATCGAATCGATTTTGTAACGCAGCCACCGTGGATTATGCGATGGTGAATGTTGATGCATTGCGGACCAAGACCAATTTCGGTTGCTTGTAGAAATTTCTCTTGATACTTTTTTCGAAATTTCATTCTCCTGCGCATGATGTAGGCGATTACACCCAGTTCGAATAAAACCACTCCGGTAGCGACAAATCCGGATAAATCTACCATCGCGGCTCCGAACAACTGGACGAACGCAGCATATATTGCACACATAGCCAGGCCCAGCGAGAATGCCGCGGCGAGCACAGTGGAAACTTGAGTAAACGCGTAGATCTGCAAGGACATACAGTCTGGAATTAGCAAATAGAACTGATCGAGGACACGATCGCGAGCATTCGGAGCAAGGCGACCATAGCGAATTAGTACTTCTCGATCGGTTATCGGCAAACGTTCAACCATCAGCACCATCCGGCTTTACTGGCTTTTGAACAAACTGTAGACATTCTCTTGCAGTACTGAATCGATCGTCGCGATCGAGGTTAGTGAGGCGTTGCACAAGTTGATCGAACCAATCGGAAACACTGGCACCGTGCGCCTTTGGACAAGACTTCCGCAGAGGTTCCGGATCGCGACCAGTAACAAAGAAGTAGGCACATGCACCCAGTGAGTATAAATCACTTCGTGGTTCGGCATTAGCTCTGATTTGTTCAGGTGCCATGTAAGCATGCTTGCCGACGAGCGTTCCCGTGGCTGCCCCAATAAACTCATTGGCCGCGCCGAAATCAATGAGAACTAAACGATCGTCTGCCGTAACCAGAATATTGTCAGGCGACAAATCGCGATGCACTACTGGCGGTGACAGCTCGTGCAGATAACAAAGAATTGCGGCTAGCTCCTGGAGCCATTTTACGGCAATCGCTTCAGAGACCGCTTGTTTCTCACGAAGCAAATTTCTCAGGTTTCTTCCTTCCACATATTGCATACGCATGTAACTGCGTCCATTCTCAACAAAGTGATCAAAAACCCTGGCAATCTGAGGATGATCGAGCTTCGCCAAAATTTTTGCTTCACGCTGAAACTGTTCCTGAGCCTTAGTTTTCAACGCTTCATCCAGGTTGATCGGCACTACTGATTCTTTGATGACATATGCAATGCCATCAGCACCGGTAGAAAGGTAAACAGCAGAGAAGCCGCCAGCAGCAATCTGTTTTTCAATCTTGAAACTCTCCTGCAACATCGCTCCCGGCAAGAGCGGCGTAAAAGATGTCAGTCCAAACTTGAGCGCCGCGCCGCTCTCCCAGAGTTGAGTATAAGAAATGCCTTCCAGTTTGCCAGTTTCATAATCGTGAAACCGCTCCAATTCCTGAAGAAGAACCAGTCCGCGAGCGTGAGGAGCGTAGGTTTGAACATACTCAGCCAGGGTTGGAAGCGCGTCTTTTCCGATTGCTGCAAGCTTCAAATCATGCGGCTCTCCTGACGATTCCGTCAATCTCAGTACAAACGCGCTTTTGCCGCCGTTCTTAGCGACATCGACGATCGACAGTTCTTCGATTCGCGACCACAAAATTTTCACGCTCGGCGCCAGGATATTAGAGTCCGGGATGATAAACGACAATCGATCCATATACATCTTGTCTGACGGAAGAATAAACGCCGCGAACAAACACAACGCAGATCCAAGAAACAGATACGGAATGGTTAGAAAACCAACTAGTTTGAGCGAGAGGCAGACTGCGCCAAGGAGAAGGTAAGCGACAGTGAGGGCTACCAGGGTGCCCCATTTAGCGACATTGGAGTCCTTGAATGGTTTGCGAAAACCTGCGCCCCAGGCAGATCGATACGGAATTAGAGCGGGCTTGCTGCGAGCCTCAGCATCAGCGAGTGCGCTCTGAGAGCTGAAAGCCTTAGCCGCGCGCGCTCCTCTAACGATCTGCGCTCTTAAATCTTTCTCGTTTTGATCCATATAGAGCCTTTCAGTACTCTATTAATGAAACCCCTCGAAAGAGGTTCCTAAACGGAATAGATAGGCTCCGGCAACCTTCTGAAACAGGAAACAGAACGCTCAATCGGTCTATTGATTAAATCGCGGATTGTTCTCTGATTCGAAGGAAATCCATCACTGGCTTGCGGATATTGACGTGGCGATCGCCAAAATAAAAGTGATGGCGCACCAGGGCTAGTGGCATGCCTGCATCATAGGCGAGCATTGGAACTTCCTGTTCGAATATCGTGTGGCGGCTTGGATGCTGATTATCCAATGCGCCGAGGAACGACAATCTATGACCGCGAAGCGAAGGGCTTTGCGAAGCCCATTCTGCGGCGAACTCGGCGAATGTCGGAGAGGTAGCTTTGCCGCTTTGAACTATGTGTTGATTAGCATGCACTATGGTTTCTTCAAAGCCGAAGATTGCCGTTTCAGCCAATAATCTTTGACCTTCCGGACTCTGGCGAACGGCACGAATCTCGGACACTTCAGCCGGAGTGAGACGGGCTCCCGAAACTGATTTCTCGGGATAATCGACGCTGTATTTCCCGGTTGACTCATTTCGAACAAAATCTACTAGAGGTACTCTCGTTCCCTCTTTCAGCTCGATTATCGGTTTCGGAATTACAACTTCGAGTTTAACCGCTTCGACTTGACCGTCACGCATGGTTTGCTGCCATTTAAACTCAGCATGACTGGAGAGTGTCGACATTTTCCACTGGAGGATGTCCGGTCTTTTCAGTTCTGCTGCATTGATAATTTCAGTGTGAGGACGCTTAACAGGATTGAGGTTGACGTTCGCCATTACTGGCGCTTCGATTGCCACTTTCAATGCATCACCGTAACGACCTTGCGTAAAAGCATCCACCCACTGCTGCGCCTGAAGCCTTACGTCAACACCTTCTTTACTGGTTTTCCATGTGGCAGTGGCGCCGTTTTCCATTTCCCACGGCAAAGTTTCAGTCTTCTGAATATCCGCAAGAGGTCTTTGGGCGGCATCATCAGGAAGTCGACGAGAACCTCTATTTGGCGTCATGCTGCCTTCAGGAATTACTTCAAGCGCGGGCAGATGACCTTCGCGAGGACCAGTCGAAAGGGATATGGAACCACCCTCGGTGACTGCTGGTTTACGCTCTACCATTGTGGCTGCGCTGGACGAGCCAGGATTTTCTTTAACCGCACCAACCAATTTTCGTTCGGCTGCTCCCAGAGCACCCGACATTACTTCGGCTTTGCCAGCTGTGCCTGGGGTGAGCGATCGTTTTACACTTTCAAGACTGTTTCCTACCACTGACTTCAGTTGACCAGCCGCCTCGGAGCGTCCTACCTTTACAGAACCAGCCCCCAACATACCGCCAGCCATCATGAGAGTGGTATCGAAGGCAAAGTCACCGGCATGTTTTTTAACAAGCGCGCGGTTTTGTTCTAAATTATCCGGCGATTTCCAGGTGTTACTTACCGCAGTCGACAAGCCGTTTAATCGATCAGCATCAGTCAGGTCTTTAGCAAACCCTGCGGCAAAAGATAAACCTGTTATTTGAGCGCCAAGTTTGACTATGCCTTTTTTACCTTGAGCCAACGCCAGCCCAGCGCCGATCCCAGCAGATATAACGAAATCAGGAGTGCGCTCAATCATTGACTGCGCATTCATATTCGCTTTAAAACCATCTCCGACACCGCCGCCCAAAACATATGCTTCTCTCGAGAGAGCCGACCAAACAGAATCATCCTTCGGCCCAGTCGCTGGTAGCGAGCTGAAATCAGCCATAGATGCGATTTTCTTTTGTGTAGCTTCGTCGAGCATAGAAACGTTTGAACCGCAGTGTGGACTGCCATAATATTTGTTTTGATATTACGACCACAATGGGGAAATTCCCATGCACCGCAGGCGCACAGCCCCCGCAGGGACAGCGACGACGTGAATGTCATCTCTCACGATTGCAACCTGAAGCACCTTTAGCCCAGGAAGCGTCAAACGAATCGCGAAAAGTGTTAGCCGCTATTCTGAATTCCGCGGTCTGAAAATGACCTGAATCCTGAATCGGCCTTCTATGACATTGCATAGTATAAAATTTATAAAGAAAACCGGGATCAAGGTTCAGAATTTCTGAACACCTGATCCCGGCAAGAACGTTGCGATTAGCGCTTAGTCGTCGATCAACAACGGGTTGAGCATCACTCCATAGCCGTTGGCATCGTGGCGATGCTCACACAAGACACGCCCAGAATCCCACATTTCGAAGAGGAAACCAGGAGGCAAAGCCTTCAGCTCCCAGATCAAACTGTTCCTCTCGACAAAGCCGAAGCCGTATCTGTTGTCGTAGAGTGCCGCCTTCGCCCGCGCGTGAGCACGAGCGACGGCGAGCACATCAACGGGAAAGGTGGAAGTGTCGAGCCGCGACAGGAGATACCACAACCAGTATCGGTTGCGGCACTTCGCCTGAAGCAGCTCGAGCGCGGCAGTTTGAAACATTGCAACTCGCACGGCTTCCGGATCTGGCGCGCAATCAACCTTGACGAGGTTGGCTGCCGGAGCCAGATGCACCAACTCATCGAGCACGATATTTGCCGGCTCGATGAATCGCTTCTCGGAACTTAGCGCTGTAAGCCGGCTTTCGCCGATCGACTGAATCGTTCGCACCACCTTGCGATCGTCGATGAATCGAGGTGGTTGTGCGTAAGTCCAGACCATGGTCCCTCTTCTCTGCGGTTAGGTCAGTTCGTAAACTTCCCGAGCCTTCGGAACAACAGCATTCCAGTGCAGCCGGGTGGCCACCTGGTTGCGCAGACCTTCCAGAGCATCGTCGTCGCCATGCACCATGAACGTCATCTTGGGCTTCTGCGTGAACTTCCCGAGCCAGTTGACGATGTCCATGTAGTCGCCGTGACCGGAGTAGTCCGACATGAACTCGATGGTGGCGCGGACGCGAGTGGGCTTGCCCTGGACGCTAACCGTCTTCGGCAGGGCATCGCTGACAGGCTTGCCGCGCTCAACGAAGGGATTCCCCTCGGCGAAGCGAACAAGCGCATTGCCGAGCGTGCCGGTGCCCTGGTAGCCGACGAACACAACAGTGTTCTCAGCATGCGGCAATCGCTTGGTCAGGTGAGCGACGATCCGACCGCCGTTGGCCATACCACTGGAACCAACCACGAGGATCGGCTCCGACTGCGGCTCCTGGAGACGCGCAGAATCAGTCCACTCCTGAGCGAGCTCGAAGCGTGGCGTGGAGAACGGGTCGCCGCCAGCCTTGAGCACCGCAGCAGTCTCAGCATTGAGCAAATCGGCGTGCTTGCGGTGTACGTCGGTCGCCTTGATGCTCATCCGACCATCGAGGTAAACCTTGAGGTTCGGAATACGCCCCTCGGCGATCAGCTGCCGCAGGTCGTCGAGAACAATCTGTGCGCGTCCGACAGCGAACGCCGGGATCAGGATGACGCCCGACCCATTCAGCTTACTGCCCGCCTTGGCGCGCTCATAAGCCTTGTTGACGATGTCGGCGAGCCGCGCGTGACGATCGCGAACGACGTGCAGACGATTGCCGTAGGTCGACTCCGTGATCACGTAGTCAGCGCCCTTGATTGCTTCGAGCGTCTTCAGAACAGGCATCTTGGCGCGACCGACGTTGCCGGTGAAGCAAAGCGAACGCTTCTGAGCACCACTGCCCATCTCCATCAGCACGACAGCCGAACCGAGCAGGTGACCGGCATCCGTAAAGGTGACGAAGATGTCTTCGGCGACCTTCGTGCGAACGCGATAGTCGATCGTACGCACCAACTTCATGCTCTCACGAGCTTCTTCCTCCGTGTAGAGCGGCTTGCGAGTAGGCGCAGATGTCGCAGACTTCTCCGCCCCAGCCTTGACGGCAGACGACTTGCCCTCCCGACCGCCCTTGCCGGCCGACTTGCCGCTCTTGGCAGTGACTACTGGAGTGGTAGCCGATTCGTTCGCTCTTTTCTGATCGCGCCGATTCAGCCGTTCGACCTTCTCCTCCTGGATGTGCCCCGAGTCAGGAAGCAAAATCTCCATCAGGTCGCGAGTGGCAGGCGTGCAATACGCCGGTCCCTTGAAACCATCTTTCATCAGCTTCGGCAGCAGCCCCGAGTGGTCGAGGTGGGCGTGGCTGATGATAACGAAGTCGATATCCTTCATCGTCAAGCCCTTGGGCAGACGATTCTGGTGATCCGCGCGTTCGTCGTCGACATGCAAGCCGACATCGAGGATGTAGCGCGTCGCCTTCTCTCGCGTGAAGACCTCAACGAGGTAGAGCGAGCCTGTGACACCGCCGGCGGCGCCGAGGAAATGCAACTTTGTTACGGGCTTACCCGTGCGGGCAAGCTCCTTCTGTTCACGTCTGTTCATGTGTATCTCCGGGTTTCGTTTGGAAACGAGATATCTGGGACGGTCCGTTCTCAAAACGCGCGCAGTGAATATCCGCTCGCAAACACCCTTTTGAGAGGTGCTTTAGAACGAAAACTCAGAGTTGTATTCACGCGTAACGACTCGATCTCTCTGTGAACCGGCTATCGAAGCGGCACAGCGAGGAATCAAATTT
>CAZRMH010000300.1:7979-10203 GCA_964600935.1 uncultured Candidatus Obscuribacterales bacterium
AGGTGGTAGTTGGAGGGCAAGGGAGTCGAGAAGAAGGTTTGGTTGTTTCAGTCGCAACAATTGAAGAGAAGAAATAGCCCCAAAACCTAGCAATTAGCGCTCCCATATCTCAATTCATGGAAACCACCAGTCAAGTTAATAACTGAGCAATCAGACTTCAGTACTAGCGCGGGTTAATCACCACTTGAAATCAACACCAACCCTGGCAATCCCGGCGACTTGTCAATATCATTCACCTCTGCAATATCTCAAGTTCTCTTGATAACCACTATTGCTGTTGTATTTGCATGTATCTAATAAATATTCTGGGGAGTCACAAACACTTTTGTTCTCCAAGGCTTTTTAGCAAACCCTCGAAGAATTTCTTAGCCGCTCAATAACTCCGACTCTCTTGTTGATTCCATCGACAGGCGTAGTTGCACGCACTCCAGTTTCAACAGTCTTCACTGACGTGACCGACGATTGGAGCCCGAGATGCCCGCTACACGCTGGTTTGACACGACCAGAAATCGCAGGAATTGAGCAGCCTTGGAACCCTAAAGTGTCGCATTTGCGAACAAGCGGCTCGTAAGACCCCGTTCTTCAGCTGCTCTCCTTCTCACAACACGCATGGCAGAAGCCATGTGAATTCCCACGCTCTAAAAGAGCTGTGTACAAATGGAGTCGAAACAATGTTTCCCCTCAAAGATAACCTGCGTTGCCTCACCTTTCCTCTGGTGACTGTGCTTCTTATCGCTTTGAACTGTGGGGCTTTCATCTGGGAAACCATCCAGCTGAGCTCCGGTTCCGGCGATGCCATGTTGAAGTGGATGTTGGTGCCGTCCACAATCCTCAATGCCTTCCAGTCCGGCGACGTGTACCAGATCAAGTGGGCCGTCATCGCATTGTTCAGCCATGCATTCCTGCACGGCGGACTGATGCACCTGGTCGGCAACATGGTCTTCCTGTTCGTGTTCGGCAAGGCTGTCGAAGCCCGCCTCGGCTGGTTCAAGTACATTGGCTTCTACCTGCTCGGCGGACTCGCTGCCGCGGCTGCGCAGATCGCCAGCGACCCGACCACTTCCGTCCCCATGCTGGGCGCTTCCGGTGCTATCGCCGGCGTGCTCGGTGCCTACCTTCTGCTCTGGCCGAAGGCTGACATCACTGGCTGGGTCATGCCGATCTTCATCGTGCGGATCCGGGCCTACTGGTTCCTCGCTGCATGGTTCATCATGCAGTTCCTGCCCATCATCCAGTCCGGCGGCGACCTCTCCGGCGGTGGCGTAGCCTACTGGGCGCATATCGGCGGCTTCATTGCCGGCGTGCTGCTTGGTGGTCTGGCGCGGCTGATTCAGCCCGTCTCCGACGTCTGCTACATCCCGTCCGATTGCCCGCCCTGCGATGAGCAGCCGGACGACGACTGGGATAAGCCCCAGAAGTAGGACTCAACCGTCCGATGTCAAAGAAAAACGCGGTAGTTATGTGCGTTTTGGTGATGCAGGGAGGGCACAAGAAATTGTGCTCTCCCTCGTCATTTTTTCCTTTTTTGGCCTTTTTCAGAAACTAGACTGGTGGCACCGATGGTACTAAAACACATCGCGCGTTGCTGAGGCTTTGTTTCTTCATGTACCCGGTCGATGCTTATTACAGCTTATCGTAAAACATCAAAAATCAGCATACCACTACTTCCCGAGAGCGATTTGCACCCATGCTCGCGCAAGCACCTGACATCTAAATCGGCGCCAGAAGTTTTGGCTGGTATGGTTCAATACGGGTTCAAAAACACCCAACCCAAGACCTTCAATACCAAAGCTGTTGATTCGCGCAACCACCTGACAACACCGAGCTACAACGACTCCGGGCATTGCTTAGCGAAGCTGCGCTGTATTCGATGTCAGTATGAAAATCAATTAGGTGCGCGCATTGTAACAAGGTCTTTGAGAAAAGAGACTCCGAAAGAGTCCAAGTTCTAGACTCACCGCGTACATCGCTGTCACCAATCGAAGTCCTGAAAGTATCCTTCAAAACCCTCAACCAATTTCCAGCGATCACCAAATTCCGAGCTCGTAGCGAGTGTCGGGGTGGTTCAGGACATCAAGAACAGATAACACAAATCATGGAAACAACTATTGGCCTGGCACTGCTCGGAATAGCAGCGCTGGGTATGGGCATCTGGCTCTTCCGTGGCGTATTCAAGGAAGTCAGTCTGACAGAGTCGGACGCAGGCAAGGCAGTACAGAAGGCC
>CAZRMH010000301.1:0-10154 GCA_964600935.1 uncultured Candidatus Obscuribacterales bacterium
AAAATGGTGCCGACAACGGTTCCACCAAGCGTCGCCACACGACCGAACTTTTTCACAACCCAGTCGCCGATGGTGCCAGCGAGAATAGTTCCCAGCGCAAATGCGCTGAAATGCATTCCCGCGACTTTATAGTTTAGATCCAACTCATTGCGCAAAAACGGCATGAGCGGTCCAAGCGCCGACATCGCGTAGCAGTTCAATCCGACAAGCGCGTAGTAAATCCAGATTCGTTTGTCGCGGACGAACTCCGGCGAGCCAAGCGGTTTAGTTTTTTCAATACATCGGGATGACATGGGATTCCTGTTCTTTATCGAGATTCTTGATTTCGCTAAGGCTCGCGTTCTGTTTAAGATTCGCGTGCTGTGGTTGTTGGGATCGAATGCTGCGGTCGCTGGGTTCGAGTGCTGTGATTGTTGGGTTCGAATGCTGCGGTCGAGGGGTTCGATGTGGTTCGGCTTCGCGTGCTGTCGTTGTTGGGTTCACCTGCAATGCGCTGACGCCCTGAGAGCTTAGCTCTATTAAGACCGAAAGACCATCGCCGCCTTGCTTCTGAAAATTACCATTTACAAGGGACGCGAAGTAATCGAAAAAACTCGAATTCTGATGCTATCCTCTCATTGGTAGCAAAGTTCTGTCAGAATAGCATCATGAAACCGTATCTCGAAAAGATTGTCATTGACGCAAATAATTCTTGGGCGCTGCATCTAGAGGATCGCGTCGAGAGTATGCCGTTTGAATGGCACCATCACCCAGAAATTGAGTTGACGCTGACGGTGAACAGCCGCGGTCACCGGTACGTGGGCGATAGCATCGAGCGCTACGAAGACGGAGTTTTGCTGGGCGCGAATGTTCCACACACCTGGTGCTCCAATGAAAAATTGGACCCGGACCTGCCATTCATGGTCCGCGTCTGCTGGTTTCGCGAAGCCTGGATCTCTGATGTCCTGCGGCTGTTTCCTGAACTGCGACGATTGAAACCACTAATGAAAAAAGCGCGCAATGGTATCGTATTCAGTGCAAAAACTGCAAACGCTGTTCGACCAATTATGGAAAATCTTAAAAACCAACGCGACGACGAACGACTCCTATCGCTCTTCTCCATCCTTCGCCACATGAGTTTAGATTCAAACTATCGCACTCTAATAGTATCGGATCGCAAAGAAGCTATCGAACCCGAGCCGAGATTAGCAGCGGTTTTCGAATATCTCCATAAAAATTATGCTGAACCTATTTCCATCGATCAACTCGCGGATATGGCTTACATGAGCCCGGCCGCGTTCCATCGGAACTTTCGCCGGCAGACGAAGACGACCCCCCTGGGTTATGTGTCCCGTCTCAAACTCGGAAAAGCGAGCGCACTGCTGATAGAAGGCGAACTTCGCATCAACGCCATCGCATCGACAGTCGGTTACGCTAGCCTGGCGCAGTTTAACAAGGAATTCAAAAGACTCAAGGGCATGACCCCGCGAGAATTTGCGCTTCAATATCGCGGCTAGTCGGCCGTCGCCTTTGAGTGGCGCCAGGAGTGTCAAAGGTGAACGCTACAGAGCCACCGCTCGCTTGCCAATTGGACTGGAGCACTGTTCAGGTGAAAAATTCATTGACGGAGGTGGGAAACCTGTCGAGTGCAAGTCGGAGCTAACACCGCCCACACTCGACAACACCTGGAAATTAGGCGAAAAATCTTTCGTTTTTTGACCACGGACCTCTAAAATGCGAAGATCTAGCTGTTTCAAAACCAGCGGGCTGACAAACGGGTCAGCTCGCGCTCAAACTGGATAAGCTGATGACGACCACGAGCCCTCCGACCTTGCAAACACCAAATCTCAAGGCTCTTTCTGAACTTGAAGCGGCTGTTCGTAGAGACCTTGAACTTACTGACTACCCGCTACGGCAGTGGGTCCCGGAAAGCAAGACAAAAGACGACCGGAACATCCTGGATGTGCTCATCATCGGTGGCGGGCAAGGCGGCGTGACCTGCGCGTTCGGGCTTATGCGCGAGAAGGTTAACAACATCCTCGTAATCGACGAGAACAAAGAAGGTTTCGAGGGTCCCTGGCTCAACTTTGCTCGCATGCATACGTTGAGAACGCCGAAACACGTGACCGGTCCCGACCTCGGGCTTCCCAACCTGACGTTGCGCGCCTGGTACGAAGCTCAATTCGGCGCTGAAGGCTGGCAGAATCTGAAATTGCTGCCCAAGCAGCAATGGGCTGAATATCTGCTCTGGTATCGCAAACTTTTAAAATTACCTGTTCAAAACCAGACGACTGCAGGAGCAATCGAATGGTGCACTGACAACGAATGTTTTTCCGTACCAGTGACTTCGCCGAATGGAAACAGTCGAATTCTTGCGCGCAAAGTTGTTCTCTCGACAGGCATCGATGGCTGCGGTCGATGGGATATTCCATCGATGATTTCGAAGAGTTTGCCGAAAGATCGATTCGCGCATACTCGCGACGAGATCGATTTTGAAAAACTAAAAAATAAACGCGTTGCTGTTTTGGGTGCCGGAGCGTCGGCGTTCGATAATGCGTCAGTTGCCTTGGAAACAGGCGCAAGCGAGGTTCATCTTTTCTACAGACGAGATGATTTACCGAGTATCAATCCATATCGTTGGGCGGAATTTGTAGGATTTTTAAAACACCACGGCGACCTTTCGGATGATTTGAAATACAAATTCATTTCGCAAATTATAAAAATGGGACAACTGCCACCGACAGATACGTTCGAACGCGCGACACGTCATCCCAACTTCAAATTGCATGGTGGCAGCAAATGGAATTCGCTTTCCTTTAACAACGATCAGGTTTGCATTGAAACCAATAAAGGAAACTTCGATGTAGATTTCGTGATCATCGGAACCGGCTTTATTACAGACCTCTCACTGCGTCCAGAGCTTACAAATTTGGTTGACAAAATCGCAGTCTGGAGCGATCGTTTTACGCCGCAAGCAGACGCAAAACTCGACGACGTTTTGAGACACCCTTACCTCGGACCAGGTTTTCAGTTCACTGAGAAAACCCCTGGCGCTGCGCCTTACCTCAAGCACCTTTACTGTTTTACCTTCGGCGGATTAGTCAGTCTTGGTTTCGGTGGCGCAAGTATTTCCGGCATGAAATACAGCATACCCAAACTTGTTAGTGCCATCACCGGTGATATCTACAGCGAGCATGCAGAAGAGTTTCTCCAATCGCTGAAAGACTACGATTTAAGAGAATTTTAGAGCGAGCTGGATCAGCATCGCCAGTCCGAGAAAGAGAGATTCTTTCCGGATCACGACGAAGATAGCAACTAAACCCAGAGATGACTATGGTCTAACTATCTCGCCAAGATCACTGCCAGATCTTTTTCTGCCGTGCCAACTGGTTTGATACCATATCCTTCCACTAGTTTCGATAAAACATTAGGCGTGATGAAAGCGGGAAGCGCCGGTCCAAGCCTGATGTCTTTTACACCAAGGAACAGCAGAGTGAGCAACACGGCGACGGCCTTTTGTTCAAACCAAGAAATGATCATAGATAATGGCAGTTCATTGATACCGCAATCGAAGGCCTCAGCTAAAGCGCTGGCGATTTTAATTGCAGAAAAGGCATCGTTGCATTGACCAATATCTAAGAGGCGCGGGATTCCGCCAATATCGCCGAATTCCTCCATGTTAAAGCGGTACTTTCCGCAGCCTAGCGTAAGAATTACGCAGTCATCGGGTACCTTCTCAGCAACATCTGCGAAATAATTGCGCGAGTATTCCGCACCATCGCAGCCCCCAATCAAAAAGAAATGTTTGATCTTGCCTTCTTTCACAGCATCAACAACTTTGTCGGCCACGGATAGTACGGCATTTCTTCCGAACCCAATCGTGATCGTTTTGCATTCTTGATCTTCGGTGAATCCTGGCGAGGAAAGTGCCGATTCAATTATTGAAGAAAAATCGTAATTTTGGAGTTTCGAAATCCCTTCGAAACCAACCACATCCATCGTATAAAGACGATCTTTGTAAATCTCCGCGGGCGGTTTTAAACAGTTAGTGGTCATCAAAATTGGGCCGGGAAAGTTGGCAAACTCAGTCGTTTGATTCTGCCAGGCACTACCAAAGTTACCGACCAAATGCTTGAACTGTTTCAGTTTCGGATACGCTAATGCCGGCAGCAATTCACCATGCGTATAGACATTTATATTTTTTCCTTCAGTTGCCCTCAGTAGGGCGTGCAAAGAATTTAGGTCGTGCCCGGAAACAACTATGCACTTACCGGCGACCGGAGTGGTTCTTGCTTGCGTTGGTTCCGGATGTCCGAAGGTTTCAGTATGCGCCTGATCGAGCAATTCCATTACTCGAAGATTGACTTCGCCAGTCTTCAAAGCATATTCCAACAATTTATCGACCGTCTGTTCTGTTGAAACCAGATAGTTGAGAACGTCATGAACAAATTCAAAAACCGTGTCGTCTTTGTATCCCAAAAGCAAGGCGTGATGAGCGTAGGCGGCGAGACCTTTAACACCATAAGTGACTAACTCTTGCAAACCGGCAATATCTTCGTTGGTATTTATTCGTTTTAGAATAGACAGTGAAGCACCAAGCGCTAACAATTCTTCCGTACTTTCAGGACACTGCCACAGGGCTGGGCCAGCTAGAGGCATAGGATTCTTGCCTGCGGCGATACAAGCGTTTTCATAGAGTCGGCGTGCACTGGCAAGTGTTTTCTCCATCTCCTTGATGTAGAGAACGTGCTCAGAAGCATCGAAGTTCACGTTAGTTAGCGTCATGAAAAGTGCCTCTAGCACTTTGGCGTCAAGCTCTGGATCTGATACACCGTATTCAGTGGCGCCATGCAAATACTGTGAGATCCCTTTCGCAACGTAAACCATAACGTCTTGAAGAATTGCTGTTTCTGGCGATTTCCCGCAAACTCCGATAGTCGTGCAACCGCTCCCGTGGGATGTTTGCTCACACTGATAACAGAACATACTCATCGCCGTCCTCCAATTTCTCGGGTCGATAACTCACAGAACAGTCTATGACGCTATTTGACAAAGCTGCATCGTCCGAAAGGAGCATTTGCAGGTAGGCGCAACAGTTGTCAACCCGTGAGATTTTATAAGTTTCAGCGACGCGGCTATATGTAGACCGAATTCAAATCAGGCCTGCCAGCTTTTAACTTTTAACTTATACAGATCATCCTCAAGTATCATCGACATAGTTGATCGACTGACCAGAAAAAGGTGTCATGCAAAATCGCCAACCCTTGCGAGTTAGCGATTTTGTTTTGTTTGGAGGATATAGAGAACTTCAGGTGTTTAATTTCCTTGATTTCTCATTTCTTTGAGAAAGAGTTTGTTGAACATTTGTTTGAGCTCGGCTTGAGAAAGTTCGCCCTCCTCCACCATTTGGTTGAGTTGTTTCAGAACGTCTTTCTTGACGTTGCTTTGCCCAGAGTCACTTGTGGATTCTCCATTCAGAGATTCACCTTTGACGGGCTTGTCTGGGCAGCGACGCTTGCTGTCGTCTTTGCCTGGCATGAGCAGCGCATCTTCACCGTTTAGCGCTTTGGTATCAGCACAGTTAATTTTCTCTGGTCCGTCGCAAGGATCTTTCGTATCTGCACCGGGTATCGATGGCTTGCCAGGTTTGACTACATCGGGCTTGTCTGCGCCAGGCTTGTTCGAATCGAAATCAGGTTTCGTGGGCTTGCCTGGTTTTCCACAAATATCTCGCCCAGTGTGTTCCGGTTTACCAACAGGCTTGCCGCCGAAACGTCCGCTGGAGCCAGCCTCTTCAGTACGCGAATTCCCACTATGACCACTGTTAGCTCCGCGAACTTCGGCATGATTGAGACTCGGCTTTCCATCGACAGTTGATGATTTCGGTCCGGGATCCTTAACTACCTTTTCAGTGCCGTTCCACTTGGGCGGAGTAAAGGAACCAGTTCTTTGTTCGCCGAGCGACACGTCGCGTTGCTGTTCGTTTGAGGATGGCTTGGCAGTCTTACCCGTTGCAACTGAATCTCCGAACAACGGAGGAATCGTCAAAAATTTGCTATCACCGAATTGCTGCGCGGGTGTTGCGCTATCCGTGCGCACACTGGCAATGTCTTTCCACGCATCAACAGCGACTTGAGCAAGGTTTGCCATACTAAATTGTTGTTGGGACTCGACTGGTTTATCGGCTGATTTCGATTGAATGCTTGCGTCGTACATTGTCATATCCTCATAGAAACGTTTTATATCCTTCGTGTTCGCGACTTGCGTCGGTTCATCAAACAAGATAAGGAAAAACAATAACGGAACCATAATGGAGTTATAACGACGGTATAACAAGAAACTCAGATCAACAAAACGCTCTATTCATGGAGTTCTCCACTGCTCGAATCAGAGAACGCAAACGCCACGGAATAATCTATATGTTTTGCGTCAGCGGCAAACTAAAGGCAAAAATAGTTCCATTACCGGTCTTATCTTCAACCCAGATACGTCCGCCGTGCAATTCAACAATCGCCTTACATATAGTAAGTCCAAGACCCGAACCGATTTTTCCGCTGGCGCTAGACCCATCCACCTGCTGAAAGCGCTCGAACACACTCTCGCGAAACTCCGGCGGAATTCCCTGGCCCTCATCCTCAACCCGAATAATCACCTTGTCGACTTCGGCGGAATTCAAAACGTTAGAAGAGGAAGTAACAGGTGATAACGAAGATGAAACTCTCACCGTTTTTCCCTTAGGCGAAAACTTAATTGCATTTGCCACCAGATTCGCAAGCACGCGATCCAAACGTTGATCATCCGCATCCAGCATTATGTCCGTCGGTTCGAAGACCAACGAAACGCCCTTCTCCTCTGCGTATCCACCACTAACAGCAGCGCATTCCTCAAATGTTCGGGACAGACTAACCGCTGAAATTTCCAACTTCATCGTTCCCGACTTTATCTTTTCAATATCAAGCAACTCGTTTGTGAGCGTGAACATTCGATCAACGTTTCTCGAAGCCATCTTTAAATAACGCTCGCCCTTGGTATCAAATGTGCCACCAACACCAGATTCGAAAAAATTCAATACGTTATTTATTACCGATAGTGGTGTGCGTAAATCGTGAGTGATCATCGCCATCACCTCCTGCTTCAGTCGTTCAGCTCTCCGGCGCTCCGTAATATCGTGAATCACACAAAATGTTGATCGATTCTCATCCGACCAGTGCGCAGACCAAATAGTTTCAACAAGGGAAGAACTGTCCAACGACTCAGACGGCGAAGCAGAGCGCATTTGCAGTTCAATCAAATGTTTCTCACTTGAAGTTTTTAATTGTTCGAAAAACGACAACGCTTTCGAAACATCCTCACTCACGACAAGATCAATGAAGTGTTTCCCGAGAAGATCGGCAGGCGCAATTCCCAGAATATCGACAGAGGCACCATTGGCGGTTTCAAACCGTCCTTGTTCATCAATCGTGCAGATCAAGTCACGCGCATTCTCGACGATCGCAGATTGCTTGCGCGACGTTTCTCTTATCGCACTAGCCATCTTATGAAAAACCTGATCGAGAGCCGCGATCTCATCGGTTCCTTGCAACGGCGGATTGAGTGGCATTCCACTAGCCAGCTTGAAAGTGTTTTCTCTGACCTGCTGAAGACGGCTAATGATGCCCTTTATCAAGAACAACGAAAATACGGCGCCGAATAACAAATTTACAATTCCAATGGTTAGCATGACATTATGACTTTGTTGCCGGTACACAGCCTGCACCTCAGGCGCGTCCTCAGCACGCAGCTCTTGCTGTTTGCCGATTTCAATCAGGTCTTGAAACACCTCATCCTGAGCAGTTGTCCGTCGAAACCGCCGCATTAATTCAGCTCGCGTGGTCGGTCCAACCTTCCCGTAATCCGTGAGCGCATGCTGAATTTCACGAAAAGTATCAAGAGAGCGATCGACTACTTTTTCAGATTTAACGACAGTCTCGTATATCTCGGATTGACCACGCGTCAATTTCTTTAGCTGCGTGTAATCAGCCTTTAGCTTGGCCACCGTGCTTTGCGCAGTATCAGCAAACGAGTATTTCTCGAGATCTCCTAGCGTTCGATAGCTTTTGTGCAACTCAAAAATATCAGACGCGATTTGATGGATTTTATCCGAGATCTTACGGCACTTTGTCGAGGCACTAAGCGCATCTTCGGCTTCTCGTTCAATAGTCGCGAGATGAACCAACAACGCAAACTGAGCAATCAGCGGCGCGATGATAAAGAGAAGAACTTTCGATGTCAACGACAAATGAATGCGCATACTGCTTATATCCCCTGTTCCTGGTGGCACAAAACGAATCGCACGCTGGCGGAGCGGGTATAAGATAGGCATCCCGAAACTGAGACCCAATTGGCAAAAATTTTACTAGTCGAAGACAATCCCGACATGGCTGAACTGGTCAGCGATGGGCTCACCGGCGAACGTCACACCGTCGAGACGTTTCACGATGGTCTGGACGCCATGAACAATCTCAAAATGACTGATTACGACGTCATTATTCTCGACTGGGAATTGCCCGGCATGAGCGGCATCGATATTCTAAAGAGATACCGCTCGGCTGGCGGAAACAGCCCCGTTATAATGCTCACCGGACGCGGCGATCTCGAAGAAAAAGAACAAGGTCTCGACTCTGGAGCCGATGACTATGTCACTAAACCATTTGAGGTAAGAGAACTTGCCGCGCGCATCCGCTCGATCTTACGGCGCCCCAAAACCACGCACTCTGACTTACTTTCGTACGGAAGTTTGGAATTAGATCCCACAAAGTTTCGCATCACTCGCGATGGAAAAGAGTTGCGACTCTCACCACGCGATTTTGCATTGCTCGAATTTCTCATGCGACATCCGACAGAAATTTTCAGCGTCGATGCGCTTTTGTCGCGGGTTTGGCACTACGACTCAGATGCAACTCCAGATGGCTTGCGTGTCGCTTTTAGTCGAATTCGGAAAATCGTAGATTCGAATGAACCTAACTCGGAGTCGATAATCGAGAATATTCCAAGAGTCGGATATCGTTTGCGTAAGCTTTAACGCTCGCATTAACTCACGACTGACATCGATTACCTGGCGGATTGGTGTAACCACACCCGTTACATCTACAATTTGCCTACTAGCCAAGCTGCATTTTCTGAGGCATGATGAAATTACTCATTGCTCGAATCTAGACAACGACAACAGTTTTAAATGACGGTTGTTGACGTTTTGGCGTGCGCTTGAGAGAGGTCAAATAAAGCGATTTCGATGCCTCAAACCTGGAACGGGGGGTCAATAGCTATGCGAGAAGACGCCAAAACAAAAATTCTTCTCAATCTGACAATCGGTGAATGCAAACTTCTTCAAGAAGGAATTGTTCAGCTAATCAGAGAACGCGAACAAGAGTCGCGAGAATTGCGAGAAGACTGTATGAGAGCGGCTGCACTAGCCAAAGGAGAAGCGGAAATATTGCGACTAATCCACGACGAGATAAAGCGACAATCCAAAATTAGACTGGATGGAAACTAAACTTTTAGACTTGCTCTAAAACGCAAGACTTCGGCAACTGTTCAATTCAACGGTTTCGAGACTGGCTCGCACCGCTATGCTCGAATACCCGACCCTTGGTGCGATATGAACTCATTACAAACCCAACAGTCCTTAATGGTTTCGAATCAGCATAGACAAAGTCCGCCCCTTAACTGGATTAAGAACGAAGCAGCTCTTACGGTAATCAGTCTGTCAATGAAGCTGGCTCTCATCATCATTACGCTCGTGCTAATCGCGGCGAATCCACTTCCTCTCAATCACATGTGAGCATTGGAGTTATGGCGATAAGAAAACTAAGTGAAAGACAATCGCTTTAACGGATTTCTCAAATCAATCCTCTCCTCCCCCTGGTCAAATAGCGGTCGTCAGAATGAATTGCACCGTCACTGGTGCTGTTAGCCGGCTCAACAGTCAAATCTAATCGTCTTGTAAACACTTGGCATCCATCCCATACCCGGCTATATACTGGTAATCCAACGTTTACCAGGGTAATAAAAATGAAAAGACCGCAATACCGCCAGGGCGATGTTCTACTGGTTCCAGTGGACTTCCTGCCGACCGACTCAGTACAGGAAACCACGGAAGATCTGAGAGTGGTTCTCGCCTTCGGAGAAGTCACGGG
>CAZRMH010000302.1:0-10096 GCA_964600935.1 uncultured Candidatus Obscuribacterales bacterium
GCTGAAGTTTCTGGACATCATCCGGTGAAAATCCCTGAACCTCCAGGCTATTGAGATTTTTGAGTTGTCCCAATGAGCTAACATCTTCGAGCTTCGTCCCGTCGACACATAAATAAGCGAGTTGCTGCATTTTGCCTAACTGCTTGATACTGCCGGTAGTGAGCATATCCATATAACATGCTCGTATACCAGTTATCGACTTGAGTCCGGACAAGTATTGAAATCCGTTCTCTGACAGATCGGGTTGGAGATATGTCAGATCTACCTGTCTAACTGATTGATCTTGTGGGATGCTGAGAATATCGGATTCCTTAAAATCAGGGATGTGTGCCAAAAATAACCTATCTGTCTCATTTGGATCCATTGCCATCTTCCAGTCGATCTTCCTGTTCTTCTTGGAGTCCGGCGCCTCAGAAACTTTTGCCGTTCCATCAAGTCTGCTCGTCCGAATCAACTGAGAAAAAAATGGGAAAAGCATTACCGGGAAAGCAGCAAAGAGTAGTATTGCCGCGATGCGTCTACTCCTGATTTTTTGCTCGTGTATTGGCGCGGCATCGTCCTTCGTGGTATCCGAATTTAGAAAATCTGCAATTTCAAGAGCTGATTGAAAACGATCGGCAGGATCTTTTTTCAGGCAACACGCCACTGCTTCTTCGAGAATGGTACCGGCTAATTCCGGCTCTAAACTGCCGACCGCTGGGGCTTCGAGTGCAGTCTGCATTTCGAGCAGAGTAAAAATGTCTTTGGCTGAGAATGGCATTTTTCCAGTTAACGTTTCAAACATAACGCAACCAAATGAGTAGATGTCGGAGCGCGCCTCGACCTCCAGACCTTTTGCTTGCTCAGGACTCATTATCGAGGGTGTGCCGATCAAGGCGTTGCTTTCCGTCAGTTTCAAATGTTCTGGATGCGATGTGAAATTGGCGATACCGAAATCGAAGATCTTAACGATGGGATTTCCGTTTTTGTCTTCGGAGAGAAGAACGTTGGCGGATTTAATATCTCTGTGAATTATCTTATGATCGTGGGCATGTCCGAGGGCGCTGGCAATTTGCGTAAAGATTTCAACGGCTTCGTCTGGAGGCAACTTGCCGCTGTTTTTGATTCTGGTTTTCAGTGTTTGGCCTTCGACATATTCCAGCACCATATATGGTGTTTGACTTTCAAAAAAGCCGAAGTCCAGAATGCCGACGATATTTTTATGACGAAGCTTTGCACAGGCACGAGCCTCTCTGTTGAAACGCAACATCTGGTCAGGGTTCTTGCTTCCACTGAGGTGCAAGAGTTTCAACGCGACGATCTGATCTAAACTTTTGTCGTGCGCTTTGTAAACCGTTCCCATCCCGCCCGAGCCAAGTTCGTCGAGAATCGCATAACGATCGGGAATGTTTGGAAGTGATGGAGTCACTCTAGTTCTTTAAGGAATCCGGAATCTGATTCAAGGCTAAATGCAGGTTTCCATCGGTCATAAGAACTTGCGCATGAACTAATTCGCCCGAGAGAATTTCGACTAATTTTTTGCCGACTACGTCGTAACGCCATCCCTGGTTGATTTTTAGATCTGTTGCTTTTGTCAGTTTGCCCTCTTTATGCAGGCGCACCACCAGCTGCAATTCATCACGCGTGCAGATGTGTTCCGGAGCCAGTCCGATTTCGTTGGCAAGATATTTTAGAACGATGTACAAGAAATCACCGGCTAAGACTTCGTTCTTAGTGGGCACCTTTCCTGTCGGCCAGGTCGGCAATTCGGCATCAGGCAGTGAACGAGCTTTTTCAATAGCTTCCAAAATTGCTTTGCCGTAAATTCGCGGCTGGTCGGGGCGGATGCCGCGCATGTTTCTCAAATCATCAATTGAGGAGGACGGTTTGCGGGCGATTTCAACCATGACGTTGTCGGATAGAACGACGCGTGGTGGTTTATTAATTCGACGGGCTTCCGTATCCCGCCAATTCCACATTTCGCGAAGGACCGCCAGGCAGCGAGAGTTAAGTGAGTTTGCACCTTTGATTCGCATAAAGGCTCTGGTGCGATCGTGTTCGTAGAACTCGAGACTCTCGTAGACCTTGCACTCTTCTTCTGCCCATTCGAGCCGACCTTGAGAGATTAATCTCTGTTCGATTTTTCGGTACAGTGGTATCAAATGTAGTACGTCACTGACGGCATAATCGATTTGCGCTGGTGTCAACGGTCGTGATTGCCAATCGCTGAAGCTTTCTGTTTTTGCAATTTGAACGTTCAGAATGTCGCTCAGCAAGCGGCGATAGCCGGCTGAATAACCATATCCGGCAAATCCTGCACCGATCTGAGTGTCAAAAATATTCGTCGGAATTAAACCCGATTCTTGAAAAACAATTTCCAAATCTTGACTGCCGGCATGGAAAATACATTTCACTTCCTTTGCCGCCACTCGCTTCCAGAGGCTGGAAAGATCCTTGATAACAAATGGATCTACGAGATAAGGAGTTTCTTCTACGCAGACTTGAACTAAACAAAGAATCGGAAAATATGTTCGCTCAGGAATAAATTCAAAATCGAACGCCGCCATTCCAACTCTGTCGATATGTTCACAGAGTTCGTCTAGATCAGAAGGTGAAACTACGAGATTTGCGTTAACTGATTTCATTGATCCCCTGCTGAGGGTGGGACTACGCCGAGGTAATGTCGGCACCATTCGAGCGTTCCCTTGCGACCGATCATCACAGATGTTTCGTGCAGGATTGATGGAAATTCAAATTTCAATTCGTCGAATTCCATCGTGCCGACGTCAAGACCGTTGGCAAGTGCGATGGCAGCTGGACCGGCTGTGTCCCAAGTTTTCAATTTGCCGGACATGTGAACGAAAATGTCTGCGTGGTTGTCGAGAATGCGGGCGACTTTTACGCCGATGCTTCCAGTTCTTATCAATTCAACTTGGGGTAGATCTTCGATCCAGGGGTGCCGCTTGCGATCGCGAAATCCCATCATCAGGCGCATTGGATCCTCTATCCGAATTTCATCCATTGGCCCATATTTGATGGACTCTTCGCCGTCCTTTTTCTTCCAGGCGCCATACCCTGGTCCGCCGAACCAGGCCGCTTGTTCCGCTGGAGCATAAACGAAACCGAATACTGGTTTGGCATCCAACAATAATCCAATCATCACGGAATATTGTCCATCGTTCTTTATATAGTTATCCGTGCCATCGATTGGATCGATCATCCAAACTCGTCCGGACATCGGAATTTCGACAGGCATGCTGTCTTCTTCCGATACCACAATGTCGTTCGGGTATTTGCTTGAAATCTCCGAAACCAAAATTTTTGACAGTTCCAAGTCAGCTGAAGTGACTCGATCCATTGGACCAGTCTTTTCCTGGATGTCTACAGATTCGCGCATTCTGAGCGCTAGCTGACCGGCCCTTTCAATGAGCTCGAGAAAAAAAGAAATTTCGTCGTCTTTCAGAAGACATGTCATGGCTTGTGGCATCTAGATCGGCTACCTGATTCTAATTGTAGCCGAGGAATAAGTCGGGCTTAAAAGCTGCCCGTAACTTGATTATCCCCGACTCTGGGCTTGTTCGGAGTACATACGACAACCGAACTCTTCAGACAGCTTGTTGTCGAGGAGATCGGCAACGTAGGCAACATGCCAGACCAGGTCGTCGAGTTCTTCTTGCACCAATCCGAACGTCGGTCTCTGAGCTACGACAAGGACGATTTCATCGTGTGTCGACAGTGCGCAACTGCTTAGCGAGCTATTGAGATCTAGAAGCTTGCGATAGAAAGGTTCGCGATTACTGTCAGGAAGAAAAACCAGTGGACTGGTAATTCTTAAAACCGCCCCATGTTGGCTGACTTGAACAAAAACGTAGATCTTGGCGCTGCCTTCGGTCAGCCACCAACCATAGCCTTGAGCATCGCGCAAAGCGTGTTCCTGTGGGTCGAGTCCGCGTCTGCGGAAGTATTGCTCGACCATGATGACGGCGTCACTAGCCGCTCCCTGACTTAATTTTTGTGTTCCGAACAAGCTCATCCCCTGCTAGCTTCTTCCAACTAGCGATCGTGTTCCGTACCTTGGAAGCACCATATCGTAACGCCCATAGTATACAAGCAGATGGGAAAAACAGTTTTGGCTCTTGATTACGAGATTTCGGATTGAAACATTCGGCGTAAACAGCGATTGCTGCATGAGCTTGACTAGCCGAAGCTATCGGTGGAGAGGCTTTCAATTCTCAAGAGCCACTACATTAAAAAGAGCCTATAAAAATCTTTGATTACAGAGAACGAAGAACTTTTGTCACAGGCACTAGCCGAAATAAAACATTGTTGTATTATTGAGTCTATCGACGTGCCACTTTCGTGGTACATCGTTAACACCGCTCGGTCCCGAGTAGCGCAGCGGTAGCGCAGGTGACTGTTAATCACTTGGTCGTAAGTTCGAATCTTACCTCGGGAGTTATAAAAACCCCGCTTCGGCGGGGTTTTTGCGTATCTACAGGTGATTCAAAAATGTATAAAGCCCGAACCTTGCTCGACTTTCTAAGTGCGGATACCACTGCGCCCAGGTTGAGCGAGTGCGCTTTGATCGTCGTGGATGCCCAGCGTGAATATGTTGACGGAAGTTTGCCTCTATATAAGGTCGACCGGTCGCTTGGCGAATTGAAAATATTGATTGATCGTGCAAGAAAACTTAAGGCGCCCATCTTTCATATAGTCCACCATGCCACTCCAGGCGCTCCGATTTTCGATCCGGACGGTAAGTTCGTCGAAATTGCAGAGCAAGCCAGACCCGTTGACGGCGAGCCGGTTGTCATAAAGCATTTGCCCAGCAGTTTCGTAAACACGAGTCTGCATGAATTGATCACAGCTACCCAACGCAAGAAAGTCATTGTTGCCGGATTCATGACACACATGTGTATCGATGCGACGACAAGAGGTGCGATGGATTTGGGTTATGCCGCTACCGTAGTCGCTGCAACCTGCACCACGAGGGATTTGCCATCACCATCCGGCGGCGTGGTCGATGCGACTGTTTTGCACAACTCCAGTCTGGCCGCACTTGCTGATTTGATTGCCACCGTCGTTCAAGACGTCGCAGATATTCCGGATTAGGCTGCGGAAGCCGACTGATTTGTTGAGAAACGGTTTTGCACTTTTGTTCGTCCAGGCATTTAGAGGGCGACGCTCTTCACCATCTGTGGTGCATGCTTGAATCCGTTTTTGTGTATTGCAACCACTGAGCAAAATTTTTCAACACTTCTCTTTGTTTCGTATTGGTCGAAGTCATTTTGATTTGCCGAGAATTTATTCAAAGCAGATTCCGTATAATTTGACCGAATCATGGAGGATGCGCATGGGTCTTTTCGTCTCGCTTCTCGACTCCTCGGACGGCGATTGTATTTCATCCCTTGAAGAGGCAGTAGCCAACGCCACTGCGGTGAAGTCGCTGACACTTAACGTTGGTTCAAATGTCGCTAACATACAAGGCGAATCGATTGGCAGTTATGGCAATTTGCATAAACTGCGCGGCTTCGCTGCGCATACAGAGCACTATGGCCGCATCCCGACTGCAGATGATCAGGCTTTCAGCTATCCAATCCTTCGCAAGATTTATGACGGCGAATTGGCAACAAAAAGTTTTCAGCATCTGATTGAACACTCTGACTCTGACGGTTACTATTTGCCGATCGAATTTTCCGAGCCGTTCCCTTTGGAGATCGAAGAGACGCTGAATTCATGCGGTTCTTCTTTGCGCCTTTTGAATGAGCTGAACAGCATTGGACCAATTCTATTCGGCGATTCATATACAGAACTAAAAGGTCCGGAAATCTTTTGGAAACTCGATGACTTCGATCCGTTTCAAGCTGAAAAATTTGTTTGGACTCGTCTTCGCTGGATTGTCAGAAATGCAAATAAGTACGATCTTGTGGTGGCATTCGGATAGCCTGGCGAAATTAACCAGATCAGATTTTTGCCGCGCCAGCATGGAGATTGAAACAATTTCCGATGGCGTCTCTCAATCACCTAAGCAATCCATATTCCAAGCGTTCTATTACAGTTTTCGCCGCACTGTATCGGTAAATCCACTCTGCTACGGTTGAAAATATTTCACCTGTATCCGGATCAGTCAGCGACCGCGACGGAAATTTCATGGACTCAAATGTGCCGAATCCTACGATTACGATTGGTTCGCCACTATGAAGAGCTGTTTTCAAACAATCGACATATGAATCTACTAATCTCGATGCTTCGACTTGATCGTCACCTGTGCTGGCGGAAATATTTTTAGCAATCTCTTCGCTGGTCAAAATTTTGACAGCCGCTCGTTTTGCGTATTCAGATGGTGGACCGCAGGTGAATGATGGCACGCGTTTTTCAGAGAGAACAATCTCTTGGCCATCTCTGGGATTTCGACCGGGTCGAACCAATTCAGTTTTTGCCCAGAAGATTCCCAATCCATCGAGATAGACGAATGAGCCTTTGCTCATCTCGTCTATGATCTGTTCGCTGATTGCATCAATGAAAGCGTTGCTTTTTTCCTGAGTGATGTTGGAATGTTTGCTGAACAGATCCGCTAGTTCTGGTTTGTTCATCTAGTCCCTCAGGATCGGATGACCATAGTGTACTTGCTAAACGATCTATTGGTTTCCGTCTAAAAGCAATATATAGTTAGTTGTATCTCTATAGATAATTTCTGCAAAAGTCAGACGAGGACCGGGAGAGGCATATGGGTTTACGTGAAGACCGCGAAGCGAAAAAACAAGAGAAATCGGAAAAGCAGCAGGAGAAGCGGAAACCCAAGCTGACGTACGTCCATGGTATTGATGGGCGCCGATATATCAACGACAAGATTTTGCGGAATCTCGAGGGTTCTCAGGGCGGGCAGACGTTCGCATCCTACACCTCCGTCAGCAATTACCAAGCTAACGGTTATCTCAGTTACGAAGATTTGATGGAAGAAACTGAGAGGCTCACACGCGAGGCGAGTGGAGATGTTCAGAATTCTTTCGACCAGTTTGCACCGCCGTCGCAGCAAGACGGAATCGCAATCAGTCATAGTGATCCTGCTGAAATTGCTAACGCCGATTTGGAAGCGGCCTTTGCCAAGGCTGCTAGTCTCGGGCGCACAGTACACGCCACTCATCACGACATGTCGCTGGGGGCATTTCAGGCGCAGGCTTTTAACAGTGCGCCACCGGAGTCTCAGTCGCACGGCTTCAATGAAACATCTGGCTCATCGGAAGCTCATTCTGAAAAGGTGACAGGCAATATCGCAACTGCGTTTTACGATGGCTCTCAAAATGCTTTGCCGAACCCCCAGCAATTCGCCGGTCAAGGATTGATTCAATCACAGAATATCGATTGGGGTCAGTCACCTGCTGATCCTCAATTTGCCGATCAGTCGCAGTCTGAGCAGACCGCACAAGATCAATATGAGCAGCAAGTTCAGTTTGAAGACGAGCATGATTATTCACTGGAAAATCAGAAGGCGTCCGCCTATGCGTCTGCAGGTATTGTTGAAAAACCAAAACAAGTTTTGGGGCAACCTTCGAAATATGGCATGCTTGCTGATGATAGCGGCGATCAACAACAGCATCAGCAGACCATACCGCAGGAATCAGTGCCACCACAGCCGCCACCATCACCACCACCACATCAATCGGCACTAAACCCACCGCCGCGACCGCCTCTGGGGATGACGGTCTCGCAAACAATGCGGGCTTTGCCTCCGCCAGTTCCAATCGAGCACAAAGAAACTTCAGAGCCTGCTCAGGGAAAAGCTGCGTACAACAAATTGCTTGGCGGTTTGTTTAGCAGTGATGCGCCAGTTGCTGAGACCTCCTCTGCACCATCAGAGTCGCCTCCGCAAACGCCGGTGAGCGCGCCATCGTTCAATCAAATGATCAAACAGGCTCAAACCGGCTCGGCTCAGCCTCAACCACCCGAGCAAGCACCGCTGCATGACCACGCGCAGGCGGTGCAGCACAGACAAGACTCTCAATCTTTTACTCCGGCACCGCTTCAAGAGATGCCGACATACGATCAGGTTCTTCGTCAGAAGGCTCAACAGCAGCAAGCTTTAAGCGAGCAGGGGCAAGTTGCTGCGCCGCCAGAACAACTGCATTACAAAATGGCTGAAAGCGTTTCTAGTGCTGAGGGCGAGGTAAGTTTATCGCAAGTTCAAAACGATTATGCACCGCCTGAGCAAGTTCAAGTTGAACCCGAGGCGGCTCTTGAGCAGCCCTCTGTCGAATCATCCGTCGAGCACATGAACACTCTTCCTGCGAAAGATTCGCTTTTGGATTTTCCAACGACTGCTGAAACGACAAAACCAAAACCAAAATTCGATCGTAAAAAGCCACCTCTACCCAGACAAAAAGCGGATGAAATTTATTTTGAAGATAACGCCACGAGCGGCAAAACCGCTATCTTCAAAATGCCTTCAGAAGGCGTGGTCCGTTCGAGTCGCGGAACGGTTGAATTACTTGTGCATAAGGGTGGACGAATGTTCCGTCCGCACTACAACCCCGTTGGTATCTTGTTGCGAGTTGATGTCAGTGATGGATTCGCATTGATTAAGGGTCAAGCAGATAAAGCCCCCTGGCAGATGACAGATCGTGAGGGGAATCCGCTCGACGAGGACGTCATTCACACTGTCGCCTTTGACAAGAAGGGCAACCTCTGGTACGAGACTGTCACAGGGAAAAAGACTAAATTCTTAGTGGATGGTGGTGTTGAAGTCACCGACCCTAATGGCGAGAAAACGAATCTCTAAGGCCGCTATTGAATGATAATGGAGCCGGGACCGTGACGTTTCGCTTCTGCTAATGCGCGATGCGCGACGTCAAGCCATGCGGTTGCGCTGTTTTCGTCCTTTAGGCTGGCGACACCGCAGGTGATACTAGCTTTGAATTGACCGTCTTCTGAGCTGAAGACCAAATCTTGAAATTCGTCTCTGACAATTTGAACCAGCTGCATAAATTCATTGACGGACAGGCTGTCTCCAACAATTCCGAATTCATCACCGGAAATTCTGCCAATCACTCCGAATTCTCTAAAAGATTTTTTCATAACGTCGCCGAGAGCGGACAAGACTTTTTCGCCGGCTGAGAAGGTGTAGTTGTCGTTTATCGCTGCCAGACCTTCGATATCGATGGTCAACAGCACGGGATTTACCGAGGCCGTTTTCATTATTCTCGTGACGGCGTTCATGAATTCTGCGTACGAAAGCGAGCCCGTCAAACCATCGCGCCCGACAAGGCTTTTCAGTGCACGGTATCGTTCGATGCGACCGGCAATCGTTGAGACTAAAAGTTCAGGAGTTGCCGGCTTTAAGAGATAGTCGTCGCCAAGCCGTTTTCCACGCACCTGATTTTGCAGTTGATTCTGTGTCGTCAGGAAAACAATTGGAGTGGTATCAAATTTGTCATTCTGTCTGACAAACTTGGCGAGATCGAAACCAGTCATCTCTCCCAAAAGAAGGTCGAGCAGAATCAGGTCAGGTTGCGAGGCCAGAAGACCTTCTTCGAATAGTGCCGGATCGGTCATGACAAGCGGTTCGAAACCTGCTGAGTCCAGGAAGGCGTGCATCGCCGCAGCTTGAACTGGATCGTCTTCAACCACGAGAATCTTATAGCGAGGTGTGCAAATGCGCTCGAAGACTCGACTCGCTTTTGAATTCAACAATTCGCGATCGGATTTACTATTCCAGAAATCGTCACAGCCGGATTGGATCGCTGTAATCTTTTCGTTGAAGGCGCCTTCTTCGCCAACGAGAACGATCGGTACGTCTTCAGCGTCAGGCTTTTGGCGCACCAGACGAGCGAGTTCCAGGGGCGAGCCACCACGCAATCCGGCATCGATGATTAAACCATCCGGCAGGCGTTTGCTGAATAGAGCCGCGCGCGCAGCTGCGAAATCCGGAGCGGTTTCGGTTTTAAAACCCAGTGTTTTAAAAATTTCTGCAATCGCCAGCGCTGCTGGACCAACCAGGAAAATAGTTCTCTTCAGCGCTTCCAGCGAGGCTTGAGATGTTGTTGCGTGGCTGGTCGTGCCAGTTGCGCGTTGTGGAGCGCTGCGGTCGTCTCGATACGCCATCAGCAGGTGATAGAGATTG
>CAZRMH010000303.1:0-10054 GCA_964600935.1 uncultured Candidatus Obscuribacterales bacterium
CTGGAATCGTCAGTAATCCCAATCCAGGCTTCGTAGGTCCGCCTTACATACCGCCCCCGCCGAACCCATTTGCTCAGGGCAGTAGAGACCTCTCTTCTAATCTGGGGGCAGCGACAACGGATCTTTCCCAATTCGGGCGCCCAGGTGTCCCTCAAATGCTGGGCGATTAACTTTTCAAAAAGGGTCGTTGCGACCTGTTAGTAAAAAAAACTGTCAGAAGAGCATTGGAAACGGTGCTTAGCACTGCCTTGACCAAGCGATTTGCCACCGGAACTATCACCGTATCCGGTGGCAAAACGCTCAGGGTTTCGTGTATGCGTATAGGAGATCTCCCTTGCCAAATACCTGGAAAAACGACGACAGATCCCAACAAGGGGAAGTTGATTTCGCAAATTCGGCACAAGCGTTTTTGAAAAAGCTAGCTAGCGTTGCATCAACTCATTCAACCGGCTCGGAGAAACCGCCGCTGCAAGCCGAGCACCATGACAATTCACCCGGCGAGCAAGAAACCGAAGCTACGGCAGAAAGGCTCCCCGTGCGACTCAGACGACTGTTTCGCCGATACCCTCACATTGATCAACAAAGCAAAATGGATTGCGGCGTGGCTTGCCTGGCGATGATATGTTGGTTTTATGGCGAACGTCCGAATCTAAATCAGATTAGACAGCTCTGCGGGACCAACATACAAGGTACTTCGCTTTTCGCACTGGCCGAAGCAGGCGAGAGGCTGGGTTTCCTAACCAGGGGAATTAAGGCATCTGCCGACAGTCTTGAGCTTTTGAATTTGCCGGCGATCTGCTACTGGAACAACAATCACTATGTTGTCCTATACGAAATCGATAAGCAGAGAGCCATAATTGGCGATCCGGGAAGTGCAATTCTGACAATCGACAGAGAGCAATTCTCGCGACTCTACTCCGGCGTGGCACTAGAAATGGTGCCGACAGAGAAAGCCCTGATTGGTGTAAAGCACAGCAATCCAATGACGATGCTGATTCCTCTGTCCATCAAATTCAGGGACAAAATTCGCGACGTCTTTTTAGCATCACTGGCAAGTCAAATTCTGCTTCTCATTCAACCAGTATTTTCACAAATAATCATCGATAAGGTGATCGTTCATCAAAACACGAGCATGCTGAACGCTGTAATCATCGGCATGTTGATACTATCGCTCATTCAAACGGCTGTTAGCTATCTGCGAGCGTTTCTGCTCAGCTACGTCACCATGCGTATCGATCAAGAGCTCATGGTGAATTTCTATCGGCATTTGCTCAGCTTACCATTTCGTTTTTTCCAAGAACGCACAACCGCGGACATAATTAGTAGATTTGAACAGAACCGCACTATAACGAGTTTCTTGACCGGTCCAGGAGTGACGGTCGTTCTTGATGCGATGACGTTTAGTCTCTGCCTGTGTATTTTGTTCTGGTACAACCTCAAATACGCATCAGCCTGTATTGTCTTTTTGCTTCTCTACTCGGTATTAATAGCAGCCACAAGACCGTGGCTGAAACAGTTAAATCGATTGGCGATCGAGAAAAATACAAAAGTTCAATCGCATCTGATAGAGACGGTCAGGGCGATCGAGAGTGTAAAAGCCGGTGCGGCAGAAAATGAACGCCGCTGGGGTTGGGAGAGGCTGTTTCTAGAAACCCAAACGGTTGGCTTTAATCTCGTTTTGGCATCCGGTCTAATCGGAGTGTTTGCCCGTTTCATCAGCCTGTTCGGCGAGCTCTTGTTGTTATGGCTGGGCGCCACCCTGGTAATCGAAGAGCAGGTTTCCATTGGTCAACTTGTCGCCTTGCAAATGATTGTCGCGAGACTCTCACAATCAGTGCTCGGTCTGGTATCGGTCTGGGACCAGATTCAAAACGTTCAAGTCTCCATGGAGAGGCTCGGAGATGTGCTCGAAACCACAGCTGAAGAACCGCAGCCCAAGTCGAAAATTCCGATGCCAACTGTTTCTGGACATATTGTTTTCGACAAGGTCACGTTTACATACAGCGATATGACACGCACAGACACGCTCTCAAACATCTCATTCGAAGCCAGACCCGGTGAGATGATAGGTATTGTAGGACGCAGCGGCGCGGGAAAAACTACGCTAATTCGACTTCTGCAAGGTCTCTACTCTCCGACCTCAGGATTAATATCAATCGACGGCAAAAATTTGAGTCACGTTTCGTTGCCGGACCTGCGCCGACAAATAGGTGTAGTCTCTCAGTCAGAACATTTTTTCTCTGGGACCATTTTAGAAAACCTGACCCTACTGGCACCAGAAGCGACGATGGAGCAAGTGCTCGAAGCAGCCACTATATCTGGTATCAACCACTTTATTCAAATGCTGCCCAAGGGATATCAAACCCAACTGGGCGAAGACGGCTACAACCTATCAGGCGGGCAACGTCAGCGACTGGCTATCGCAAGAACCCTGGTAAAGAAACCGCGAATTTTGATTTTTGACGAAGCGACCAGTTCGCTGGACGCAGAATCGGAGCATCACATTCAAAATGCCATCGAAGAACTCCGCCGTGACACGACCATGTTCGTCATTGCGCACAGACTCTCGACGGTAACCAAAGTCGACCGGCTCCTCGTAATGGATCATGGAGAAATAGTTGAGATCGGCAGCCACAAAGAACTCCTGGACCAGCGCGGTGTTTACTTCAATCTATACAATCAGCAACTGGCATGTAGCTTGTGACATTCCGGTGCCAGTGAATGGCGAAACTCGAGGAAACTTGGCGTCCACGGAATCAAACCCATCGGTGAGGTGAGACAGTGCAAAGCTGTAAATCAAAACAAAGAGTCTATGTCGTGCCCTGTCCCAACGCCAATGATGGCGAAGTGATTGGTGTCGAAAGACTGGAATATCCGGCCCAACGTTGCTCTGTTGCCCTGCATGTCATCGGCGTTCTAATACTTTGTCTACTGATCTGGAGCGCTATAGCCCGCATCGATCTGGTTGCTGAGTCCAAGGGCAAACTTATACCCAAGGGTGATGTAAAAATCATCCAACCACCAAGCGATGGGACGATCTTAAAAGTTTTTGTTCAGGAGGGACAGAGAGTAAAAACTGGGGACAAATTAGCCCTGATGGATCGCCTACCTCTGGCTGCCGAGTTAGAAACCACCAAACAAAATCTGGCTTTACGAAGAGCAGAATGCCAGCGGCATGAGAATGCTATTAAGGCCCTGAGGACTGCCATTCAAAATCCCGCTGGCATTGCCGATATTCAGCTTGAAGTCGGCACTGCCGGTGGTGTGCTCAGCGAATTGTATTCTGCTTACAAGAAGATGCAAGAGGACGAGATTGATTCTTCGCAGAAATTGATCAACAGCGGAACGACTTCGGCTCAGCAAAATCTGAATGAAAAATTGAGCCGTCTGACGGAGCAGCGTGAATGCCTTCGGGTCTTTATCGAACAAAAAAAGTCGGAGTTTTCAACCAAGGAAAAGGAAATGAGAGAACTCAACGTGGCTTTGAAGCAACAAGTGGAACAGGCAAAACTCGCCAGACAGAAGCTCCTAAATTCAGTGAATAAGACAAAGGAGCAGGTTAAGTGTTACGAGGCTATCTACAATGGTGGTGCCATATCGAGAGTCACTCTGCTGGACGTCAGCAAAAACCTAGACGACTGCGAGCGAAGTCTTCTGGAGACTGATGCAAAAATCGCGTCCGATCAGCATCGAGTATCGCAAAACGCTCTCAACCTCACGGAACTAAAAGCAGCGTCCAAAGCTGTGCTCAATCAGTCGGAGGCTGACATGAAGCGGATCGACGTCGATCTGAGCAATACGAAGATGCAAGTTCGCAACATCGATCGCAATTTTAGCCTTGCTGGGGCAGAGTTTCGCTCTGTAATGGTAAGAGCCAAAGCCGCGATTCAGAAGGAAACAGACAGCCTGGCTGATTGCATCGGACAGGTGCAGGTGCTCGAATCTGCACTGACCAGCGCAAAACATGCTTACGAAATTGCCGAAATTCACGCACCAGAAGACGGCATCGCGACTGCCATCAAAGTTAAGGTCAATGGACAAGTGGTGAGACGCGGTGAAGAACTGATGACAATCGTTCCATCAAAAAACGGATTTTTCATAGAAGCCTGTGTAGCCAACCGAGATTTCGGCTTTATAAGTTTGAATCAAACGGCCAAGATCAAGCTCGATGCGTTTCCATATCAAGATTACGGTATCATCCAGGGTAAGGTGGTGGAGATTGAATCCCAGCCACAACAGGACAAGGACCGTGATTCGTATTTCAAAATTCGAATCGAGCCCAGTCGAGATTGGGTAACGGTTCAAAAAAACCGGGTTGCATTAACCAATGGCATGACGGCTCAGGTAGATTTAATTATTCGCAGTAAAACAGTGCTCGAAATGCTGTTTGAGCCGCTCACGAAACTTAGTGATATATCTTTGAAGAATTAAAGGGAATAACACTCTTCACGAGTGTCCCGAGAATTCCCAATGGCAAAGATTTTAATCGTTGAAGATGATGCATCGTTGTTGAGCATGGTGAAAGACTTTCTCGAGCCACTGGGATACACGGTAGACACAAGTATCAATGGCAAAGACGCTCTGGAAAAACTCGATTATTTTGACTTTGATCTCTTGATTCTAGACTGGGAGCTTCCGGTCGTCAGTGGCATCGAAGTCTGCAAACAATACCGCGACAAGGGCGGAAAGATACCCATTCTCATGTTGACCGGTCGCAATTTGCCCGCGCAAAAGAGGGAAGGTCTCGATACCGGAGCCGACGACTATCTAACAAAACCGTTTGATGAGGGCGAACTGGGCGCTAGAATCAGAGCACTGCTTCGGCGTCCTCACACTTATACCGGAGCGGTTTTGGAACTTCTCGATTTAGTCATTGAACCAGACACTAGACGGGTGACAAAAGGCGGCCGGGAAATCATTTTGTTGCCACTGGAATATAGCCTGCTTGAATTTCTAATGAGACACAAAGATCAAACCTTCAGCCCGGACGCTATCCTCGATCGAGTCTGGCGAAGCGGCACTGAGGTCAGTGTGGATGCTGTCAGAACTTGCGTAAAAACTCTGAGGAGAAAAATCGCAAATAAAGACGGAACATCGATCATTCAAACAATCCACGGAGTCGGTTATCGAGCTTCGGACTCATCAAAATGACAACATACACTTTTGGGCAGTCTGACCCAGAAAGTCGAGCCCTGTCCAATTACAGATCTGACGCCAATCGTTCCGCAATGAAGTTCAACGAAGTATTTGCAGATAGACAAACCCAAACCTGTTCCTGGCGATGACGACGAACCGTCGAGTTGAATATATCGATCGAAAATAATTGCCTGTTTGTCTTCGCTTATGCCGGGACCCTGATCCGTTACACAAATTTCTATTCCGAGATCGTTTGTCTCTGCTGATAGAACTATCAAGCCGCCGCGTGGAGAAAACTTGATGGCATTGCTCAACAAATTGACCAATACTTGAACAATACGATCACCATCGACCAGCAAGTCAACATCGGTGTCTTGATCCTGAATCGTCACTTCGTTCAATTCGGCAAGCGACCGAACCGACTCGACCGCACTGCCCACCAATACGTCCAGATTTGTTCTCGCACAAGATAATTCAAGCTTTCCTGCTTCAAGCTTCTCCAGGTCAAGGAAGTCGTTTACCAGACGCACCATTCGTGAAGAGCTGTCTTCAATTCTTTTCAGATCACTCATAAGAGGGGAGTTAACGGCTCCGCGCGCTCCCGAGCGGATATGCTCCAGACTGGCAATTATCGCTGTCAGAGGAGATCTCAGGTCGTGGGATACCATGGCGACCAGGTCTCGACGAAGTTGATCGAGACGATTGCGTTCGGAGATGTCCCGCGCTACGCAGAAAAATTGGTTTTCCGCATCCGACCATCGGATGTTCCACAGTGTATCTATTGAAGTGTTTGTCTTTGTTCGGATTCGAATTTCAATCGATCGATCGTTTAAACATGCAATTGACTGCTTGAAAAAGTCCACCACGGCAGAGGGATTTTCAAAGACGATATCTACCAGGCGTCTGCCAATCAGTTCAGAACTATCGTATCCCCACTGCGGAGTGCTTGCTCCATTTACCGCCGAGAATTTTAAATCCTCGTCGAGCGTGCAGATCACATCGCTTGCGTTTTCAAAAATCGCACGTTCTTTGCGCGTCGCTTCGCCTACGACCTCAGCCATATTCCGGAAGATTTTATCCAATTTAGCGATTTCATCACGCCCCGCCAGTGGTGGCAACAAAGCTTCAGCCCGGCTCAATCGCTCAGCGTTTTCCATCACCAAGTTCAACCTTCTGGTAGCGCTGAGATTGACGTATGCCGCCAAACCAAAAGCCATCACTATATTGATAGCAATTCCCGCAAATATCCATTGTTCGACAATCTTGCGCAGGCGACTCTCCTCTTCTGGAGCGCCTTTCAACATATTTCGCTGTTGTCTTATCATCTCCGAAAATTGATTTGCTAGTTTGACAAAATTTGCATTTATACTTTCGAACTGTGTGGGCTTGAGAACGGTATCTCCATCTATTTCGTCCAGAAGTATTTGCAGATGTGCTACTTCATTCTGGACAACTTCACTGATATCGGCGACTGCGGATTTAGCGACATTATCGTCGTCGACAAGGTCACCCAGAAGACCAAGCTGAATCAAAACCTTATCTTTAGACTCACTGAATTGTCTGGCGCTCATCGGGTTCTTCGTAAGACTGTAGCCTGCGACTGCCGTGCCCATCTCCAGACACAGACGTTGAAGAGTTTCGGTCTCCATTGTGAGGTTACGCGATCGCTCGATGGCTTGTGCTTCTCGTTCTGCCTCAAGCAGGAGAAAACTGAGCACGCTGACAAAGATCAATTCAAAAAGTAGCGGCAGGAGTGCAAGCATCCAGACCTTATGAGTAAGACGATTTTGGAAAGAAAGCAATCGCACTCTGGCTGCCAATCTATTTCACCGCCCTTCACTTCGTTCTAGTTTTTCCAAGCGCCCGGCTAATCGACTGAAAGTTCGCTGGTTAGCCGTTGAACGAGGACTGCTGAATGTTCGAAGAAACCGATTGGCGTCGCGTATCGCCTCGGTAGTTGAGCCGTCCTCTGGTTGTCTTTTTGACAACTCAGCTTTTGTAACCAAAATGTCCAATTTTATATAATCGGATACATCCGGCATCTTCAAGGCAACTACGGCCCGTTGCATATAATCGCGCGCTTCAGCCATCCGATTCTGTGCGATAAGTGATTTTGCCACCATAAAGTTCGGTACCGCGACCCGATATTCATTGGCTTGCGGTAGCCCGGCAAACATCCGCAGCGAGCGTTTGCCTTCCACTTCCGCATCGGCAAAACGTCCCTGTGCCAGTCTCAATTCGCTACAGTTTGCATGCAATCGAGCACAGATCTGATCTTCTCGGTGACTATCACGGCAAATCTTCAAAGCCTCACTCATCAAAGTATCCGCGCTCTCCAGATGCCCCTCTCTGGTCTGACAAAGAGCATCTCGCCTGATCGCGTCGATCAGACCAGTACTGCCATTTTTGAGTTTATTTCTTCTCAGTCTAAGCGCTTCTTGAAGATAAGGCAGTGCCTTATCGCGTTGCTCTCTTGATGAATAGAGCGTCGATAGACAATCAAGTGATTCGATGGTCCGCACACCGCTGTCACCATTTCTGCGAATTAAACTCAAAGCGCTCTTAAAATATCGCTCGGCTTTGTCAAAATCTCTCAAGGCTGCAGCCGCTCGTCCTGCTTGAATCAAGGTCGACCAGGACGTATGCAAATCTCGCTTCTCTCCAGCGCTGGCACGGGGCTGGTCCTGCGGCTGAATTATTCTTTTCAGAATCAATCTAGTGGTCAAACATTCAGTAGGCAACGATTTTCCATCGTCGGTCGTCAGCTCTATCGGCGAGCCTGTCGCAGAATCGCAAAGTGATAAACCCCAGTTGCAGCAACTCGGACATGCATCCAGCGGAAACGGTTTAATCAGGGGTGAGAAAGCATGAAGTTTGTAGAGATCTAGAGCCTTCTTAAACTGGTCTTTTGCTTTAGTCTTTTCATTCATGGCAAGAAAACAAAAGCCCTTTCCTGCAAAACTCTCTGCCAAAAGCTTGCCATCATCGACTCGAGCGTATCTTTCCAGAGCCGCTCCGGGCATGCCGCAGGCGAGATAATTTCGCCCAAGTTCAAGCTCGCAACGTTGCCTCGTAATAGTATCGACTGGTTCGACCAACTCAAGCTCCCGTAGCGCGCTCCGGAGATCATCAAGGGCGGACTTAAAGTTGCCGTCGGCCAATTCGTGGTTGGCGATTAAACGATAACGGTCATAAAGCCGCTGATGATGAAGAGACGACCATTCCGCTAAACCGCAACCTGACAAAAGGCAGACAACTGAGACGCTTCCCGAGAGAATCTTACTAGTTCGAAAACTGATGACAGTCTTAGCTGAAGAGTCCGTTGAGTTCATTTAGAAAAATGCCAGGAAGGATAGAGCTGGCTGGATTGTAGGGTGGAAAGGTTCGAGATTCTATCGTACCCATAAGGACGACCATCTCAACTTCGAACCGCATTATCGACTACGGCACCACCTCACAAAAACTTCAAATGTGCTTGATATTATCGCTCAGACAAACAATTTAGAGATGTTTTGAGATTGATGAACGACACCCCCTCGAATCTTCAAAATTACGAATCTGAGCAGCAATTGCGGACCAACTCCTACCATCTTGATGTTCAAGTTCAGGCAGCAGATCTCTTCAGAGAGCAAATATTTGGCATGCCACCTCTTGCAGAGAACTCTATAACAAGCGAAAAAACAATTAGCAACCTGATTGAATTGGATCCAATCGGCCCAGACTGGACTGAAAACGACAACGAGCCCAATCTAAATCCGTCCGACGCCGCAGAACAAAGCACCATATACGGTGCTAAAGAAGTCGGCGAGATTTGCAACGAGGGCGGCGAATCGACCGATCGCGACATCAAGACGGAAGACAAACCAGGAAAGAGTTCATCTACCGATCCCGAGTTGGACGTCATTTCATATCCCGATGGTAGCTCACGAAAGTTGTTTTGGGATGGTGACAAGCTCAGGTCGATGGTGACATCCGATGGACAAAGCTGGGAACGTCAAAAACAAAACAACGAGTATGTTGATCGGTGGACGAGCAACGATGGCAAAGTCTGGCTGGGCTCGGTGACGATCAACCAATCCAACAAGGATGTTTCTCTGGCGGAACAAGGATATCCTAAGCAAGGCTCCCAACTGACCATTCATGCTAACGGTGACAGTGTTTATCGCAGCTCTGATGGATCGATGACTGCAAAATTTGCAGACAGCGAGGTTGTTTCAGTCGATTCGTCCAAGCTTATGAAAAGCTATTTAGCCGCCGATGGGACTCTGCGTGAATTCAGCGATTGGCATCTAGACTTCGAGACCGGCGAGCTCCAACCGACATCGATGCGAATAACTGAAGGGAAGGAAGTATCCACCTGGAAAAAGCAAGGCGATACCTGGACTGTCGACGGAAGTCCTTCGACGATGGACTTCAAGGTCGACAGCAAAAATTTGAGCTACAGTTTCACAGACAAGAGCAGCGGACAGACAACGAAACTCGTAGCCGGCAGGTATGAAGAGACTAATCAATACATAGGCAACTCAGAGTATCTAACTAGAACATACAACGATGGCACTAGAAGTCTGCATAACGGCAGCAACTGGACTGTAAACCAGAACGAGCACCAACAATCGACCGCCATCACTAATGGTGGCAAACGCCGAATAGTCGAGCGAGATTCTTCCGGGCAAGTATCTGCGGTAATAGACGGCAATTCGCGAAAATGGCACAAGGACACAAATGGAAGCTGGATGATTGAGGATGGTGGCTCCCAGGCAAAGAAATTGGAAGGAAACCTCTACGTGGATGCACGAGGTCTTTGCATTTTCGAAAAATCCGATGGCAGTTTGCACAAATTGGATGGTGACGGAAACTTGGTTTCACCCTCAAAGAGCGAGCGATTAAGAGCACTGGCAGAAAAGTCATCTTTGCTCTC
>CAZRMH010000304.1:0-10052 GCA_964600935.1 uncultured Candidatus Obscuribacterales bacterium
ACGTCGAGGCATAATCGTATTTCTATGCCACAATATACGATGCGAGATTCACAGTTCGGACGGTTAAGTAATCAAACGATTTTGCTTGGCCGTGGATACCTCGCGTATTGGAGTTAAACTGAAAAATGCCTCCTCTTTTAAAACCGGTCGAAGAATCCGCTTTAGAAGCCTTACAAAAACGGCTGGAATCATTGAGTACGCTTTCGGCAGACTTTCTGGTTTTACTATCCGGTTCGACATTAATAGCTACACTCGGCCTGTTCCAGAACAGTCCGGCTGTGATAATCGGTGCGATGATAATCGCACCTCTGATGCGTCCGATGGTCGGTTTATCTCTGGGTACGCTGACTGGCGATAGCCGGCTCATTCTGCGCGCGGCAATAACGCTCCTGGTCGGAACGCTTTTAGCCATGGGAATCGCAGCGTCAATGGCCGTGCTATTCCGCTCACTCGAATTGACACCGGAAATTTTAAGTCGCACTCACCCTACTCTACTTGACCTTGGTGTCGCTGTCTTTGCAGGCGCAATCGGCGCATATTGCCAGGCTGACGAGAAGTTGAGTGATTCCTTAGCGGGAGTTGCGATCTCGGTCGCGCTTGTGCCGCCACTGAGCGTGGTTGGAATCGGAGTTTGTTTCGGCTCACCTTCGGTTTTCACCGGAGCCTTATTGCTTTACGCAACCAACCTGATTGGCATAACCGTAGCTGGTGCGATTGTTTTCCTTTTCAAAGGATTTATTCCTCTGCGTCAGGCGAAAAGAGGTCTGGTAATCTCCGCAATCGTAAGCATTTTTCTGATTGTGCCACTCGGTCTCAGTATGCGAGAGCTAGTCCTTCAAAATCTGATTAGTATCAAAACTAAAAGCATTTTGGAGGAGAAGACCCACACATTTCGCGGCATGCAATTGGGCGAGGTGGAAGTCGAACGGTTTAAGGAGCCCATGATCGTCGTAGCGACTGTTTTTTCGCCCGAGCGCCCAATCACGTCGAATCAAGTGCGTCTAGTCCAGGACTTTTTGTCGACTGAACTGAACTTCCCGGTCGAATTTAGATTGCGCCTGATTCCGGTCACCACAATCACAGCCAATGACGAGCACGTCACTACACCCCAAGAGCCGCTGGATGCGCCCCCGCAACCAGATCAGAAGCAGAAAATCGATAAAACCGGAGACCTGGAGCCTGACGACAGCAAACAAGCGGACAGGGTGGAACAATCGCAATTCACTGAGAATCCAGACACGATGACGGTTCCAACAATCAATTCGCCGGTATTAACAGAACCTGAACCAAGCCCGGACACTAAAAACTGACGAACCGTATATGGTGACAGGCTGTCTGGACTGAGAGCTTGAGGGAATTTGCCTGGTGGGGTGAAACACCGATATTCAGTGAACGTAAAACAACATCACGTTCGCCATTACGACGACTAAAAATATGGCGATAGCATCACCAGCAACGAAAAGAAGTTTTTTCTCAGAGCGATAGGTCAAGCCTATGACAACGATTCCCATCGCTATGATTGCAGTCAACGCCGTCAGAGCATTAATTTGCGAGACCGCTCTCAACAACGGACCTTTGGTATAGCAAAGATCGGTCACCGCCAGAATCATGACGTTGAACAAATTGCTACCTAGAAGGTTGGCAACGGCCATGTCAAAACTTCCCATTCGCGCAGCAGCAACAGAAACTGCAATCTCAGGCAGCGAAGTCGTGATCGCAATGAATGAAGAGCCGATAAAGCTCTCACCCCAACCAGTAGACTTCGCTATCTCTTCTCCTAGCATCGGCAGATAACAAGCGGCCACCACAATCACCAGAGCATTCAGTACGAACATCACTATCGAGCGGCGCAGCGAGCCTTTCTCAAGATCAACAGCTTCGGCAACCTCGCCGACAAATTCCTGAATTCGCTGCTTCTCGTATGAATAAATAAGCTTCATCGCGATCAGATAAATTGCAATGTAAGCCAAGCTGATTGGATCAATGGAATTTAGCCAGGTGATGATCGGAAGATGCTTGCCAAAAAGGATATCAATAGCGGCTACGGCAACAAGCACGATTCCGAAACCAGCAGAGAGTATATGACCCTGATGCACCATATGCGATACCGGGCGCTCTTTCGACAATAAGTCGAGGCCGGCGATCACTAGCATGTTAAACAGACAACTACCGAGAGTACCACTCACAGCCATATCAGGCAGATCGTTCAGAGTAACAGCCGAGATGCCAGTTATCATTTCGGGCAAAGACGTTACTGTCGCTAAAAGGACGAGACCAATCCAATTTCCTCCCAGACCTGTCTTGTCTGCGATCACGTCGCCATGCCGACTGAGCTGACTACCGGCAAGCAAAATTGCGCCTGCACAAAGTCCGAATTGAAACCAGATTTCCATGCAAGTACTTTGTCACACTCTAAGTCGACAAACAACAAGATTATATTGAAATTGAAAAAGAAAAATTGGACCGCGCTGCAACTAACAGATCGACAAGGCAATCTAAAAATAAAGCGCGCAGTTGTCAGGAACAGCAATTCCCTGAGCTAAACTTAGAAGGACGAAAGTGCTCAAGGAGCTCCGGTGTCTTCAGGATGCCGCAAACACGATGGAAAATTCATCAGTTTTCAACCTGCCAATTCTCCTGACCTTAATCATGGTGACCAGTGCCGTCGCCATTGCCGTGAAGTGGGTCAAGCTGCCATACGCGATCGCCCTTGTTCTGGTCGGTTTGCTGATCGGCGTTTTCCATCTTCTTCCATCGATAACAATGACGCCCGAGTTGATCCTCGTTATCTTTTTGCCGGCAATTCTGTTTGAAGCCTCTTGGAATTTGGATTTGCGTTCGCTCAAAGAGAGCTTCAAACCGGTTTTCGCTTTTGCCACATTAGGCGTGCTTATTTCTACGGCAGCAATCGGTTTAGTTCTTCATTACTGGACCGGCATGGAACCACTAACTGCGCTCCTCTTCGGAGCGATGGTATCGGCAACCGATCCAATTTCTGTTCTATCGCTATTTAAACGAATGGGAATCGAGACACGCCTCACAACGATTCTGGAAGGCGAAAGTTTATTAAACGATGGGACGGCTCTGGTCTTGTTTCGCCTGCTGCTCACGGCGATTCTAGCTGGCTCTGCCGTATCGTGGGTCAACATGGGCAGTGAATTTTTAGTCGTCACTCTGGGTGGCACCATAATTGGTGCGGCCATTGGATTCGGCTGCTCTGTTCTCACACGCTATTTCGACGACCATCTTCTTGAAATAACGCTTACTGTACTCCTGGCGTACGGGTCTTATCTGCTTGCCGAACAGTTTCATGTTTCAGCAGTGATTGCGGTTTTAGTCGCCGGAATGTTGATGGGAACTTTCGGAAGCAAAACGGGCATGTCCTCAAGTACGAGGTTAGCTGTAAATGCATTCTGGGAGTACGCTGCATTTCTTGCTGAGTCTCTAGTCTTCCTACTAATCGGAATGCAGATCAAGCTTCCTCTGCTTCTGCAATACGCGCCAATGGTGGGTGTTGCGATAGTGGCAATTCTTGTCGGTCGGTTTCTTCTCATTTACGGCATTGCCCCGCTAGTCTCTTCAAAGAAGAAACCAATTCCACTTTCGTGGCGGCATTTGTTATTTTGGGGTGGTCTTCGCGGCTCGCTCTGCATGGCGATGGCGTTGAGCCTGCCGACCAATTTTCCCGGTCGCGAAGAGCTCATCGTAATGGCTTTCGGAGTCGCTCTGTTCACGCTGTTCGTTCAAGGCTTGTCGATTGAACCGCTGGTTCATTTTCTCAAAATTAGAAGAGAGCATTCAGAACTTCCGAAGTATCGAACACTGATGGCTGAAATCGGCAGAGCGAAACTAGCCATACAGAAACTCAACGAGAGCTACGACTCGAAGAAAATTCTGAAGAAGGATTTCACGAAACAAAAGAAGGCTTTCGAGGAAAAAATTGAAGAGACAGAAAAACTGATAATCAAACTTCGCGACGCCAACGTATCGATAGAACTGGTCGAAACTATTCAGGCGGAAAGGGCGATGATCGAGGCTCAAAAAGACTGCCTCAATAGATTGTCGCGCGAGCATACCGTTAGTGATGCCGTGATTGCGGAATTACGAACGAAGCTCGATGAGCAACTGCTCTCGATCGAACAAGTCGAAACACCACCGCTAGTCACGGCTCTCGATAGCGAGAAAGAACAGCTAGTCTAATCAACGAAACTGACAAACACGGCACCCGCTTGACTTCAAACATTCCAGAAAAACATCGCTGTGAAGCTCAGGAGAGTTCGAATTAAAATCTGTCGATTACTCAGCCATCAGGCTGCGATTACCGCCATCTTTATGGGCATGCTCCACAGCCGCACGGGCATGGGAGAGAAGCACTTTGCCGTCATCGTCCATATGTGGAGCAAACTGGCAGATTCCGACCCCGACCGTCAGGTTCAAAGTATCGTTATCAGCGCGGAACGTCATGTCTTGAATAGTCGTGCGTAGCCGCTCGGCTACCTCGATTGCACCATCACGCGGAGTAACGGTCAACCCGACCGTGAATTCGAAAGCCCCAGAGCGGACAACGATGTCGGAATCACGCATCTGGTTGCCGACCACGGTCGCAATCTGCGAGATGACCGCATCAGCAGTCTTTTGACCATAATGTTTGAGCAAGTCTTTATGATTATCGATTTCCATAATCACGACGCTGAGCGGCACCCCGTAGCGTCGAGCCTGTTTAATTCCAAGCTTGAGAAACTCTTGAAGATAACGCAGACTCTTGAGTTCCGTCAGATTATCGGTAAGCGAAAGTTCCTTAATTTGAATTTCTTTTTTGCGTAGCTCGTCTCTAAGCGCCTTCTCACGCAGAATGCTCTTGACGCGGTTAAGCAATTCGGTGGGCTGCACCGGCTTGAAGATGATGTCTTCATTGCCAGGCTCATCGCCGACAATGTCGGGCACGGGCTCGTCTTTGGCACCCAGGAAAATAATCGGAATATGACTGGTTTTTTCTTCTTTCTTCAGCCGTTGATAAACAGCCATGCCACCCATCAGAGGCATATTGAGATCCAGAATAATGACATCCGGCGTTCGCACTTTGCAAGCGGCGATCGCTTTAAAGCCGTCGTTGGCGGAATCGACAGTATAGCCAGCGTCCTTGAGCACTTCGGAGAGCAGCAAGGTGATGGCGTGTTCGTCATCGACTACGAGGATTTTTTGGCCCGGTTTCACTTTTCGTTTACGTCTTTCTGTATCGAGTTAGGCACATGGAAACTGCAAAGCAAACACAATCGCATGCCCCTGACATTGATAATAGCTGGTTGGCAACAAATCAACAATCAGGCCGAGGCGATACAGATTCAATTCTTGGAATCCGAAGGCTCAACACTGGCGGGTGGGCGTTTTCTTCCGTGGTGGTGATGTCCGCCAAAACTTGGGCTACAAATGGCTCCAGGTCAAGGTCAAAGTAAATTGGCAGAAATTTTTCGATTCTCCCGACGCCTCTTCTTAACAGTTTTAACGCTCCAACCGAATTATCGCGAAGCAGGTGGTAATAACCGACGGAAACCTGAATTATCCCCTGGATCAATTCTCGATCGGCAGCCTGGTGTTTTTGCCAGACCCCCTCGAGCGTCTCATGGCATTCAAAGAATTCTCGCTGGTTAAACTCAGCAATTCCTTTCTGAAACTCTTCATGATGTTCTTTGGGTAAACGCAAAACTAATTCAGCCTGGCAATAGCGACAATTTCAGCGTCGCGAGGAACATTTTCCATCTCCGCGCGGGCAAGCGCAACAACCTGATGTGCATCGAGCAGTCCGGACAAGTCGACGATTTTAGCTCCAGCGAGGAGTACCATATCCGGTATCACCTTCCCGGCGTCGCCCCACTCTGAATGTTCTTCAATAAGCGCATTAATAGTTCGATCAGCCGTGTCGACAGTACAGGCCTTTAACGCTGCATTGCGGAACTGAAGCCGAATTCCGCCGGCGCGATCTAAGATACGCAAACTGAGCAAATGGTGTTTCAATAGACCGAATAGCTTATCTTCAACCTTTGCTGAAGAATAAACCTGGAAAAACTTGCCGTCGACTTCGAGCTTGATTTGCGCTTTATCGACACGCATCGACTCCGCCACCAACGCGACCCGCTCATCTGAACCACTGGCCTGTTTAACCTCGGTGTCCTTAGTCATGCTCGTCGCACCGACGGCAGTGGCACGCACAATGTTGGTCCGAGTGTCGATTTCAATGTGAACCTCAATCGACGCAGGTTCCGCACCCATTTTTTCGACGGCGGCATGCGCCTCCTGGCGTATCCTGAGAATATCATCGTCGGTCGGATTAACAACCTGGCGTTCCACAGTTTCTCGAATCAAGGCGAGCGCCACTCCGATTGCAGAAATCACATCAGCGTGATCGGCAATCTGAAAACGCAAGCCCATTTCTTTTGCGACAAACGGAACAATCGCTGCGGCACCGCCGCCACCACCAATCAGATTGACCAATTCCGGGTCGAGCTTGTGATCGCGAATCAATGCTTGCACCACTGGTATACATTTCTTGGCGGCTAGTTGGAGCATCTGCTCTGCCACTGCTTTGGGTTGACTGGAGAGGTCTTTAGCGACAGCGTTAAAGGCAGCCTCGATGGAATCTTTGGCGCCCTGAGCACAATTGCCTTCGGGAACCAGTCCCAACAGATTGGAAGCGCATGTCGGAGTGACGCATTGCCTTCGTTCGTTATTGCGATCCTCGATCATTACGTAATCATCAGGATCATCAGTCATTGGTTTGATCAGCTTCACCATCGGTTCCAGAAGTGGTTTCTCAAACGAGGAATAGTGCAGTCCGGCAATGTGCGCACTTCGAGGGCCGATATCAAAGAGCTTTCCATTCTTAATCCGTGGTAGCGAACCACCGGCAACACCAATGGTTCTAACATCGAGAGTTCGCATGTATACACGGTGTCCGCCGATCTCAGCAGACTTGATCTTCGCTCTGCCGTTACTGATCGCCGAAATGTCCGTCGAAGTTCCACCAACCTCTAAGAATATGCCATCGGAGATTCGCAAAAACATCATAGCTGCAGCCACACCAGCAGCCGGTCCAGAAAGCATTGTCAGAATCGGACGTTTTCTCATAGCGTCGATATCCATGACACCACCATCTGAACGCATGATCATAACCGGCGCGGTGATGCCGGCGCCGCGTACACTGCTCTCAGTCATATCAGCGCTTTCGATCATCTTGGGCAACATCGATGCATTGATCACAGCCGTGCGGGTGCGAACTCGATAGCCATACAGTTGACTGACTTCATGACCTGCAGTGGCGGGGATTTCGCGTTCACGAACGATCCCTACGGCGAACTCTTCGTTCTTCGGATCATCCACGGAAAACGCTTCGCTGACCGCAATTGCTTTAGCGCCCTGCTGCAGAAGCCGGTCTATCGACTGTGTAACTTTCTCCCGCGTAATCGGTTTCGACGTATCGATGAACTCATGAAACGTCGGCAAGTATTTATCAGGGGCAAGCTCAATTTTGCCGAGACGCGCAGCACCACTAGCAATACCAGCGTTTAAACCTGACCCCATGGAGATAATTCCAACCGGAGCGACATCGCCTTCCAAAAGCGCGTTGGTTGCTTGAGTGGTACTGTGTGCAATAAATCCAACATTATCCGGTGAGATGTTTGCGTCACTCAACAGTTTCTTCAACGCCTCGATTATCCCGAGAGCAACGCCTTCTTTAGCACTATGAGTGGTCGGGACTTTGACACTGCCAGCTAATTGCATAGTGCCAGAGTTGATGGCGACGGCATGAGTAAACGTGCCTCCGACATCAATACCGACTCTAATTGTTCCAGCCACAGTCGTCAAAATCTCCTCAGCTTACAGGCACAAACTTTAGAACACACGCCAGGATCAAACCGAAAAGAGAACAGAACCAGGCGTATAAAACGGTTTTTCGAAAGAGTGTCTGGGTGTCAGTGCCAAGATAAGTAGCAATCCAGATGTTGTGCGTATTGGTAGGATCGCAAATGCCTTGCACCTGTCCTACGGACATCAGCATTCCCATGATCGCTTGACCAGACAAAGTCGTCGACGTCTGAATCAGTTTGATCAAACCGCTGCCCATTCCCCACAGACTGAGCGGTCCTCGATAGAGTGCAAAAGGAGTCATCAAAGAAAACACGATCACGTATGACACGGCAGTGGTCGGCACAAACCCAGCAATCAACGGGCTGATCGCGCCAGACACAGTGGGATGACTGACAGCAGCAATTAACATACCGATGCCAATCATCAAGAAAATCGCCGGAATCACAGTCGCGATGCCATCGATGATTGCTCGGGTCAATAGAGTAATGGAATCCTTTTGCCAGGTAGCAAGAACACCATAAGTGATGGCAGCGATAAAGGCAGGCATGATTCCCCAGCCACAGGCAAGCACGAGAAACAATGGCAGAATCGGGGTCAGCAGTGCCAGCCAGGAAAGGCTGGTGACTTTCTTGACACCACGCCCGACCGCATAAAGAATCATTATCGCGAGCACGGCAAGACTACCGACCAACGACCACGGTGCTACTACCGGCAACGGCGGCGGAGTCATAGCAGCTGCTGCAGGAGCCGCACCAAGCAAACCCGTAAATCCATTGTTTGAAAAAAACAAACCCGCAGCGATCAGCCCAAGACCTGCAAAAAGGTACTTCAAATTTTTCAGCGACCTGAGTTCAATCGCCAGAAACACAAGTATTGTAGTCGCCAAAATGAATGCGAAGGGAACTATAAACTGGATAATCAGTGACTGATCGACTTTTAGCACGTCTACGTAAAACTGCCAGTTAGCCAGATTGAACATGCCACCAAGACTGATGCCAAAAAGATATAAACCGCCGGCAGTGGCGGTTGAAATTCCAATCGAGAGCATCACCGGCAATATGATCGTGCCTATCATAATGACAGCACCCAATCCGCCCAGAGTCGAAAACAACAAGGCTGTCGCCAGAGTAAGAATAACGCCGAGAACATACGGATTGTCTCCGGCAAACTCAGCCACCCATCGGACCAGGGCCTTTGCAATACCATGACGATTCATCAGCTCAGCAAGAACAGCACCAAACATGGTGGTGGTATACGCCATGTGCAGTTTCACTGAACCTTTTGTGATTACCTCGTCAAGTATCTCCTGCCCGGGAATACCACCGACAGCCGCAATTACGAGCGCCATAATCGGCAGCGCTAATAGAGCGGATAACCGTCTCGTATACATGAGACCGGCCATAATCAAAAAGATGATAAGTATCGCGGTTGCTATCAGAACGGACATGTTTGCCTGGCGGAGTGGGCTGAATAAATCGCGACCGTGTCGTTTCGACTTACAACGAATCAACAATCAACGGACGAAGGTGTCGCGTCAATTGTACTCTTCTTTCGGCAGGCGCAAAGTCCGACGGCAACACGCATATGGCATGCATATGCAGACAATTTCTTTCGCCTATAGACCAGCCATGAACTCCTTAAGCTTCCTCGGAATATCGGCTCCAATGTTCTTACTGGCATCATAATTCCATGGTTTCTTATCCGTTTTAATCTCGCCTGCGGGCATCTGCTCATCGCCGATGTCACCAGCCTCGGTGTAATCAGCTGGTTCGTCCGCCCTGGGCGGCTCAACCTTACCCTTGGCTTCCACACACTTCTCGGCATCGGTTTGCCCGATCGCCAGTTCGAGGTTTTTGATAGCTCGATCGAAATTGGCAGAACAGCCAAGGTGAGCAGAGTTACCAGCAAACTTCTGATCGTGAACTGCCTTTTCGTCGTTTAGTTGGTCGACTTTCTTTTTTGTGTAACTTTCGTCTGGCATACATCACCTGCTCTTGGCCCGAAGAGGGCAACGGGAATAAATTGTCGAGCCAATCTGGTTGAAATACCATCAATCTAGACCTGGCTAATTGCCAGACTGAGAGTGTCCGACAAAGTTCCAACTTGCAGATCAAGAAGGACGAAGATTCATGATGAAAGTTATAAAACAGGGCAAAATATTAGTTGTTGTCGGAGTTTTTTAATGGACT
>CAZRMH010000305.1:0-10029 GCA_964600935.1 uncultured Candidatus Obscuribacterales bacterium
GCGACATTTAGAATTCCGCGACTGGCCAATTCATGAAAAGTCTTGTGCAAAAATACAGTTTCAGGTACGGATAAAACTGGATCACGCTCCCAAACTAAAGTTCCATCAGAGCAGACGCCACCAAGGTTTCCTATCGAACAGCACCGCAATCCAGCCGCCGCCCAGAGCATCCGGCAAAAAGTCACGGTTGAGGTCTTGCCGTTTGTCCCAGTAACAATCGCTATGTTCTCAGGTCGCGGCTCTCCGAAAAGACGAGATGCAATCGGTCCAAGAATTGACAGTGGTGCAGCGATAGGTATGAGCGCTGCCGATTGCTCGTAAGCTTCTGGCAGTACCACATCTGGCGTAGTGACAACTGCCACAGCACCATTTCTTAACGCATCCTCGATGAAGTCACGACCATCTAATCTTGTCCCCAGACGATTGCTGTCAACCGTTTCCGACACATCGGCGACATAAAGGTAACCTGCCTTGCAGAGACCGGGATCCGATGTAACGCCTGTTATCTCCAGGGCTTGCTTTGATTCAGCCACAGCGTGAATTCCAGGAAGATTGTCGAGAACTAAACCCAGTTGCATCTATATGGACTCCATAATGGGCTTGAGACTCGCGGGAAATCAGAAATCAAATCAGCGATCTAGCCTGTAGCTTAAAAACCACGAAATATGTTGGATTTTATCAGGTACTTAGAAACTGGGTCATAATTGAAAATGTGAACTTCACGAACATAGACTCGAGACGCGTGAGGTCGATAATTTTGACTTACACGCGTATGCCTGTCAGTAGCGGAATCTCGACGTAAATCAGGCGCTCTAGCTCAAGCACCACCCGCGGTGCGGCTCACCACTGAAGCCTGGTTTTAGAACTCAAGATAATGTAACAGACCATATTACAACTGATTCTAAAAAAACGAATTTAACCGCATCTGCCTTACAGTATTTGATACCTCCGGTAGCAGATTCACCGGAAGTTTACTTCGTGGCGACTTTGCCAGCTGTGAAACGAAACCAGAACCCCCTAGGAGCAACGCATGAACGGCAATTGGAAACTGATATCAACACTGATTTGCTTGGCATCGAGTGTCAGCATGTGCTCGGCTCAATCACAAAAACCGGAGCCGGCAATCAACGTCATCAGTGGAACTATTTCAGCATTCGGTTATGCGCTTGGAAGCGGAACCGCAAAAGTCGCAATGGCTGGAACCAATAATGCTGCGCAAGCCAGTGGTGAAGCCTTTATTGACGCCAAAGGCAAAGGTACAAAACTAGATATTTTCGTCAACAATTTGCCGCAACCGACCGCACTGGGTCCGGAATTTCTCACCTACGTCTTATGGACAGTAACTCCTGATGGCACGACCACAAATCTCGGCGAAATTCTAATCAACGAGCATGGATCAGGAAAACTCAGTGTCTCGACGCAATCGCAAACGTTTGCTCTGATCGTGACGGCAGAGCCGTACTACGCGGTGCGTATGCCAAGCGAAGTGATCGCGATGCAAAACAAAAACACAACTGGTCAAATTTTCCCTGACAACAGTTACAAACTGATGAAACGCGGTGAGTATGCGCCACTCGGAAACCCACTGGCGTTAACATTGGATTTAAAAAAGACTCCGTTAGATATGTATGAAGCCCGCAATGCTGTTTTAATTGCCAGAGCGCGCGGTGCAGAAAAATACGCGCCCAGAATTCTCCAAGAAGCTCAAACGAGCCTGACCCTGGCGGAGAACGCGCTTTCTCAGAGAGCGAAGAAGGATCAGATTCTTACGGCTGCGCGTCAAACAGTTCAATTCGCAGAAGATGCGCGGGCGGTAACTGCGCAAGCACAAGAAGCTGAGCGCATTGAAAAGGAAAAACAAGAAGCTGCGGCAAAAGCCAAAGCTGAAGCAGAGGCTCGCGCAGCCGAAGAAGCGAAACGCCAACAAGAATTGACCGAAGCTAGAGAAGCTCAAATGAGAGCAGAAGCCGCTGCAAAAGCCGCGGAACAAAAGGCCGAAGCCGATGCAGCGGCAGCCAAAGCAGCCGCCGAAGCGGCCGCGCAGCAAGCAGCGGCAGAGGCGGAACAAGCCGCTCTCAAAGCCAAGGCTGATGCCGCCAACCAGGCCGCAGCACAAGCACAAGCCGCCACGATTGCGTTGCGTGCACTTCTGCTCAAGCAACTAAACGAAGTACTGCAAACCACTGATACACCAAGAGGCTTGGTCGTAAAAATGGCGGATGTGCTATTTCAAACCGGCAAATACAATCTCAGCACCGACGCCACGCTGAAGCTAGCTAAACTTTCCGGCATCATCCAAGCGCACCCGGGGCTGAATTTGGCTATCGAAGGTTACACAGATACCACAGGCACACCGGCTAGAAACATGACTCTGTCTCAGCAAAGAGCAGATGGTGTGCGCCAATTCCTGATCAAAGAAGGTCTAGCACCTGCCACAATTTCTTCCAAAGGACTTGGTCAAGCCGATCCGATTGCAGACAATTCAACGGCAGCCGGACGCCAAGCCAATCGTCGAGTCGAGATCATTCTCAGTGGTTCGGTTATTGGTGTAAAAGTCGGTCAGCAGTAGCACGACAAGCCCTGACAATTCAGCAGTTCAGAGTTCTTGCGGCAAAATCATGCAGCAAGAGCGACTCTGCGAAAGTCACTATGGGTGGTGCTCACCGAATTCTCGCATCGCAAACAACTTGGAACTGGGGCTAATCTGAGCGCTGCTCCCTTCGCATGCTCGCTTTGCCTTCTTCAAGAATATGCTGAAGTTTTCCTCGACCGATATCTTCAACGGACGCGGCGGCGTCGATCGGAGCGAAGATTTCGCGATACCACTTTTCGTCGTCTAGAATTTGGGTCCAGTTATCGAGCTTATCCCATTCCCCATCGTTCAACCCGAGAACGAAGCGAGCTCGATACGGATCGATTCCTTCGAGCTCGTAGACGGCAACGCGAAGATCGCGACCCAAGTCAGTGTCGAAATGCGCATTTCCGGAGGAGTCGAGATCGACATCACCATAGATGTCGTAACGACGGATTAAATCCTGAGCCTCTTCCATATAACTGGCGTGACGGCGCTTCCCTTTCTCAGTCAGTTTGTACGCAGCTTTCTCAACGTCAATCTCAATCAGATCTTCTTTTTCAGCCCAAGCAATGACATCAGAGAGTTCAGCAAGTTCCTTCGTAACATCGATCAATGCACCACGTGCGATCTGATGCAAAAACATCAGCCGTCCTAATTCTTGAATCGAACCTTGTTGTTCATTACTGGCATCGATGTTCGCGCCACCGATCACCAAATTACAACGCCGATACTCGACGCCGTCTTTTCGGGCCGGCAAGAACGCGCTCAGCATGGGCGCATCAGGATTCAGCGCTGTACCATTTGCTTGCATGTTTATGCCATCGCGAATAAACAATCCTTGATCGTCGCGATCGAAAATCACGTTTTGCAGAGATCTAAATTCGCCGATTTGACCTTCCGGAAGAATCCCGCTCGACGCGAGTTCCTCCGGATGTTCATTTCCTAACAGGTCAAAAACAACATCAATAGCAGCTTTTTGCGCGGACGATTGGTCGAGCGAAAGCACCATCATATGACCAGAAGCCTGGTCAGCGACTTGAAGCAAATATTCCATCGACTAGCGTCTCCGTCCGCCCCAGCCGCCACGTCTGCCACCACTGAACGGTGATGAAGAACGGCGACCGCCCCACATCGAGCCAGAACTAGTGGAAGAGCTGCTGCTGTTTCCAAAGCCGCCCCACGATCTCTTCGTGGTACTACCAGTAGCACCACTCACGGAACTGGTACCAAATCCCTTTTTGCTGGCGAAACCGCCACCGGCTGAATTGGTCTTGTAACGACTGTTGAACGACTCATTAGCAGTTTTCTGCGAGCCGAAACCAGGTGAAGATCTGAAGTTATCGCGATGGTCTCTAATGATTACGGTCTGAGTATGCGGGGTGTAATAGCGACCGCCCCAACCGCCCATCAAGTGTGACAGCACCATCATTTGCACGAATGGGCTACCGAGAATACTGTGATTCCCCTCGTAGTACGGCTGCCCATTATGCCCCGAGACTCGATACGGAAGGTCATTGTTAGTGACGTCGCCTGTCTGCTCGATGGTAAAGAGCTTCTCTTCGCCGTTTTGATATCCCTGCTCCTTCTGGTCATCGATGTATCCGGTCACTGTCAGGTTTCCAGTTTTGCGGCTGGCATCGATGGAGACGACTTCTTTACCTTCATATATCTCGTTGACACGTTTCTCAAAGGCCCCCATCCATTCATTGAAGTCCTTGCCTTTGGTGTCCCAAAATGCAGTCTTAACTTCGTCCAGGTTTATCTTTGCCGATTCACCCTTCACCTGGGATGAGACATAGTGCTCAGTTGGCGCCGACGACCGCGAGGTTCCGCAGCCTGACAGCACGGGTCCGACTAAAATCGAAACGATAAGCATTGATACGAGTGTTTTTTTCATTGGGCTCCCTCAGGAGGTAATGCCCGCACTGACGCGAGCGGAGGACGGTGTAGCGACGACAATATAGCACGGACTAGACATTGAGCTGCATTGACGTCTTCTTACTCCTATTGTGCGCTTACTCAGCCGGACGTAGGGCTGTCTTGATGAAATCTTAACCCCGAGCGAAAGTTAAATGGAACCAAGCTGGATTTTCTCCGTCCCGGAAATACCCAGGAGGATAGCGATGAAGATTTTGATGGTCACTACTAGCTGCGACAGGCTTCCAAACGATCACCCAACCGGGCTCTGGCTCGAGGAGTTTGCCGTTCCTTATAATGACTTTGTGCGAGCGGGCCTGTCCCCCATCGTCGCATCACCACTAGGCGGACCTGTCCCAATCGATCCAAAGACAGAACCGAATGACAAACAAAAGAAGCAGTGGTCAGCCCAACTGACAGTCCTGCACTCGACCAGGAAGCTAGCGGACATCGACGCGAATCAGTTCGACGGCGTTTTCATACCAGGCGGTCACGGGCCAATGGTGGACCTGGCCAAAGACTCAGACCTGCAATCGATCATCGAAACTCTGCATCACCAGAACAAGGTCATCTCCGCGCTCTGCCACGGTCCAGTCGCGTTAATCAACCCGCTTGATTTTGATACAAAAGAACCGATTATTCGAGGGCGAAAAGTTACTGGTTTCAGCAACCTGGAAGAGGGTTTGGTTTTCCTGAAAGACGCAGTGCCATTCCTCCTCGAGACCAAACTCAAAGAGCGAGGCGGTCACTATGAGTGCGCCAAACTGCCAATGCTTCCGCACGTCGTTCGAGATGGCAACATCGTCACAGGGCAAAATCCGGCATCATCGAAAAAACTCGCGGAGCTGGTAGTCGAGGCGATGTCGCTCAACCCAGCGCGCCTGAAAATTCGATAAATGAGATCTAAACTATGGTAGTGGCACTGCCTGTAGTACCAACTGCATTTTCGTAATCGATTTCCGAATACTCCTGCTCATCCACATCTCGGTCGGATGGACGGTCGGCATAAGACTCGGCCTGATTCGGATTAAGCCGGCTTGATTCACTGAAGTCAGCTCTGGCGCCGGCTTTTTGACCCAGCTTGGACTTGACCATGGCGCGCTCTTGAAAAACCGCGAAATCTGTGGCATCCAGAGCAATCGATTGGTCCAGGTCGCTCAAAGCACCTTCCAGATCGCCCAGGTCAGCCAGCGCTTTGGCTCTTGAATGGTATGCGCTCGCACAGCCAGGATTCAACCGAATAGCTTCGGAGAGGTCATACATACCACTATCCGTGTCGCCGACTACCATTCGCAGAAGTCCACGATTTGTGAGAGCTTCAAAACTCAGTGGATTAGGACGCGATTCTGACGGTGGATTGAGGCAAAGTGCGCTCGAAAAATCTGCGATAGCACCACGCTTGTCGTCTAGTTCAGCTCTGATATATGCGCGAATCGAGTAGGAGACCGACAGAAACTCTTTGGACTGACCGAGTTTTATCGCAGTATCACAGTCACGAAGCGCTGCGACGTTGTCGCCTAGCTCACGTTCTGCCTGAGCTCTGTTGAGATAAGCAGAAAAGAGTCGTGGATTAAGTAGAATAGCCCGGTCATAACATGCGACCGCGCCTGCCGAATCGCCAGCCATAGACTTTTCGAATCCTAGAACCTGCTCACTATCCGCCATTCGTTCCGAACACCAGAGTGCCGAAGCCACACTGATCGCGGCGATTATCATAAATAGAAGTGGGGAGATGCGGTTCATGCAGTCAATTTACAATTTTGGTTTTTACGAGTAAATCGTGATTCCCCCACCGACCATCCATTCTCAAGGTCAGCGCCGCGCTGGTGGGCTTTTCGGAACATTAAACCTGCGTGACAACGAATCCGAGCAGAATCCTCGGGATTTATCGCCTGTCGACAGCGTCGCTTAAATGACCGTTTTGAAGTCAGGCAAGCCGAAGACGCTTGTCAGACACATGGTAAGTTGGATATATGGGAAGCCGAAGTCCTTAAGCGTTCGAGGATGAACAGTTGAAAAAAGTCGGCACTCCTTATATTGGAATTGTTTGCGTTGTCCTACTTTTCCTGACTGGATTTGCATTCAATGCGCCAGCCCTTCAAACATTCATCTGTGTTTTAGCCGCACTGGTCCTGACCGTCACACCGGCTTACTATCACTTGCGCAAAGTTAATAGAGCCGCTCTGCCGCCCTTACGCCCCGAAGAACCGCAGCGACAGGCCGGTCCGGCAGAATATGCATCTATTCTCTTCTTCGTCGCAATCCTGGTGACGGTAGTTTTCCAATTCACCGAGTCGTACATCGACGCAGAGCTATCGACCGTGATGGACGGCTACAGAGAAGCAGCATTTTGATACGCCACCAGATATGGTGAAATAAGCTTCCTGATCTGTTAAAAGCCCAAGACGTATATCCAATACACATACCCGCGACGCTATAGCTCACTCCAAATTCGGCCATTAGTGAACCGTTTCTTTGGGACTAGGGGCTCGTAAGCGCGTAGTTTTAAACTCCTGTAATGTGCGCCATGACCTTGTAAACAGAATATAATCAGGTCTGGCAACAGTCTGATGAGTAGCTCAAGGTATAGCAATGTCCCAAGAATTTGAACAAATTCCCTTCGATGGTGTGGAATTCGCAGAGAATCCAGAACCACGCTGCCCTTGCCTCCTACTACTTGATACTTCAGCATCGATGTCAGGTAAAAAGATTGAACAACTAAACGCTGGTTTAATTGCATTTCGGGATGAATTAAACGCCGATAGTCTGGCAGCCAAACGAGTTGAAGTTTCAATTGTCGCATTCGGTCCTGTGCGGACGGTGACTGAATTCACGTCCGTGACCGGATTTAAGCCACCTGAGCTGAAAGCCGATGGCATGACACCAATGGGTGAAGCCGTGGAAACAGGCGTCGAGTTGCTTCGTAATCGAAAGAATTCGTACAAGGCAAACGGCGTCGCCTACTACCGCCCCTGGATCTTTCTTATCTCCGATGGCTCACCGACAGACGACTGGAAAAAAGCAGCATCGCTTATCAAATACGGCGAGGATAGCAAGGAATTCATGTTCTACGCTGTGGGCGTGGCGGAAGCGGATATGGAGACGTTGGCGCAACTATCGGTTCGCACCCCGCTGAAGATGAAAGGTCTCGCATTCCGTGAGTTGTTTGCCTGGCTTTCCAGCTCGCTCGGCTCAGTATCGCGTTCGACCCCTGGCGAACCGGTTCCGCTAGCCAATCCAACAGCACCAGACGGATGGGCAGTGGCTGTTTAGTGATGACAAGCTGGACTTGGGCAGCCGCATCATGTGTTGGCACATCCCACGTTCGTACTAACACGCGACGGCAAGACGCATACAGCTGCAGTATTAGTGGTATCGAAGGCGATACCTTAATTGCGGTCGTGTCTGATGGCGCCGGCAGTGCCTCTCGAGGCGGAGAAGGAGCGTCGCTAGCCTGCAGAACACTGATGTCGCGCGCGCGTAAGTATTTTTCAAACGGTTCATGTCCAGACTCGGAGCAGTCGTTGACGCCGGAGGCGCCATCACTAGCGGTGCAGCATCACCTGGGAGCAGATCCGTTATCAGAGCAGGAGTTGTTGCCACCAAACTTACGCCAAAAATTGCTCCCGCGGTTGTTCCAACCGGCTTCCATATCCAGCATTTTCAGCGGATGGAAAGGAACTGAGCTTCACGAAAACGAGCATAGTGAAACCGTTCCCGCTGAGAAGGCTGATTCGACGCAGCAAAGGCAAGGTCTAAAAGGAGAAGAGGAAGACAAAAAAGAAAAACAACAAACAGCAGCAAGCATGCCTTCAGAAGCCATTCTTCGCGAATGGATCATGGAAGCGCGGAATAACATTTTTCTTGCAGCGGAAACGCGGTCACAACGGCCTCGTGAGTTCGCGGCAACATTAGTGTTTGCAATCTCGACAGGAACGGAAACGATCGTTGCACACATCGGCGACGGCGCAGCAGTTTTTCAATCGAGTGAAACTTCCGAATGGCAGGTGGCAAGCTGGCCTGCGCACGGTGAATATGCATCGACAACTTACTTTCTAACAGACGCTCCGGAACCTCTGATTAACTTCTCCCGATTTACTGATTCGATCTCAGCGTTGGCTCTGTTCTCCGACGGCATCGAAATGCTTGCTCTGGAGTTGAACGAACGTCAGCCGCATCAGCGATTCTTCGAAAGCATATTTCGACCGCTGCAAGCCAGTCCAGCTTCAGGTAGAGATCACAATCTGTGCAATGGACTGGCGAAGTTTCTCGACAGCGAGAAAGTAAATGGCCGAACAGATGATGACAAAACTTTGATCCTCGCAGTGAAAAGATGAAAGTTCCAGAACTTATCGCAGATGGTAAACCGCTTCCCCTGGGCAAACGCATAGGGCGAGGAGGAGAAGGCGACGTCTATCTGGTCAATGATGGTACTCTCCGCGCGGTCAAGTTCTACACAATTTCAGATCCGACCACACGCGAACTTAAAATCAAATCGATGGTCGAGAACAGGCTCTCGGCGAAAACCACCCTAGCAGCGTTTCCGCTAGCTACGGCAAGCTTGCGCGACGGAAGATTTGCTGGTTTTCTGATGAACCTAGTGAGCGGTCACAAACCACTCTACGAAATTTACTCACCTGGTGCACGCAAGAAGAATTTTCCGCGCGCCGACTACCGCTTCCTCGTCAGAGCAGCATCGAACATAGCCAGAGCTGTAGGTTCCGTGCACCAAGCCGATTGTGTAATCGGAGACATAAACCACTCCGGAATTCTGGTATCCGACAAAGCGACGGCAGCGCTAATTGATGCAGATAGTTTTCAATACTCCGACGGCAATCGCCAATTCCTTTGCAAAGTCGGCGTACCTGAATACACTCCGCCGGAGCTGCAAGGAAAGAAACTAAGTGAGACCGTGCGCACAAGAGAACATGACGCATTCGGTTTAGCAATCGTCATTTTTCAAATGCTCTGCATGGGTCGACATCCCTTCGTCGGCACTTACTCCCAGGGCGAGATGCCGATCGAACGAGCGATTCGCGAGCACCGGTTTGCTTATTCACTAAGACGAAACAGCGGCATGACGCCGCCACCAGGGGCAGTGCTAATCTCGGACGTCCCGAAAAACATCGCGCATGCGGTTGAAGTAGCTGTCGGTACGCGCCGCGATCGACTCTTTGCCCATCTCGGCCGGTTGCGTTGTCTCTGCGCCGCATGGGCCGGCACCACCGCGCCCGGCCGGCGCGCCTTCAGCATCTCGGCGAGCAGGAACGCCAGTTCCAGCGATTGCGCGGCGTTGAGGCGCGGGTCGCAATGGGTGTGGTAGCGGTCCGCCAGCCCCTCGTCGGTGATCGCGATCGCGCCGCCGGTACATTCGGTCACGTTCTGGCCGGTCATTTCGGCATGGATGCCGCCGCCGAAGCTGCCCTCGGCCCGGTGTACGGCGAAGAAGCCGCGCACTTCGGCGAGGATGCGCTCGAACGGGCGCGTCTTGTAGCCATTGGCCGCCTTGATGACGTTGCCGTGCATCGGGTCGCATG
>CAZRMH010000306.1:0-1951 GCA_964600935.1 uncultured Candidatus Obscuribacterales bacterium
TGAGCGAGGCAATTGGACGAACGACCATCGAGGAGGCGACGGTCAACGACAACGGCAGAGTTCAAGAGATGATTCAGGGGCGCGCGCTGATTACACCCGATGAACTAATCGGTCTAAAAAATGAAGTGGTCATATTCGCACCTGACTCTAACCCCCTCAAACTGCCACTCATCTCCCCGACTGCATACGACAATGCGCTGCGATACGACCCACCGGAGCGAGAAAGACACAAAGTAACAGAATTCGTTCGCAAGCGAGGCTACATGAAGAGTCGGGTCCTGAACGAAGACCACGAAGCCAACAAGGAAACAGATAACAGACCATGGAGAAAAGACAAATTTCGGAAACAGCAACGATACGAACAGAACAAGAAAAATCCCACGAACCCTGGCGAGAAGCGCAACCCTGATCGAAATGTGCATCGGCACAGCAGCGGACAAGCGAATGACGACGCCCCTGATTTCGACTAATCAAACAAAATGCAAAAACACCTCAAGAAGGAGAACAAAACATATGCAACCCGAAACATACACGTTGATGCACAGAATGTACTGTGTAGCTTCAGACAAACGTGAAATCGAGATGGTACTCCGTAGATTCAAAGAAATCTACGAGGGCACCAAGAATAGTGACAAGCGCGACGACAAGTTTGATGCCGCCTGGTCGCTCTCCTGCATGGCAGGGCTCTACGCAAGACTCTGCGAACCGTTCCTCGCCGAACGATGTTACATAGACGCAATCAGCCTCTTCGAAGCAAACGAAATGTCACTAAATGCAGCCACAATATGCGTCGCTCTCGCGAGATTTCTCTGGGAGCAAGGAAAGATCGATAACGCCGAAGCGATGCTCAGAATGAACATCGTATACCTGGTACGACACTGGGGAACCGGCAACAAACATGTGCTTAACGCAGAGGAAGAACTGCTCCACTTCCAAAACACCGGACAAATGATCGAGGCGCACCTCCATCACTGGTGCAAAGCCTGCAACATCGACGATTACGGAGTCGGATTCGATTTCGAAGACTCAGATAGGGCAGAACGATAATGGGCATGGCTATCACCTTAGGCGTATTCGTTTTCTTGCTCACAGGAGCTTTCCTTGGGCAAATGGTGCTTCACAATAATGAAGCCGGTACTTTCCCCGGTCTGGTAGCGGGAATATGGGCAGCATGGCCGTTTCTTCACCAAGCGCGAGTTCAAAGATATAACTTTCTCCATCCGGTACCGCGAGAATACAAGGTTCCGGTCAAACAAGCTTTCGCCAAAGTCAGAGAACTTTTGGCAGACATCTCATATAACTTCGGCGACAAATGGCACGTTGCCAGTGCCGACACACAAAGCGGCAAAATAACCGCCGACCTCAGATTCATAGACGAACTGATTCATTACGACATGGATTCAAGAGGACAGATACACACACGAAAAGAGCGGCTTCAGAGACATGTGGGACTAGAGATCACATTAAGTGATACCGGCAGGGATACCACGCTGATCTATCTGGATTTCACGCCGAAGGTGGAAGGTGTCCTATTCCGAGCCTGTGACTCCATCGTCACCGGTTTACTTGATTCAATCGAAATGCGGCTTGGTCACGGTACTCAAGTTGGAAGCGAGACCGACACCAGACTTCCCGCCCCGCCATGGTGGCTAATCTCACTAAGCGCACTCGCATTATTCGCTCTTCTGGGCGACATTCAAAAGGCAATTTTCTCATGAGCGATATTCACAGAGCGTATCAAGCACTCGGCTTGGAGCCTGGTGCACCGTTCGACACAATCAAACGTCGATATCGAAGACTCGCGCTTGTTTGGCATCCGGACCGAATGTCCAGCGCAGAAGCGAAATTGGAGGCAGAAGAAGAACTTAAGACAATCAACAATAACTTCGAAAAGCTGAAAAAGCATTTCGAGTCGGAACATAAATCTGGACCGAGCTGCCGCTGTCAATCA
>CAZRMH010000306.1:1961-9985 GCA_964600935.1 uncultured Candidatus Obscuribacterales bacterium
TTATTTGAGAAGATAACCATACTATTCCACTGCAAACAAAAATAAATTCTAAAAGCTTAAAAAGAATTTCGTGTCGGAAAATAAATCTGGACCGTGCTGCCGCTGAAAATCCGGGGGGGCCGGTCCGCCGCCACACGGCTCGCAAAACAAAAGCTCCAATCAAAACTACAATTCAAGCACTTCGTCCGGTCAGTCGGAAGCCGAGCGAAAAAGGCAAGAGGAGGAAGTAAGTAGAAAACGAACAACCGAACGAGAAAAGAGAGAGGCAGAAGAGGAGGCGGCTCGACGAGCCGCCCAAGCCGCACAAAACGCACAACAAAAACAGCAAGCTGCCGATGCGGCTATAAAGAGCGAAGCTCTAAGAAAGGAGGAGGTGCTTCGATGGAAATGCACTCTAGTGATTGCAGTCACTTTTGTGAGCTTAATCGGATACTGCTGGGTAGGCTGTGCAGCGCGAGATCTGGTCCACTGGACCGGCAAACAATGGGATGAATTCCAATCGCAATTCAAACCGAAAGAGCCGCTTACAGCCCCAAATTCGCCCGCGATCAATGCACCTTCAAGGATCCCATATATTCCGCCATACGAAAGGTTCCCTTATGAGAACCCAGCATTCTCTCCGAACAGTCCGTTTGGTCCACCTCAAGAACCTTCAAGAACCAGATAGATTGACATCGAACAAAAGTTATGTCACGTTAAACTACCGCTGATCGTCAGCCAGTACCAGCGCAGGGGATACCAAGAAGCATCGCAAGAGTGTTGTTCCTCAATTTTGGGCCGCCCGCAATTGGAAATCATAGTCAATGGGACATAACCGGCTAGGCAAAATACCAACGACTCGGCAATGGAAATCCGTTGTCGAGTTGTTGACTTCTGCTGACGCCGGAGATACCTCGCCAGCAGCAGACATTGATGCAATCGCAAAACAGTCGATGTCAGCAGTTGAGCATGCATTGCAGTTTGCCATAGCTGATGATGGTCTAAAAATCACATTCTTTCTTCTTACGAAGCTTGCCGAAAGCGCAAAAGAAAAGGACTGGGAGTCTGCACTTAAATCGCTTGGCATTGAAACTGCAAATTGTAAAACTGCCGCAGAGCTATCTTTCGCCATTCAGGACGCACTAGACGACCAAATAGAAACGAGATCGCGAGCAACCGACGTATCCGAGATCGCCAAGCAAGCTGCCGGGGACGCACTACACCGCCTCTTTCAAAACAATCAACTTACGCTGTTCGGCGACGAGAAAAGCACAATTGCATCCGCGATCAAAACGATCTCTTCCAAGAACGGATATGCAGAGCTTGGACACACTTTCTTTTCTCAATTCTTGTCACGGTATCTTAACTTCTATTTGAGCAGAGCCACTGCATCCGCCGCCGGCGGTGATCGTTTCCTTCAGACCGGCGACATCAGCATCTTCAACGACGCGCTTCAAACACACTGCAGACAAAGTTCATTCGTAGTTCGAGATTTTTGCGGAAGTTGGTACTCAAAAACTTCCTACAAAGAGGGAATCAACAAGAAAAATACATCTGTCTTTCTCAAAGTTGCTCTGAACAAATTGTCGAAAGAAATGGCTCGACAGGGACGTGAGCAATGAGCAGTCCCAGACTATTTCTCTGCGGCGACGGAGTTAATCCACCAAGGAACAAGAAAGTTGATGGACTAAAAGTAGAGAAGCTCAACACGGAAGGCTCCGATGCCAATGTGCACATTCAATTCAATGACATCAGCGACAAGTTATTCTCCAACATCCCCGACAGATTGCTCGACTTCCTTGAAGTCGCCGCCTATGTTTATACAGCGGATTGCGCAACGAAAAGAGGGACCGGCTGGCTTGACCAGGGCGCACGAGAAAAGTGGGACCGAAAATTTGAATTTGTTATTTCAGTACGAGACTTAGCCTTTTGGAACAGTGCCAACACCAAAACTCAGCTCAGCAAAACATTGTCCTTCATATCAAATGACGATTGCACTTTCAGTTTTATTCAACGAAAGGGATCAGACCAGGCAAAACAACTCTACTTCGAGTGGGATGACCATCCCGTTCCTTCAACCGACAAGGTAGTTATGTTCTCTGGAGGCCTTGACTCACTATCCGGCGCACTCAAGCTTGCTGCAGCGGGAGAGAGTCTAATACTAGTAAGTCATCGACCTGTCTCTACAATGGATAAACGACAGAAAGACCTCGTGAAACTCCTACGAGACAAGCTGCCGGTGCAAATAATGCACGTTCCTGTCTGGATAAACAAGAACAGGCAACTCAGCGATGAACCGTCACAGCGAACACGATCATTCTTGTTCGCTGCGCTCGGCACTCTTGTTGCTTCTGCCGCCGGTTTACGAACAATCAATTTCTTCGAAAATGGTGTCTTAAGCCTCAATTTACCATTATCAGAGGAAATCCTACGAGCAAGAGCTTCCAGAACGACCCATCCCCAAACGATTGCCCTATTGGCGGAACTCTGTTCTACAGTTGTCGGCGAAAAAGTCTCATTGGAAAATCCTTTCCTCTTCAGCACAAAAGCGGAAATTGTTTCCACAATTGCACAGTGTGGACACGCTGATCTTATTGGCTACACAAAATCTTGTTCCCATACCATCCACACATCGAAGACTCAATGGCACTGCGGGGCTTGCAGTCAATGCATTGATAGGCGCGTAGCGATTCTTGCAGCACAACAAGACGCATTCGACAATGCGTCGGATTACGTGACTGATGTATTCACAGGTGAACGCAAAGATGGCTATGACAAAAACATAGCAATTGCCTATTGTCGCCATGCGACTGAATTGAATTCAATGAGTTCTCAATCGATTGCAGAACGATTCCAGAGTGAGTTAGCTCGCGCCACCCGAGGCTTCCCGAATAGAACAGAAGCATCAGAGAGTTTCGTTGCTATGCACGAACGACACGCAGCCACTGTTTATGCAGTCCTCCAGAAGAAACTCCAAGAACATTCAAGTGACATCCTTTCTGGAAATCTGGAAGAATCTTCGATGCTTTCGCTCATAAGCGCGGGCAATCACAAACGCCCCTTGTTCCATCGTTATTTTGACCGAATCTCGGACATTTTATCCAAAGGAATTCCTGCTTCATGTCGCACAACAAAACCGGCGAACGAACCAATACTTCAAGAATTGTGTGATGGCATTCTGAAAGGCGCAGATGAACGCCTTTCTCGTGAGTTCCCTTACATCAGATGGTCGTTTGCTCAAACGAAACCTGACTTTTCATCTGACTACTACGGCATCTGGATCGAGATAAAATATATTCGTAAAACCCAGTCAGCATCAAAGATAACCGACGCTATTAGCTCAGATCTTACCAAGTACGGGGACAACGAAGAACGCGTACTCTTTGTGGTCTACGATCCAGAGCGAATGATTGTAGATGACGAAGAGTTTCTCGCACCGATTCGCAAACGTCCGTTAATGGGCGGTGTCATAATTCGCTGACTTAAAATGTGAATTCGCCGGTCTCATCGTTATAAAATGGGATGCATTCTGCCTTGTAGCCAAAAGCACCGTAGATCTCTGAAAGCAGCTTGTAGGCGACAGTGTCCGCTATAAAATCCTGAACGAGTACTAGTGAATCAAGTATTAGCTCGTCCGACGGAAAAGGACGAGCTCTAGTAATTGGACTTCCGTAAGCTATCGAATTAGGATGTCCCGGCAAAAGAGTAACTCCCTTTATATCTTTGTACGCCAGGTTTACTACGAATGGGCCGATCAAACCGGTCCTGTCCGCAAGCAATCGAAACAAGCGTAAAAACGTCACCGGAAATTCGCAGACTGCATAAGGATTAAAACGCGGGGTCTTAGCGATTTCATCGTCTTCTTGAGGCCAGAAAAAGGACTTCGCCACGGAAACGACCAACTCCATGTAACCGCTAGACATGACCGTCAATGTTCCATAATCCTGGTCCCCTCTCGTTACAGAATTACCAGTGCGTTCAATCGTTCTGCGCGGAAAGTCCATATTCCATCCAGACTGACGGTTATCTGGTGGATGGAGCAATAGTTGCTCGATTTCAGCGGAATTAATATCGAGTGAGCGAGGTACAAGCTTTTTTGGGCTCGCCGACAGAAAGAGAATTGGCTTAATCATGTCGCTCCCAAACAGCTTTACGCCGTTCCTCGCTGAAAAGATTTCCATCGTCAGCGGCGGACCCCTCGACCAGAGGGGTCCTGCTTGCAACGCTAGCACTGCTCTTCATGTACTCAAGAACTTGCGACAATTCTTGTTCTACCCGCGACAATCTTCTACCAAATAAGTCGTCGTTAAATGCTGACCTAATCTCACCGATAGTCATTTTCCTTTTGTTATCATCGTGCCTAATTACAAACGCAGTTGCTCCATTAAAAGTCACCATATGCGGTGCCTTGGCACTCGATGGTACGCGCACTATAACCAAATAATTGCCGCGAATCTCGCGCGTTCTAACCTGAAGCCCGTCAATACGCTCGCTGATATGAACAACGCATAGTTCATCAATGGTAGTTTCGATCCTTTTAGCATCTTCGCGTGTGAGCCCAAAGTATCCACCAGTTCCAGCATTACCGTCGTCTTTGACGCCGTATACTATGTGCCCACCACCTCCATTTGCCATAGCTGATACATCCAGCAGCATTTCAAATTTCTCCCTATCTGCTTGCTGTTTTTCGGCATTTAGTCGCAGCATGGCTTTAAATTCGAGATGCTGTTGTTCCCGCACGCCAGTGGCGACAATGTTGTGCAACTCGTCGTCTGCAATGTCATCGATAGAACGATCATCAAACATCCTACATCTCAGCGAAGCCGAAGGGAAAAGACAAGTATCCTCATTTTGTCAAGGCAAATTTCAATTGTGATTTAGTTGCACGTTTATTGATGCGAGGTTCATTTCCTGCGACTCGGTGAACACGTGCAAGTAACTCAGAAGCAGGCTCGTCGTTCAAGTCTTGGGGAACTAGTTCACCTCGAAATGCTTTACGGAGAATTGAAGATTGCAGCTTGTCCATGTTTTCAAGTTGATGGCTGATTGACAAATCTATGCTGCGTATTCGCTGCAAGGTCGCTTGAATTGACTGTGGTGCAGACAAAATGTAATCTTTCGGTGGAACAGGTACGAGGATTGTATTCAGGTCCCGTTGCGAAATCTTCCAAATGCCCGCAGTAGTTTTTACTTTGGACTCAACTTGTCTTCGAATTACGGTAGCAGACCATATAGTTGAAATCCACGATACCGTATTCGGTATCAGGCGAAGCCGGATCATCAAGTCTGGAAAAACTGTTGGTGCTGAAGGTTCTTCGGCAACAAGAGTACCACGACCAACCAATTGTAGAGAGCCATTACCTCTGGATACGAAGAAATCGTTTTGTCGCAGCTGCAATTTATTGATCAGTGGCTCTGGAATGTCTATGTACTTAATTTTCTCGAAGTTGAACCCGAAATCGTTCATTGCGCTAAGTTTCAAAACCGCTGTACCAGGTGGTGTGTCCGAGCCTTGTATAGAGATGCCGGTTGATAGCGGTTCTACTATTAATTCAGCGATTGGTTTCCAGCACCAGTTGGAGGGGAGTTCCTTAATATCGACAGCGTCTTCGCGAAATTCTGGTGAATCAATTTCGTCGTCGGTTGATAGCTTCCCAATACTCGCCTGGTCAAGAAAGCGCTGTCGAAACCGGCGTAACAATTTCAGCGCTTGCTCAAGCCGTGTGCGGCAGGAGTCGATACGAGCGAGCAGACTGTCAAGCTTGTCGGAGATGCGTTTTTGCTCGTTTAGGGGCGGCAGAGGAATGTTGAAGTTCTCGATCTTTTCTTTTGTGAGTGCTTGGCGCGTCATACCTGACTCCGTATCAAAAATCAGATCCTGGAGCTTGGGTGACATTAAGTAGTATCGGAGAAAGTTTGCGTTTAATGCTTCTGTTGGTCGAACAATGGCAACGTGCTGATTAACACGCGCTCCCGTCATCGTTTTAGGCGCGATAGTTACACGGCCGATAGAAGCACCGGTAATGTTCAGTAGAACGTCATTTGCATTTACTTCGACATTTCTGAGTTTGGTAGCTTCACCTTCAGGGAGATATACGAGCCCCTTCTCACTGAAGCCACTAAAATGGACATTCATTGATCGAATAAGTGGCACACCTTCAGACACATAAACAGCTTCGGCGCCGCGCGGCGTTGAGCCGCTGCCAATCTTTGACGTAAGCGAAATCAGCTTGGCAACCTCCCAATGCTTCGGACATTGCATCGACTTCATACTCCCACTTCCTCGCCAAGTTCTGCGAGAATCGTGCGGAGTTCTGAGATTGAGGCTTCGAGTTCTCCAAGTGCGAGTTGCGCTAGTTCCGCAGGTTCGGGTAAGTCTTCGGCATCTTCAATGCTATCATCGCGAAGCCAGCTTATATCGAGACTGTCACTGCGTTGTTCTGCGATCCATTGACGATCAAATTTGCGGAAGCGTCCGCTTTCGCCGGTGTCAGCACGCTTGGACAATGCGTCGCGTCCGCCAAGTGGGTCGACACCAAAGGCGGTGCGGAATTCAGCGAAGTGCTCCTTTGTTAGCAGAGTGCGTTTGCCGTATTGCGGCATGTTTGCTCGTAAGTCATAGACCCAAACTTCTTTGGTGTTGTTCTTGTCTGTGGTGCCACGGGTGAAAAACAGCACGTTTGTTTTTACGCCCTGTGCATAAAAGATGCCGGTTGGCAGGCGTAAAATTGTGTGCAGATTGCATTTATCCATCAAATCTTGGCGAATTTGTTTGCCAACGTTGCCTTCGAACAGCACGTTGTCCGGCAAGACGACGGCAGCACGTCCACCAGGTGCAAGACCTCGATATATGTGTTGAAGAAATGCAAGCTGTTTGTTGCTGGTGGAGAAAGTGAAATCATCGCGATCAGGCAGACCTCCACCTTTCTTAGTGCCAAATGGAGGGTTGGTTAAAATCAACGTTGCCTTAGGGAGTGATTTGCCTTGCGGACTCAATGTATCACCATATCTAATACCAGCATTTTCACCACCGGCATCACTATCAATACCATGAAGCATTAAGTTCATTAGGGCAAGCCGATGTGTATCCTGAACATGCTCCATCCCATAAAAGGTTTGAGTGTAGTATTTCTTCTGTTGTTTCTCGTTCCACAAAGCTGTCTTTTCGTGTTCCTGAATATACTGGTGAGCGGCAATTGGAAAACCACCAGTACCAGCAGCAGGATCTTGAATCACATCTGCTGAAGTCGGCTTCATTACCTGCACTATGGCATCGATTAGCGGACGTGGCGTGAAGTATTGACCAGCACCTGATTTCTTTTCATTCGCATTCTTCTGCAGCAGGCCCTCGTAAAGATCGCCTAGACCCTCTTTCTTTGCGTCATACCAGTCAAGTCCATCGATCTCGCTGACAAGTGTAGAGAGCGTTACAGGCTTCTTTATAAAAGTGGAGCTGTTTGCGAATATTTCCTGAACAATTCCCCGCCCATCGCGAGCAAGCTTGCGAAGCACATCTTCGTAAAAGGGCAAGCGCTCCGGAGCGGATTTCTTAACTAGATCAGCCCAACGATTGCCAGCTGGAAGTAGTTCTTCCTTGCCTGTTTCCTGTGCCATCTTGAGAAACAGCAGGTAAGTGAGTTCGGTCACGTACTGGTGATACGTGACACCGTCATCCTTAAGGACATTACACAGGTTCCACAGTTTGGCTACGATATCTTGCGTGGTCATTTATTGATTTGTGTCTCCCTCGAATGCTCAGCTCTGCTGATACTTAGTTCACTTAAGATGCTTGATCGGTGCTCCAGATCAGTTCGTTGAAGTGGTGCAGAATCTCCTCCAATTCTCCGTCAAACTTCTTGTTGATGGCGTTGAATCCACCGGCTTCCCGTTTAAACATTTGATCCGGCGAATCCATAACTTCCTTGTCCACGACTACATTTGCCTTCGTTTGCGCAGCTATCTTTTCTAACCATTGCTTTTGAGGCACCGTCCAACTCTTAGATGCAAGAATTTTCCGCAATGCCGATTCAACTCGGTCACCCCAT
>CAZRMH010000307.1:0-9963 GCA_964600935.1 uncultured Candidatus Obscuribacterales bacterium
TATTGAAACTGAGAAGCCAGCCGAAGTAACCGGTAACATATATATCAAGAAGTGGACAATTGAACATCGCCCAAAAGGGAATGCCAAGGAGCAGTAAGATGATTTCGCTAAAGAACAAAAAGGTAGCTTCGTTATTAATCGCTCTGGCTGTTGCCGGATTAGGCGCTTCAGCTGTCTGTGCGGAAGAAGGCGCGAAAGGATTATTTTTCGAGCAGCTTGATTCGCCTTATAAGTCCTTGAACACCGGCGTTCAATACTACATTGAATTGCATCGCGATGGAAAACTCATCAAAGTCACCAACAAGTACGGTTTTAAAAACGGTGACAAGATCAAGTTTCATGTCAAATCAAACGTCGATGGATACGCCTACATTCTGCTGAAAAGCGGTAGTCGCGGCGAGCAATCGGTGCTATTTCCAGACCCTAGCTCCGGCGACGACAACAAGGTCAAACGTGGGTCCGATTACGTCATACCCAATCAGGGTTTCCTGACTTTTGATGACAATCCTGGTACCGAAAAGGTCAGTCTGGTTTTGTCCCGCACGCCGATCGATGCGCAAGCATATCTGGCAGCGCCGGTCGAAGCCCCGACACTTATCGCTTCGGCTCTGACTGGAGCGAAAGACTTGATACCATCCAGAGTGCTTGTTCACTATTCTGATTCGACTAGAAGCATCAGCAGCACAGACGCTCCGCTTAAGATCGCTTCCGCTCCACCTAAGACTTCTAAGTTCGAGCCTAAGACCACTGCCGTTGAGTCAGTCAAGTTAGAGCACAAGGCTGCGACGCCAAAAACCAAGAAGGCAACCAAGGCTTCGAATGAGCAATTGATTGCTTCCGTGCCACCAGCTTCAAAGAAAGGTAGCAAGAACGATCCTGATGGCACGGTGACCGTAGTTTCGGAACTCCCTGGGAACGTCCTGCACGTCGATGTCGACTTGCACCACATCTAATACCATCGATTTTGATAACTCAATAACCGGCCGCGGACAAGATCGCCAAGCGCTGACCAAAAGTCGGTAAGCGCGGACGAGAAGTCCGGTAAACGTGGGCGAGAAGTCTGTATCGCTGACGAAAGATGACGCCGGCGAACAGAACAGGGTTGAGAGACCAGTGCAAAAATATGGGGAGCCTCATCTAGAGCCGACCTTGATCGTTTTTAGCAACATGGAACAACGCTAGCGCGAGGTCGATATAGAACAGTGGTAGCCAGATTAAATCTGGGCTGTTGAAAACCGCTTGTCATGCGGGTTTCCTCCTGACATCGGCGTTACATGCCCAATTGGTGAGCTCTCAAGACTCCCAGTATACGGGGGATACGCCGATTGAAATAATCCGCAACACTCTTTACGCGACACTTAGCCTTAGATATAATCAATCCTCGCAAGTTTAAAACGTTAACCTTGCCTTAATCGCCTTGCCCGCAAAATTGCATTTGTACTTAATCACTGTTCGATTTCACAGGTGGTGGAATAGTTCCGCATGATTTGGCTATTTTCCTTAGGACTATGTATGGTCCTCGCAGTTGGTTTATTCATCGTCTTCAACCCGCATTGGATCACCGATCACTTTGCCAGACGTTGGGATACGCCTCACAATCACTACAAGCACTACTAACTTACCGACGCTGACAACGGTTTAGTAGCTTCATCAGAAGACCGCGCTGACAATAACGGTTTGTTTGGTCTTAATAAGAATTGAGAGAGCAATGTGGCTGCCGATTGCAGTCGACATCTGCTGAATCTATGGAGAGCCTGCGCGACAGGCACCGTATCTGGTTTCATTTGAAACCAGTGTATGGCTTGATCTCGAGTCATGCCGGGTTGGTTCTGTTGGCGGCTATAACACTTAAGGCGCTCTCATCTGGCTGTCCATGAGCCTCTTTGGACTGTGATAGTTATCAAGTATTAACTTAACACATGCTTCAGATCGGTCCGCTCTGTTCCGTATCCCTTTACAATTATCCGCAGTTGTAATGAGGTTTTGGCAAATGCCAGGAACAGCAGTCGGACTATTCATAATAGATTTCATCGCGAGACCATTCGCTCGTGTCCTTGAAAAATGGCCTGACACCATAATGGTTTTGCTACTGGTCGTCTACGGCATCATCGGATACATCGTCTGGAAATCCGCATACCAAGCCGATCAATATCAACAAAACTAAAGCTTGGTTTAAATAGGTTTTTGAGAGTCGACGTCCGGTTCACGACATTTTGATGCTCAATATCCAGCAACGTTTCCGCCGCCTCAGTATTTTTCTTTTCGACCGACAAACTCAACCGGTTCAAACGCCGCCCAGTTTTTCTGTTCAGTGAACAGGCTTATTGTTCGCGTAAGACTCGAGATAACCGCATTCGGTGCAGCGGTATGTAGTGATCGGTTTTGGATCTTTTACTTTTAGTCCGGTCCAAACAGATTCTTCCGGTGGACCATCGGACCACTTACTGACGAGTGAGCCTCCATACGAGTGATCTACGACAAATCCTTCGTCCATTGATGCATTGCACTTTGGACACTTCTTGTTCGATTCCATAATTCATTCTAATTCCATACTTCAAAGTTTCCCTCAACTCTAGAAAGGACTGCCTTCGTTTCAAAGACAGTCCTAACAAAGCTCTCTAAATGATCTTAAGTGGCTGCCGAAACGGGCATGGGCACGACCTTACTCAAGAATGCATTGATCAGGTTTCCGATCTCTTCGCCATCCTCTTCCAGTGCGAAGTGCCCGGTGTCGAAAAGATGGAATTCGAGGTTTTTCAAATCGCGCTTATACGGCTCAGCTCCAGCAGCTGGAAATATCTGGTCGTTTTTGCCCCAGACAATCAACATCGGTGGTTGATGTGTGCGGAAGTATTCTTGCCATTGAGGATAATGCGGGGGATTCGAGCCGTAGCTGTAAAACAGCTCGAGCTGAATCTCTCTGTTGCCTGGTCGATCCATTCCGGCTTGATCGTGAACCCAGGCGTCCGGGCTTATGGATTCGACGTTTCGCACGCCGGTGTGATATTGCCATTTTGTCGCATCTAACTCGAATAATGGCTTTAATGGAGCAGCATTGCTTTCCGTTTTGTCCTTCCAGAACGGTCTGAAAGGCTTCCAGAAGTCGTTATCCAAGCCTTCCTCATAGGCGTTACCGTTTTGAACAACGAGAGCTTGGATGCGCTCAGGATGTTTCGCTGCGATTCGAAAACCAATCGGTGCGCCGTAATCCATGACGTAGAGCGAGAATTTGCTTAGTTTCAACTCTTCGGTAAAATTGTCCATGATGCGAGCGAGATTGTCGAAGCTGTATTCGAAGTCCTTTACGCTCGGTGTCGAACTGCGCCCGTAGCCTGGATAGTCCGGCGCAATCACGTGAAACTTTTGGGCCAACATTGGTATCAGATTGCGAAACATGTGGGAGTCGGTCGGAAAGCCGTGCATAAGGATGATGGTCGGTGCGTCTTTATCGCCAGCTTCACGATAAAAGATCTCCACGCTGTCAATTTTGATGGTGCGGTAAAAAACTTGGTGCGAGTTTTGTGATTGTTTTTGAGCCATTTGATTTCTCCCGAAGTCGTCAAGGCAGTAGCAGCCGTCGGTAGCAGCCTCTTGAAGAGGAGTGCCGGATTCGCTTAAACGCATCTAAGAAGTATAAGGGGTTGTTCTATTCGATTCTCTCTTTACTTCCCGGACCGGGATTTTTGATAGGCTGTAAGCTGAGTTGTCCTTCTTTAAGTAATACAGGTGCGTGAATTTGAGTTCTGCTGCGGTTCTTCGAGTTAGTGTCAGCAAAGCAAAATCAGTCGACTGGAATGGACGACCAGTGGCGACCGGGATATTTAAGCTGCCCGTCGAGGGCAAGGTCAGAGTTGGGAGGCTGAACCTGCATGGTGACGAACAAGCCGATCTAACTGTGCATGGCGGACCCGACAAAGCGGTTTACGCATACCCCGTCGAACAATACGAGTACTGGAAAACGGAACTCCCCGAGCGTGAATTTGAATGGGGCAGTTTTGGTGAGAATCTGACAGTCTCAGGGTTCGATGAAAATTCAGTGCGCATTGGCGACAAACTGAGAATTGGTACGGCATTGTTTGTTGTGACTCAACCGCGCATGCCGTGTTTTAAACTGGGCATTCGGCTTGCCGATCCCGGCATGGTTAGGCGCTTCTACAAGAGCGGCAAATGGGGTTTCTATCTTGCTGTCGTCGAAGAAGGCGAAATTGAAGCCGGTGATCAAATCGAAAGCGAAGGTGGCGACGGCAATGATATCAAGCTAAACGATGTCTTCAAATGTTTCATCAACCCTGATGTTGAGCCTGAATTAGTGTCACGCGTTTTGGATTCAAATCTGGCAGCGCAAATGAAGGATCAACTGAAATATCAAATGGAACGAAATCGCTAAAAGTTTTTGGACCATCATTCTTGCAAATGACGAAATGACGAAATTCTCTGAAATCGTTTGTGCAACGCAGATGTTTAGTCGTTGTGCAGCTCGAAACTTTTCGCTAGTTCTTATCGACCGAAACCAGCTCAATGCTCAGCATATCGCTTTCCAGATCGACTAAACCCATATATTGCTCGATGAAATTTTTCACGCTGCCGGTTTTCACAACCGCGTCAGCAGGCGTTGCGCCGGAGAGGGTGTAGATTCCCTCGTTGAGCAATTCGCCTTTATATCCAAAGGTTTTGTAGCGGATGCGAACGTTTTTCACCGGCTCATTATTGTAGTTGGCGACTCGTACCCAACCGCAGGGGCAATTCATCACCCACAATCCGACGATGTGCCAGTCGACAAGCTCGACATGGACGTTCTTTGTAAGCTCCGCGTCTCCTGGACCCATCGGTCCGTGACAGCCCAGTGTAAGTTTAAAAACGAAGTAGATGGACAGGACGACCAGGATCGCCGTCAACACGGGAGGCATTCGGTGACCACCCGGACCGAATTTCTTGATGTTGATTGGTTTGGACGTCATTTGAGATAGCTTCTTAAACTAACTACAGTCAGCCTTCTAAACTATAGTTAGCCACCCTAAATTCTGGGCGATGCCTAACAACACAAGAATCGCAAACAATATGAATAGTCCGAAGAATGCAGGTTCGCCTTCAGCAAGCATGGCTCTATACCCGTTATCGACTTGAAGTTGCGTGTTTCCAAGGCGATTATATAGAAGAACGCCGGTTGTTGAGTATGTGGAAAACCGGGGCTTCACGCTATTTATGGAAATTTTTTCTCAGATGTGCGCGGTGTGAAGCGGAATCATGAAACTTATTGATCACATGTGTGAGCGTCAATAGTGCCGTAACCTGGCGTTTCATGCACGTTTAGCCAGAGTGATTGGCGTTGAAACTAGAATAATGGCAGCCTAATTCCAGTTTTTGATAAGAGGATTTAAAGCAATCCTGTTCAAAAGCGAGAGAATGAAACGTTGAAGCTGCCGTTGTCACCGCAGAGAAACTTGAGAATAAGGGGATCCGAGCCAACTGATGTCCGGAGTGAGGCAATCAAACTTTGAACATTCAAATTTCATCCCGATGAGCGGGCTGGAGAATCGCCACGTGATGACGATTCTTGCAAGCCAGTGGGTTAGACGCTTTCCCAATATTTTGGCGACTCAAGAGCAGCGCATCATCGACGTCGCTCCGAAATCAAAAGTTCTAGTCGAGTGCAATTTTGCACCCGCTGCAAGAAGCGAAGAAGGGCACGGACGCACGATCGTAATTATCTTTCATGGTTTGGAAGGTTCGAGTCGATCGCATTACGTCATGGGCGTAGCTGACAAATTTCTTGCCGCCGGAATTAGTGCTGTGCGCGTCAACATGCGTAATTGCGGCAATACGATGCATCTTACCGATACTTTGTATAACGCCGGTTTGAGCGCTGATATTAAACCAATAGCAGAACATTTTCTGAATGACGGATTCGATAGCGTTTTCACCGTCGGTATTTCCCTTGGTGGCAATGTGGTGCTCAAAGGTGCAGCCGAGTTTTCGAAAACTGACGGCAGTTGGCTCAGGGGGGTTTGCGCGATTTCGCCTTCGCTCGATCTGCCTACTTGCGTTGACGCCTTGGAACAGAGGCAAAATCGAATTTATGAAATCAATTTCCTGAATACATTGAAAGCAAAGATTTTGCAGAAAAATAAACTGCATCCGGGGAAATATGACATTTCTCGTCTCAATAAGATTAATTCGGTGAGATCTTTTGATGATACCTACACTGCGCCGGATGGTGGTTACGAGTCTGCCGCTGATTACTATGCTCGTGCCAGCGCACTGCCGATGGTGCCAAACATTCGCCCGCCTGTATTAATTATTGCCGCTCAAGATGATCCACTTGTGCCATTCGTTTCCTTTAAATCTAAAAATTTGGAAAGACCAAACGTCACTCTACTGGCTCCAAGCCATGGTGGTCATGCGGCTTTCGTCGGACGGAAAGTTTTACAGCCGGCGTTTAGTTCGGCAAATTCGGTTGGCAAAAACTTGAACAATTTCAGACAATCTTCCGCACCATCTGCAGTGACCCTCTCCGATCGCTTCTGGGCGGAAACCGAAAGTCTAAAATTTTGTGCAAGAGTTCTCGCTGCGGATTGACCAGGTTGTCAAAGGACAAGAGAGTTTAAGTCTTACGTTGTCGTCTGCGACTAAACTGTGTACTATTTGTCCTGACGCGCTGAGTGTAGAACATAAGCTACGCCCGAGTCCGTGGATCAACCAAAAATTTAGTAGATTCAGCGAACAAACTTCAGTGGACAACATTTAGGAACCAATTCCAGGAGGAAGGGTCGTGAACAAGTTGAATATGGCTGCACTCGCAGTAGTAGCAATTGCAGGTTTCAATGCACCAGCAATGGCAGAATCAGATGGCCTCGAAATGGCCACACAAGGATCATTGATGGTCACCCGCGTCGGCGGCGTCGGCGCTGGTCTCGTAATCGGCACACCAGTTGCAGTTACGAAACAAGTGACTAAGACATATGTAAACTATACACAAGCTGCTGCTGACAAAGTCGGCAGTAAAGTTGGCGGTAAAGACAATGGACCAGCTTGCGCTGTCGTCAGTCTTGTCACCCTCCCAGCTGCACTTGTTGTAGGCGGAGCTAAAGGTCTGTATTACGGCACCAAGAACGGTGTGAAAGGTGGTTTCAACACCCCATTCCATCCTGATTCATACAGCCTCGGCGCGATCGAAGAGTAATTCCTTCTAAGCGTTTTCTCAAAATTTATTCGCGGCGGCCGCAAGGCTGCCGCGAATTTGTTATTATCTGATTTTGCCGCCCGAGAGAACATATTGATATGGCAGAGGATGCTGATTTAGCTACTTGGATGGAGCGAGTTTCTCGTTGCAGCACCCGCAAGCAAGTCTTCGCGGTGCTTGACGATTTTCGCTTGCAAAATTGGACTGATGAAGAGTGTTCGCAAATGGGCAAGCACTACATCCGTTTCGTTTCGAACATGAAAGACAATACTCCGCTGGATGAACCGAAACCGGCAGAGGAAGAAAAGGGCGAGGACGGTCCAGTCTGGTACGAAAAGATGTGATCGGCTTTCGCCAATCACTATCAGTGGTGTCACGCTTCAGTTTTATTCAGTGAAACGAAAACCAGCGAACAACTTTCTTTGAAGTCTCGAGAATCCGAATCGCGGATATTTTCTTAATTCGAAAATTCGAACAGGCACATCAACCCCTTGAGTGAAGATGTGCACAGAGAGCTTGTTTAAGCTAAGTGCGCCGAGTGATGGGAAATGAAACTCGCTAGGTTGCTCTTCAGTAATTTTTGAAATCGGATGCGTTACTTCAACTAAAACTAATTGTTTTGAATCGGTTATTCGAATACAAATTTCTCCGGCTGTTGAAGGCATGTCGATGATCGGAGCTAAAAGAATGGCGCAGAGACCGCTTCTTTCTAGATTGAGCTCATATTTTAAACTGCTCAGTCTTACGAGATTCAGGCTTGGAAGTAAACGAAAACCCTTCAAGTCGCCCTGAAAAAGCATAGTGTCATCTTTGGTTTCTTCAAAAGCCGGATGCATCAAATGCCAGGCGTCAAAGCGGTTTCTAAACCGATCCGACCAATAAACCAGGCGGCGATGACGGAAAATATCCAGTTCGTGTGCGAGTTTTTTTCCGCGCTCCAAGAGGATTTTGTTGTGGTTTTCCAAATCGCGAACTCGTCGTTCGAGGTCTTCAATTTTCCCTTTCGCAACAGGCTCGTTCCGCAGGGCTTGTGCAACCGGCTCTTCAATGAAGGTGGTAATCAATAGTTCGGGCTCAGCGCTTTGATCCATGACCGAGAGCCCAGGCTGAGTCGAACCGCATTTATCGGCGCGTCCAGTCAATATGAAGGTGGTCTCATTTGTCATGATTGAGTTGCTCGCGTAGTCGCGCTTGCGCGGTTTTCGGAGACCCTGGTGGTTTTGGAATTGAAAAATACTCTAGCATTGACCGAGGGCTATCACCGAGTGCTATGAGTTTTCAGATCGGCGAGTCTAGTGCTGTGGTGTGAAAAACCCCGAACAAATAAACAAATTCTAACTCCCGATTGCTGGTCTAAATAACTCATATTTTTTAATCGAAGGCTGACTGATTCATACTTGAAAGAGCCGCTCGTGGCCATCGTTTCAAACCTTCTCATCCACTTCCTGTTTGTGTTTGTTTATCGATTGGATATGGTCAAATTCGGCTTTAGCATCAGCTTCCTTGCGAAGCCGTTTCGAAGGCTATCGGCAACCACTTTGTTACTGCGTCAGAGTGCGCTACACTTCTTCGAAACTTCGCGATTGCCAAACAATGCCCGTGGCAGCGTATTAGATGAGAAACATATGCGAAATTCGACGATTAAACAGTTAGCGATTCTACTCGTAGCCGTCAGCCCGTTTCTCGGCGCTGAACCAATTGACGCCGCACAGGCAGCTGATGCCTCTTCTGAGCAAGCAAAACCAGCTGTAAACGCGCAAGTCAGCGCGTTGATTAAGAAGGGCATCGCCAAAGCGAAGGAGCAAGATTTCCACCAATCGATCAACGCTTTTAACGAAGCAATCGCTCTGGATCCCGCGAGCTACGATGCTTACGTAAATCGCGGATGGACTTTCCGTCAAATGGGTGACTTCGATAAAGCGATCGCTGATTACACGAGTGCAATCACTGCTCAACCAAATAGAGCCCAAGTCTATTTGAACCGCGGGTGGTGTCATAAGAGAGTAGGCAAAATGGAATCGGCATTAGCCGATTTCGACAAAGCCATCGAGATCGACCCGAAGTATATAAATGCTTATAGAAACCGTGGTTCTCTGAAGCTCAAGATTGGCGATTATGCCGGTTCCATAGCCGATTTCAATCAAGTAATGGTCCTCGATCCGAACGCAAAAACAGAGGTCGCGAAGTATCTTCCACCAGAACTCATGGAAGGTCCTAAGAATTTGGATGCCAAATCAACCACGAAGATTGGCAATCAGATTGCTAAGGCGATTCAAGGATCAACAATCGAGATAAGTGATACAGAATTGGCCAAACTCAACAACAGAGCGGCACGCGCAATCAAGACCGGTGAGTTCGCTACTGCCATTTCAATCCTCGAAGATATCGCCAAGAAAAAGCCGAACTACACTTTTGCAAAAGAAAACCTCACGACTGCTTACAACAATCAAGGTTTGAAATTGGCTCGGACAAACCCGGAAGAGTCAGCTTCACAGTTTAGAAAAGCATTGTTCTATTCTTCTCCGCAACAGGGCGCCACCAGAGCGAATCTCAACGTTGTCTTGAAGTCGGCCGGTAAGAATCCTGAGTCCGATGCGGTGCGTATCGCCCTCGGTGACGAGTTGCGGACGAAAGGCGATCTTAAAGGTGCTTTCGTTGAATACATGGAAGCGATGCGTTTGAATAAATCGCCTGAAGTCAAAGATAAAATCTCGGAAGTCCTTAGTCTACTTGAAGCCGAAAAGCGAAAAGATCCGACAATTGCTATTGCTGAAACGAAGAGC
>CAZRMH010000308.1:0-9904 GCA_964600935.1 uncultured Candidatus Obscuribacterales bacterium
CTGCCCTGTTGAGTTCACTCTCACGCTGAGCCAATTCGCGATCAAACGTACTGACTTGAACGAAACGCGCGAGCGCCAGCATGAGAGCGCCGAACATAAACATGAATGCGCCCACAGGCTGATTCAACTTCAACGGGAAAGTCGCATCCGGAGTGAAAAACGGCACTGCTTGCGAGAAGAACATGCCGTAGAAAAACAGCAGTGCACCAAGGATGACAAATAAAAGACCCATCGGTTTTCTTACGTCGAGCATTTCATCACCATAAAACTACGTTGATTATGATCGTGATCAAAAGCGCCATTGAACCAAGAAATACAGGACTGAGCACCCAGGGTTCTTTCGGCATCTGTGTCGAAGGTTTCTTAGACAGCCCCCAGACTAAACCAATCAAGTCACGCTTTCGCTTCGGTTCTGTGAACAGTGATACCACTACGGTGATTATGAAGCATGTGAGGAAACCATAAATCGCTCGCCAGAAGTTACCAGCCATGACCGTTGGATACGTGAGAGGCTTCTTCAAAATTGGTACAAGCGGTGCGAGCGGTGCTAAATAATTCGGCAACAAATCCGGTTCGATTTTCACCATTTCAGATAAGAAGTAATGACTGATCGCTGCCACGGTACCCAGCACCAAACCGACGAAAGCGGCTTTGGGAGTGGTTCTGACCCAGAACATGCCGAGAGCAAATGTAGCGAATAACGGAGCATTGAAGAACGAGAAGATCAACTGCATGTAGTCCATGATCGTCGGGAAATTCATGACTAAATATGCAGCTAAAATGCTAACGAGAATGCCACCAGCTGTGGCTACACGGCCGACCCAGAGATAATGTTTATCCGTTTGTTTTGGAGAGATGTAACTCTGATAAATATCGAACGTAAAAACGGTGTTGAACGCCGTGACGTTGCCTGCCATTCCCGACATGAAACTTGCCAATAAAGCAGTCAAGCCCAAACCGAGCATCCCAGGCGGATACATCAATCCCATCATTAATGGAATTGCCATATCGTAATCTGTTTTCGTACCGAGTGCCAAAGACGGCGGCAAAATAACCAGAGCAAGAAGTCCTGGAAGGACCGTGATAAACGGGAAGAAGATTTTCGGAAACGCGGCTACTAATGGTGTTCTCTGAGCGCTGCGAATATTCTGCGCGGCAAGCGCACGTTGTATAACAAGAAAGTCAGTACACCAGTAGCCAAAAGAAAGCACAAAACCAAGGCCGCCAAGCAGTCCGATCCAGTCGACGCCAAGCGGGTTTTGAGTGTTATGCATGTCGCGCCATAAGTGCGTCATGCCCAAATTAGTAATTCGATCGCCGAGTCCTTCGAAACCGCCAATGTGCATCAGACCGAGAACTGACAGAGGCAACAATCCAAAAATAATCAAGAAAAACTGAATGACTTCGTTGTAAATCGACGACGTCAAACCGCCCAGAAAAACATACGCTAAAACGACCGCAGCGGCGCTCAAAATCGAGACATTCATATCCCAGCCGAGCAGAATTTGAAAAACTTTTGCCATAGCATAAAGGTTTATACCTGACATAAGAATCGTCATCACGGCAAACGAGAGTGCGTTGAAGGCGCGTGTAGGCTCATTGAAGCGCCGTTTCAAATACTCGGGCACGCTGCGCACTTTGGAGCCGTAGTAAAACGGCATCATGAAAAGCGAGAGAAACACCATCGCCGGTATCGCGCCGACCCAATAGAAGTGCGCCGTGACCAGTCCGTACTGAGCCGCACTGGCAGCCATTCCCATCACTTCAATGGCGCCCAGATTAGCCGATAAGAATGCAAGACCAGTTACCCAAGTCGGAATACGATGACCAGCGAGAAAGAAATCCTCACTGGTCACCATTTGCTTTTTCAGCTGAAATCCGATTCCAATAACAAAGGCAAAATATATGCCGATAACGAGATAGTCGATAAACTGAACATTCATTTATCGAGACTATTCCTCGCCGCCGCCGAAGTCAGAAGCGTTGTCACGCTTGCTGCCAAGCAATCTAATGTTGTTACCTTTAATCAATGGTTTAACGTGCTTGGTGCCTTGATCGTCAGTCCATTTGTTGAAATCGAGACGACCTTCGACGCCGATGAGACTGCCCTTACGAACATATTCTCCAGCGACTTCAGCCTGGCGTCCCCAGATTTCGATATCAAACCAATCGGTTTCTTTTTCCTTGGTTGGTCGATTAACAGCCACACTGAAAGTGGTTTTAACGCGACCGGATTCGAAGTAACGCATTTCGGGATCTCTGCCCGCGCGTCCTACGACTACTACTGAATTAACCATTCGTTGCAACACTCCTGAAATAGAGAAGTCGGTTTCACCGACGGATCGGATCTATTTTGCTCAAGCAAAACATTTGTTTGTGAGGGAACTGTGTGGAATGTTGCATTCCATTTCAGCCCCAGCTTTGCCACTTATCCGCCTGGGCGAAGCGAGTCGCAAGTGTCTCGCAATTAGACGGGTACTCGCAAATCAAAGACTACCGGATTGGAACCAACATTGATCATGATTGGAAAATTGATAACCATTAAAGACTGGAAATTCACTAAACATGTGAGAATTACAGTGCTTTCGACTACAGGCGCCTCATGACTACCTCAATGCCAAGCACCGAAACCACCAACCAGGATTCTTTCATCGTCGAGATGTCACGCCAGCAGCCAGCCTGGCATGTCGTGATCTTGTCGATGCTCTCATTTTCACTCTACCTGGTCTTCTGGTATTTCAAAACAGTTAAAGCTCTCAAGTCGAAGGCAGAAGCCGCCTATGGCTCCGGCGCCACACCTGGAACGACGAGCTGTGAAGGGGCGCTCGGCAAATATCGTAATGCCAATCCGTCCCGTCAGACGCTGCTTCTGGTAACGCCAACCCTGATAGGTTGTTTCATCCCGTTAATGATGCCGTTCTTGCCACTGTCGCCGGAGAGCATCAAACCGCTGGGGCTGCTCATTCCAATCATTTCGCTGGGTTTCTTCGGAATTTTGTATCACGACATCGCCACTCTGGCGCCAGAAGGCTCGATGCTCAAAGCCAATCCATCATTTCCGGCATTCAGTCTGGTCGTGGCGATGGTCTTTTTCTTCTACTTTTTTAAACTGCCGGGAGCTTTCTTTCTGCTGTTCACACTGGTTTCGGTTCCAGCGGCAATTGCGCAGCATTGGCTAAACAACTATTGGATGCGGGTGGAGCCTGAGTCTGCCCTTGTCCGTAAATCCTATTCCAAAGGCGAGATGCTGATGATGCTCGTCGGTTCGATGCTTTTATCTTTCATCGTCCTGGGTTCGCTTTAGATTAAAAATCTTCGCAACCGCTCAGGTAGACGCTGGGGAGTGACCAAAACTGTTGTCGCTTCATGGGCGGCCAGCGATTCAGCTAGAAGCCGTGTTTTTTCGCCCACTTAATCAGCTTCTCGATTGAATCGTGCTGTGCTTCATCTTCAGGCTTGTCGGATTCCTTGACTAGTTCTAGCTTCTCAGCCAAATGCAATGCTGTCGCTTCTAGTTCTGATTGAGGTATCCCCATTCGTTCTGCAGCTTTCGGTAACTTTCCACGAAGAGTCAAATGTCTCAGAATCAGCCGTTCATCAGGGCTTAAACGCGTGAGATGCCGGGGAAGCGAGGGAGAAATAACGCCGGTCGATCCGCGAGAAACCATAAGCAGTGCCATTCTTATGAGCGCCGACTGGTCGGTTTTTAAAACATATCCGGCCGCACCCAGGTCGAGAAGGTCGAGAACTTCTGACGCCGGCGCCTTACTTGCGAAAATTACGACCTTCACATTCGTCAGACCAGACAGTTTTCTTACCAGATCTTCAGTCCGGGTCAGCCCAGGCAGATGAAGATCCAGCAGAATCAAATCAGGCAAAATTTGTTGGGCGACACGCCAGGCTTCATCACTGGTTCCGGCTTCAGCGATTACTTCAATGAGCTCGCCATTCGCCAATTCCTTGATGATGGATTCTCTGGTAGGAATATGGTCATCTACGACCATCAACCGAATCATTGACGTTTCCTTGTGTATTTGTCAGGCGCGCGGCTGTAAAGCGAGTCACAGCAAAGCGCTTCATGACAATGTGAACTGCCTGGATAGATAGTATCACCGTTCTTAGAAACAAACACAGGCACCACACAGTCAATTGACGCAACACTTTCAAAGAGTTGTGCGAACTTATAATTCTCTGGGTATGTTCTATACGGCCAACCTTGACCACAGGTTCTAGACCTTCCTCGTAAACCCAAGTTTTATAAAGCACACAAGTTTCACTTTCCGTTCTTAACCACCCGTTTAACACCATCAAGAGTTTTCGAATGAATTCCATCAAAAAATTTCTCAGCATCCTGCTCCTTGCAACCACTGCTTCCGGCTTGTCCCTCAGCCCAGCCGAGGCGAAAAAAGAGTTCACCAAGGGTGGTGAATCGGCGAAAACCGAACTTGGTACAAACACTGCGACTCTTCCATCCGGAGTAAAAACCAAAGACATTAAAGTTGGCACCGGGCCTTCGTTTAAATACGGCGACGTAGTTTGGATTGATTACATTGGCTGGGTGATGCCGGACTCAAAAGAATTCGATAACACATTCAAAAGAGGGCGGCCATATAACATGGTCTATGGCGGAGCACAAGTCTGCAAGGGGCTCGACGAGGGCATCAAAGATATGAAGCAGGGTGGAAAACGGTTGGTGATGATACCACCGGAACTTGGCTTCGCGAAATCAGCATCGTCGCTGGTGCCTCCGAATTCTACTCTCAAGTACGAGGTGACGCTTGTCCACGTAGGTTGGAAGCTGCCGAAGAAGCCGGAAGCACCAGAAAAAGATGCGTCTACAACACCATCAAAAACTAAGCCAGCCTCGACATCATCCAAGACCGCGCCAAAAGCGAAATAGCCGATATCGCATCTTCGCAAAGCCAACACCGCCACCACTGACGGTGCCAGAAATAATACAAACAAAAGTGCCGGACCTGGATGGAGTGCGAGTCTCAACCCTTGCCCGACAATTTGTAAGCCGTAGTTCCTGATAGAACTCTATGTTATGCCAATATCAAGAATTCGAATATGTGTGATTGCACACTGTTTTTCCTGAGTTTTAAGGGCTCAGAATATTCGAGAACCGGCGAACTAATCGGGAAGGCGACCAGCAGCCATGCTCAACGAACGGCCTGGTTTTGGAATTACTCTATGAACGCCTTCCATGACGTTTTCAAAACTCTTGGCTGGAATTTCATCGAACTGATTTTCTTGCAGCATGTTGTAAGCCAACATGATGGTGCAATCAAGTTCAGGCATATCAAGACAAGACTTGATGAAATAAACGGGGTTGATTACCAACGCTCTGTCTTTGGAAACGACGGCATACAAATTGCCGGCGCCTTCCAGACAAACCCAAGTCCACTTGAATGAATTGATCAATTCCTGCGCCCACAAAGCACCAAGTGATTTAGCGGCGTCCATTCCATCTAGTTCTTCAGTATCGATCTCGGCGTCTTGCCAGGAATCTACATATGAATCAACCCGCTGGACAATTTCGGGCGAAGTTACTTTAGCCTTTTTATCCAATCCGATCAGTTCTTTTCCTAGTTCGGCTTGGCGTTTGAAGTTTTCGGCTTCAGCCTTCGACAACGGTCTCTCCTTGAGGACGTCCTCATCAAGGTCTTCGTTATACGAAAGTATGGTCAGAATTTTGTTCTGCGCATCGATTTGAGCATCGTTTTCACCAAGGCGAATGTATTCCTTGAGCGCTTCATTATAGATTTCGAGAGCTTTCTGTTCATCTTCATAGGCGTAGAGATCAGCCAGAGCCTCTAAGGCCGCCGGTAATTCAATGGTTTCAGGCTTGAGCGCGATGGTCTTTTCGAACATCTTTTTCGCATCGTCTTCCTTGCCGAGCGCCTGGTAGACGACAGCCAGACAGTTCACGCTCTGGCAAAGCTCATCTTTGTTCTCATTGGACTCGACAGCCTTAACAGCCTTTTTCAAGAATTGAACGGCTTTTTCTAAATCGCCTTCTTCTGCGGCGGCATAGCCGGCGTCGTGAAGTTCGCTCCAATTGCTCATTCCAGCGCTCCTGATAACGTTTGAACCGCCAGATCCTAGCACATCAGGTCAATCCGGGAATTTATTCCGGTGCATAATTGTGAACGGAACGACACTCCCCATGCCTCGTATCAGTGCCTCAGCCGACGGTCAGGAATATCAAAACCGAAAAATATAGACGTTTAAGTGGAAACTAATGAAACTAATTGCCACCGATGGACATACCGCGCGTGTGGCGACTGTTGTCCCAACCGACGGACTTCATGACGCCGCCGACACCGCCGTTACCGAGGAAAGTGCCTACCAGAGCGGCAGCACCGATCGCACCAATCGCCCGCGTGCTGATCTGGCCGCCAGCGCCGGAACCAGAGCCACTTAGACCGTTTTGCCCTGGGACTGAGCGACCAGCCCCCGGCGAAGGTGGGCAGGCTTGATTTTGATTGCCACCACCAACAGTAGCATTACTCACTGAATTAACCGCACCGAATCCGGTATTAAAAATTTGATTAGAGGCATAACCTGCTGGTCTCGCATACGAGGGTCCACTAACTTGATTGTGGAACTTCAATGACTCATCGAGGATATCCACACCTGACGTGGCACCGACAGGTTTCGGGATCACATCGGTAACTGACGTATAGCTCGACACTGAGGAATTGAGGATTGGAAGATTTACCGACGGTGAATTACTCGGCCCAAACCCTTGCTGCATCTGAAGAGATTGTGGCTGTGCCTGCGTCTGTATGTAAGTTGAATGTGAAACTTGCTGGGCATGATTTGCCTGTTGCGTTTGTTGGGCTGGTGATTGTCGCATTTGCTGCGCTCCAGGCTGTGCCTGTTGCATCTGTTGCGACTGGAGCAGCCCTTGGATCTGTTGCATCTGAGCTTGTTCCGACGGCATCATCGAAGGCTGAATGCGAGGCGCCATCGAGTGTTGTGGCTGTGCTTGCATGTGCTGAAGCTGCTGATTGATTTGCCTGATCTGCTGCTGTGCATCATGCTGCTGCAACATTCCTGAACTCATGCCAGGTAAAGCGACTGGGGCTTGCGCCTGCTGCGGAAACTGTTGTGACAATTGCTGCTGAATCTGCAAAATCTGCTGCTGCGCATACGGATCATTTGCAAATGCCGCAGGCTGACTAAGAGTCAGTGCAGCTAAGGTTAAGGTAATTGGGAGAAAACGAGGTTTCACAAACCACCTAAGAGATCACTTCCGAAACTAATGGTATGGCGACAAGGCTCGCCAGTAAAGGGTGGAAGTACGTAGTTGGCAACCAGGCAGGTGCAAGCTTTTGAGCATTTCGGCAGGCCTTGGTAATCAGCAGGCCAGGCATAGTTTGTCGTACACCTTGCATCCGCGCCATTTTCAGTCAGAACATTCGAGGTCTCTTTCTAAATGAACCGCAATAGTCTCAAAACGAAGAATCGTTTTTCTGATAAACCGGCTACGGCGAACAATCTTGAATTAGCGCCCCGGTTTCAGTTCACGTTCGAAAAATTCAACAGACGAACGAATCAGATTCGGATCAGTAAGCTCATGTTTAGCACCTGGAACAATGGTTAAAGTGTTCGGCACCGAAAATTTTGTCAGCAACTTTGCTAGTTCTTCACTCTGTTCACGCGGAACAACCTCATCGAGCTCTCCGTGAACGATATAAATCGGAGGCAGACCAGCTTTCGCAAAAGTCACCGGGCTAGCCTGTTTGATCATCAGACTATCACCAAGCTGATCGGGACGTCCGCCCAGTAATTTGGCGACCGAACCAGTCGGAGAGTCCAGTTTCAATTTATCTCCTGATTTACTCTGTTTAGTTATCGTCTTAAAATCTGTCGGACCAGACCAATCACAAACGGCTTGCACTCTGTGACTTGGAGGTTCGATAATGGTTCCCGGTTCGAAAGGATGACTGGGCGCCATTCCTAAAAGCAAGGCAAGATGCCCACCAGCAGATAATCCCCACACGCCGATTCTTTCTGGATCAATACCGTATTCTTCGGCGTGCGTTCTCAAAAATGTGACCGCAGCTCTGCAATCCTCTATCTGAGCGGGAAACCGAGCTTCATCGGTGAGGCGATAATTGATACTGGCGCCGACAAAACCAAAAAGTGGAAACAACCGGGCAGCACCGCCCTCCTTGTCTCCCATCTCCCAAGCGCCTCCATGTATCCATATGATCAATGGGCGCGGTCCTTCGAACAGTTTTTTATGCTCGGGCACAAAGAGATCCATTTTGTGGCTGGGGCTGTCGTCTCCCGGCACATAGGAAACATTTTTGACTTCTTTGGAGCCAAACAGAAACGGTGGCGCGACAAAGTACGAAGTGACGATGACAGCGACTATGCTCAACAACGCGATGATGAAATATGAACGCTTCATTTTTATCCGCAACTGCACCACAAAAATCCGTTTCTCACGAAGGTTTCGACGAGCCTTTTCTGACAGAATCCAGGATGACCAAGAAGCGTGTAGGACCTGCTGAATCTTGGTATTACTACTTTAGCAGCACGATCAACGACTAAGATTATTCAGACAGTCCGAAGTTTTACAGCGCGTCACTGACATTTCTACACGGCATGTTGAGGTAAGCGATTAGTGTCCGATGAGCGCCCCGACAACCGAATCAAAGTTGTCGACTTGGTTCGTACAGTAAGCATTTTAGCGGTTCTCGCCAATCATTTCTTCAGCGTGGAATTCACGCCGGGCGTGACTGTCACCGACCCAGTTGAAAGTTCCATAAACGCTTTCCTCATGCGCTGCGGACTGAGCGGCGCTTACGGCGTAGCGATGTTCTTCGTTTTGTCTGGATTTCTTATCACTCGAATGACTGCAGTTCGAAGTTCCGATCTATATCAAGTCGATCTTAGACAATTTTACATTCGTCGAGCTGGTCGCATTCTGCCGCTGATGATGCTAATTTTGACACTCACCGCGACCGTAAATCTGACGGCTTCGTTAGCGCCCGGTGCAAATATTCCGCAGCAGATGGCGCTTGTTTTCAACCCTGATATAAAGCATTTTGACTTCACGTTTTTCGCGTGCCTGCTCACATTGAGCCTGAATTGGCTATTGATTTTCGGACAAACCGACTACGGAATGCAGCTAGGCATCATGTGGTCTATCGCTGTCGAAGAGCAGTTTTATTGTTTCTTGCCACCATCACTTCGCGCCGCACGAAATACAAAAAGATTCGTCCCCTGGCTGATTTTCTTGATCTGCTTTGGTCCAGTGGCGCGTTGGCTCGGCAATCAATACACACCCAATTCATATTCCGCGAGTATGTGGAATTCATTCGGCGCGTTTGATTTGATATCGATGGGTGTGATTCTATTTCTGGTCGAAAAGCGCATCAAACCTCAGCTTAGCGAGAAACCATGGGTCAGCCGAGGGTTATGCACGTTCGGTATGCTGCTTTCAGTTCTTGTCTATTTCAATACCACCACCGGTAATGCCACCGACAGAATTTACGGACCGACCTTACTTGGACTGGGAGTATTCTTTTTCTTACTCGGTGGACTGCAACTCAAGTGGTTCCAATACCTTCCAGCATTGCTGATATTGCCGGGTGAGCTGAGCTACGGCATGTATCTATATCATCCGCTGATGTTATTCGTTTTATGGCCTTATCTTTTCGGAAAGGCCAAACTTTTAGGATTTTTGCTGTACTGCCTGGGAACAATCGTGATCGGATGGTTCTCTTTTAAATTCTTCGAGCAGCCCGTCAACAAGCTTGTTCGGAAACGACTACTATAACCAGAGATCGTTCCTTTTCGCCTGTTTCCAGCAGACATAACGATATCGGATTCGACCGGAGCGTATCAGCTGGTTCGTATCGGTTAGCCTGAACTATTTTCGCAA
>CAZRMH010000309.1:0-9855 GCA_964600935.1 uncultured Candidatus Obscuribacterales bacterium
AGAACCCTATTTTTTCTTTGATACAGGCATCTGTTATTTGCGCGGTGGCAATCTCCAAACCTTCTAAGTCTGCGGTTTTGGTCATGGCGCCTTCTCCGAATTTTGCGACATCAACATTTTACGCCAGATGGCGCCTTCAATCTGTATGGTAGCTGCTGATCCGAATCTGGAGAACAGACTTCCCGAAGTCATCTAATATCAAAATATTCAGCCTCGTTAGCAAATTTAGCCAAGGCGCATCCCACCTGTCTCTTCTAGATTGGAGATTAACGTTTTCTTCGCGTCAATATGCGTCATTTTGTTTGAACTTTGGTTTGGCAGTTTAGTAGAAAACAGGAGTCCCTTTTATCCTCACCGCGTGATTTCAAAACATCCCAGAAGCAGCACTCGACCTAATTCCAAAGCATCAACCCTAATCGAGAGATTGGTTGCTAGAAATTGTTTAGTGAGGAAACGATTTCGTCTGCTTGTGAGGTCGACTCGGCTTGCGAATTTCAACAGACAGGAACATCAAAATGGCTGCTAATCACGGAACCGCTGCGAAGGTCGTAACGTCCTGTGCCGCCCCGAGCCCCGACTGCCCGGATTGCGGTGCTGGCGTGCGCGTGATTCCGATCATCTGGGGCGGACCTGCTCCTGGTGACGCAGAGGCTGTCGCCGCGGACGAGATCGAACTTGGCGGATGCGTGTTGCCCGAGGGCACTGTGCCCCACTGGCGGTGCCGCGGTTGCAACAAAGCGTTCTGATCGATCGAACAGTTCGAGCGGAATGATCGATGGAAACCGTCGTTGGAGGCTGCTCGCCAAGGGCTTGTCTCTGGGCTGTTCAGCGAGTGGCATTACCTGTCATTTGTTCCGGCTCGAATACGACGCAATCTGCTCAAGGCTTGTTGTCCAGAGCCGTTGAGCAATGTCGCTAATGAAAAAATTCTGCACGACGTTAAACAATGGCGTCGTGCCTATTTCAATCTACGCATGCGCCAGCAACTTTGTTTGTGGCGAGTGCGGCTATTTCACAGGAAATGAACATGGCCAATCAATCCTTCCCCCCTGTCAGTCTATTACGAGGGTTGCGAACTCTCAGGCTGAATCTCGATATTCCGGCGTTCAAAGATGCTCTCGATCAGGAAGCTCTCGAAGACAAAATCAAAAACATCGTCACTACTGGCGGTGTCAAATTTGTCGACGAGGGAACCAATTGCGATGCGTTGTTGAACGCCAAAGTCATGGTGATTGCAACGGCGTCGCACGCCGATGGCAGCCCATTCTCGTTGGCATATGTTGTGCGCCTTACTCTGCTTACGACAGTTGCACACTATCCGAATGCGGAGTTGTTCATCGTATTCGACGACTTCAGCTTCGGTTCAACTGGACCGATGGTATTGTCGAAGACCATTACCAAGAATGTTGGAGATTGCGCGCAGGTTCTCGCAAATCGGCTTAAGCCGTCTCCGAAGCCAGCACCTGTTCCAGTCCCCGCTCCTGTGACGGACGCAACTAAGACCGTGCCAATGGAAACCGCTGCGCCTTCTGGAGCGGCGGCAAAAGGTGCTGGAGAAACGCCCGCGACGACCCATGCCAACAAGAGCTGAGACGACAACAGTTTCGACGATCGTAATGAATGAGTTTTGAACGACGTGGAAGTTAGCTTGTCTGTTGACGAACGGAACGTCAAGATCAAACGGCAAATGGTGGAGCTATTCAGTTGGCTCCACCATTTGTTTTGGACCTGAAACTCGAGGCACGTTCGTTTTGAGAACGACACTACATTTAGTGCGCCTTTGTCTCTGGATTTATTTATTTCTTAGTTTATGCTTGCATATAGTAAGACGCCACGGTAAAGATAAACTGATGATTGGGGGCGGCTCTTAAGCCACCGACGACATATTTTGAGCAATTTAAGATGCTCGTTGTCGGTTGATTCCTGGGTCGTCACTACAGCAGTATTCAACAGCTCAAGCCTGCTGGCGAATTATCGAATTTAGCCTCGCGAGCTAAATTGGCTGGTCGATATCATTTCAAGTCTTCTTCGCGAACTTGATTGTACGCTGGGATGCTGTTCGTTGTTGGTGGGATTAAGTAAATTGGTCTAGGATCATCCTTTCGGTGACGGACAATCATCGTAACGATAAATGCCACTCCGCAAATAATGAGCACCATCATTATTGGTGGCATTCTAAACAAAGATATGGCCAGTGTTTTTTGACGCAATACTACTTCAAGTCCTCTTCGCGAATCTGATTGTACGCCGGGATGGTGTGTTTTGTTACGCGTCCAACTGCGTTCGGTGCAGTAGTTATCGCGTCTTCCCAAATCGTGCGTTCGGAGAGACGACTCTGTTTAACCATCTGTTTAGTGATAGTCGATCCTTCAGGAATTTTGTCTGTTGATACGATAACCGGTGCCATAGCCGATATTGAGCTAGGGGCTTCTCCACGCTCCATCTGTTCTTGTTGCGACATCGTTCCGGTGACCATCATTGTGACGAGAACTGCCAATCCGATTATGATTAGCAGTATTAGGGCTGGCGGCGTTCTTGAAAGTGCTAATAACAGTACTGTAACTCTACTCATTTTTGTCATTCTCGAAAGTGATCCTCAGGTTTGCAATTTTTGATGCTACAAGTCTCTCACTTCCCAAACGCGTATCCCTAGAAAGCAAGCAAGAATTTATAGTTGTCAAGCGCGTCCAGGTTCTGCTTCTGATGTACGATCACTAGCTGCTTTGCGGAGAGGAACAGAGGCTCTGGTTATGACAACCGTCAACGAAGTACAGAAAATATCGACAAACACGCACGAGGTTTTCAATCAAGCAACAGCGCTTGTCGATTTCAATTTGTTTTTGTCAGATATGGTTTTGGTAGATGGACTTAAACGTCATCACGGTTCCTGGGCATACGAAAAGGTCAGCGAATACGGGCAGCGCATGGGCAGCTCTGAGGTTTTACAATGGGCCGATCAAGCAAATCGCTTCCCGCCGATTTTGAAAACTTTCGATCGCTTCGGACATCGCATTGACGAAGTCGAGTTCCATCCAGCGTTTCACAATATGATGAGTCTGTCTGCGGAATATGGCTTGCATAATCTGCCGTGGACGGAACAACGCGAAGGCAGTCACGTAGCGCGTGCAGCGTTGATGTTTCTTGCTTATCAAACTGAAGCTGGTCACTGCTGTCCAATGTCGATGACTTATTCGGCTGTGCCTGCGTTGAGAACGGAGCCGTCGCTAGCGAAAATTTGGGAGCCGCGCATTTTAGGAAACGGTTATGAAGGTCGTCTGATCAAGAGTGAAGACAAGCCTGGTGTCATCTTCGGCATGGGTATGACGGAGAAACAAGGCGGCTCTGACGTGCGTGCAAATACAACGCGCGCGGTTCCGTTTAAACAACGCGGTTCCGGTGAGGAGTATCGAATCACTGGTCACAAGTGGTTTTGCTCCGCTCCGATGTCTGATGCATTTTTGATTCTTGCTCAGGCTCCGGATGGATTGTCGTGTTTCCTCGTTCCGAGAATCCTCGAAGATGGCACGCGCAACAACATTTTCATCCAACGTTTAAAAGATAAACTTGGAAATAAATCGAACGCTTCTTCAGAAGTTGAATTTCGCGACACCGTCGGTTTCCTCGTCGGTAACGAAGGACGTGGCGTTCCAACAATCATCGAAATGGTCAACCACACTCGTCTAGACTGCGCGATCGGTAGTGCCGGCTTGATGCGCCAGGCGACACTACAGGCGGTGCATCATTGTAGTGGGCGCTCTGCTTTTGGTAAGAAACTGGTCCAACAAGAATTGATGTTGAACGTGCTCGCTGACCTGGCGATCGAATCGGAAGCCGCTACTCTTCTCATGTATAGACTGGCTGAGTCCTACGACACAGCATGTTCAAATGAAGAACAGGCGTTCAGAAGAATCGTCAGTGCGACCGCAAAATACTGGCTCTGCAAACGTGCACCACAACACGTGGCCGAAGCAATGGAATGCCTTGGCGGCGCCGGTTACGTGGAAGAATCCGTGATGCCGCGATTGCTTCGCGAGAGCCCGTTGAATTCGATTTGGGAAGGCTCCGGCAACGTTATCAGCCTTGATGTCTTGCGCGCCGTCGGCAAAGAAGAAGGCGTAATCGAATCAATCGCGAAGGAATTCGGCAAAGCAAGAGGTTCAGACAAGCGCTTTGATGCCTATGCTGACAGCGTTTTAAGTGAACTTGAAAATGCAAAACGAATGATCAACGCTAAAAATACGAGTGTCGAAAGAACAGGACGAAGACTTGTCGAACGTATGGCCATAGCACTGCAAGCCTCGCTTGTTCTGCGCTACTCACCGTCGTTCGTCGCGGACGCATTCATTTCTTCGCGTCTTGAATTCGATCACGGATTTAGTTTCGGCACGCTCAATCCAGAGACTTGCATGGCTGACATTGTTTCAAGAGCTGGCGTTTCGAACTAGTCTGGCTGTCGATTTCGATAGACTTGCCGTCGCGGACGCATTCATTTCTTCGCGTCTTGAATTCGATCATGGATTCAGTTTCGGTACGCCGAATCCAGAGACTTACATGGCTGACAGGAAAATTCAATTTAACTCGAGATTTCAACTAAGAGGTGGCTTGCGAATATCCGCCAATTCATTAAAAAGTCACATTCTCGAGGAAAATGTCGAAAATGTGACACCGGGTCACAAAAATAGCGAAAAAGTGTGCCTCTGTGTCACATCCTTAATTTACCTACAAATTGTGTCCACCAGTTAGAGCTCATCGCGTAGGCGAAACCACCACGCAAGTCGTGCCTTGGCGGGTAGAGAGTGAGAGAGTCCGCGCGCCCGCGCCCGCGCCCCGCGCCCGCACCGCACCCCGCCACGCACCGCGCCACGCACCGCGCCCGCACCGCGAGTTCGGCGCGCTACTTTACTTGCTGCGCAAGCGCGGTAACAGATCCGTAGGTCGCGCCCGTCTGCAGGACTTGCTTTAGCTGTTTGAGCGGTCAGTAGTTTTTGCTTTCGTCGCAGATTCCGGCTTGAAAACGAGCACTCCGAGCGGCGGAAGCGTAACCGACAGGGTGTGTTCTTTGCCGTGAGCGTTCGTTTCCCATGCATCGATTCCGCCGTAGTTGCCGATACCGCTGCCACCATATACGGTAGCATCGCTGTTCAGCACTTCTTTCCAGTGACCGCCGACGGGAACGCCGATTCTGTAATCGTGACGCACTACTGGAGTGAAGTTGCAGACGACCATCACGCACTCTTCTTTCTCTTTCGAGTAGCGCAGGAAGCTGACAACGCTTTGTTCGTAGTCGCTGCAATCGATCCACTCGAAGCCGGATGAGGAGAAGTCCTGTTCGTACAGAGCAGGCTCATCTTTGTAGAGATGGTTCAAGTCGCGAACAAAGTTTTGAACGCCTTTATGCAGTGGGTGATCGAGCAGATGCCAATCGAGGCTGGCTGCGTGATTCCATTCGTTCCACTGACCGAATTCACCGCCCATGAACAACAATTTTTTGGCTGGAGTCGTGAACATGAAGCCGAACAAAATTCTGAGGTTGGCGAAACGCTGCCATTCGTCGCCAGGCATTTTATTCAACAGAGACTTCTTGCCGTAAACAACTTCGTCGTGCGAGAGCGGCAGCACGAAGTTTTCCGAGAAGGCGTAGAGTCCGCGGAAAGTAAGTTTGGTTTGATGATATTGTCTGTGAATAGGTTCAAGTGCCATGTACTCGAGCATGTCGTGCATCCAGCCCATGTCCCACTTTTGATGGAAGCCCAGACCACCGAGGTAGGTTGGACGCGACACCAACGGCCACGCAGTCGATTCTTCGGCGATGGTCATCACGTCTGGGTAATGCGAGTAGATTCTCTCGTTTAGCTTTCTCAAAAAATTGATAGCTTCGATATTTTCTCTGCCACCATACTTGTTGGCGATCCACTCGCCATCTTTGCGGGCGTAGTCGAGGTAGATCATCGAAGCGACGGCGTCGACGCGCAGACCGTCGATGTGATATTTGTCGAACCAGAAGAAAGCGTTGCTGGTGAGATACTCTTCGACTTCGTAACGGCCGTAGTTGAAGATGTATGTGCCCCATTCTTTGTGTTCGCCCTGACGAGGGTCAGCGTGTTCATAAAGGTGGGTTCCGTCGAACATGCCGAGACCGTGACCGTCTTTGGGGAAGTGCGCCGGCACCCAATCGACGAGGACGCCTATGTCGTTTTGGTGTAGTTGGTCGATCAGATACATCAGATCGTCCGGCGTTCCGAAACGGCTGGTTGGCGAGAAGTAGCCAATTGGCTGGTAGCCCCAGGAGAGATCCAGAGGATGTTCGGAGATTGGCAGAAACTCGACGTGCGTGAAACCCATCTCTTTGACGTAGCTCGTCAATTTCACGGCGAGTTCGCGATATGTGAGCCAGCGATTCTCTTCTTCGGGAACGCGCATCCAGGACGCCAGGTGAACTTCGTAGACTGAGATTGGCGCTTCGAGCCCGTTGTTAAAGGCGCGCTTTTTCATCCACTTGTCGTCGTTCCATTTGTATTTGTCCAGATCCCAAACTAGCGAGGCAGTTTTGGGTCGAACTTCGGCGTAGAAGCCAAACGGGTCAGATCGCTCCGAAGGTTGCATGCCGTTGTTCGGGGTGACGTGGTATTTGTAGGCGGCTTCTTCCTTGATACCCGGCACGAATCCGGTCCATAGTCCGGATTGCCCAACGGCTGCTAGTGGAGTCGCGCCTGCTTGCCAATTGTTGAAATCGCCGACCACAGAAACTTTCGCTGCGCTTGGTGCCCAAACGCCGAAGTGTGTTCCGCGCTGCCCGTCCTGTTCGATTATGTGAGCGCCGAGCTTGTCATACAGTCGGTAGTGCGAACCCTCGCCAAACAGGTGCACGTCATAGTCCGTGAGGAAATCGAGTTTGATCATTTTGGTCTCTCAGGAGGGCGGAGGATCGGTATTGTATATCAACGCGCCTTTAGAATAGCCAACTGTCAGCCTTTTTGGCTATGTCACGATGCGGTAACGTAACATCCTTACAATAATTCTTGACAAGCTGTGTTCTTACCTCGCCTACCTCACGCAAAACTCACGCCCGAGCCGCTCTGATATTAAAACCAAGTTGGATACATTCTTTTTCGTATCGGTTTCAACTTGGATATGGAGAACCCAATTACCATGTTGCCTGTCAAAAACAGCGCATATCAACGTTTCGTTCAGTCTGCCACCGAACGCATTGAATGCGATCCGATCCGCCTTCGCACCGTCGGCAATACCACACCAATGCCGTCCATTCCACTTACTATTGTTGATGAACCTGTCGAATGCGGCATGTCCTTTGACGTCTCGAGCAAGGAAGAAGTCGAGAAGGCCAAGAAAGAAATTGTTTCGATGGTCAGTCACGATTTGCGGTCGCCGCTGACAGCGCTTCGAGTTTCCGTAGGTATGTTCCTCGGAGGAGCCTATGGAGAGATGACTCCCGAGGCTATGAAACGCCTTGATTCAATGGGTGCCAGTGTAGATTTGTTGATTCGAATGATCAACGATTTGCTCGATTTGGAAAAATTCGAAGCAGGACAATTTAGGTTCTACATCAAGCAGACAAACACTACCGCGCTGATGAAAGCGGCTGTTCAAGCGGTTAGCGGGCTTGCTGAAGCAAAAAACATCAGCATTAAGGTTAGCGGCAAAAACGTCAAGGTTAACGTGGACAACGATCGCGTAGTGCAAGTTTTAATCAATCTTTTGTCGAATGCCATAAGATTTTCGCCGAGCTGTTCAGAAATTGAAATTCGTACGTCGGTTAAAAACGGTTTCGCCGAATTTCGTGTAACCGACCATGGAAAGGGCATTCCGAAGAAGCATCTTAAAAACGTTTTCTATCCCTTTGAGCAGCTCGACACGAATCCATCTGTCGAGAAAACAGGCAGTGGATTAGGGTTAGCTATCTGCAAAAAGATTGTCGAGGCTCATGGTGGTACCATTGGCGTAGACAGTGAAGTAGGCTCAGGAAGCCAGTTTTGGTTTCGACTGCGTTTGCAAAAAACTTAGATTCGCGAGTTAGGTCGGTGACGCGGGAGTGTGTGAAACTCTGTTCCAGTGCTTGTGTTGGCGAGCATTTTTCGCCATTAATCAATACTATTAAACCTAGTATAAATGAAGAGTGAACGAAAGCGGCACAGGGAGGTTTCTGGATGGAACTCCAGTTAACTCCGAGAGGCTTTCGAACTGAGCACCACATATGGTGTGCTCTGAGATGGACGAAGTTTTGTCGTTATCAAAGCCTAGTGGATTTTGAACGACGTTAAAGACGTTCTTCGAGTTTTCAGCAGGGTGTTCAGAACGGTCGGAGCACGACCGTTCAGAGCTCCCAGCCGTCATGTGGAACTGTTTTGAGCAATCGGTTTTTAATCAACAACCTGTGCAGCTCAGATGAACTGTCCATGGCGCGAAAGGTACGATTGAGATGGGTGCCGAGTTCGAAATGACTGGCGCTTGGAAGCGCGAGTTCGATCTCGGTAACGGTTTTGCGGCAGACTGTGATTAAACGTTGGCACTCCTGTTTATCTTCGCCGGTTACGCAATCAATGAGAGGAGCGATGGCATCGAGTTCATTGCTGAGGATGCCGAGGTTTACTTCGATAGTGTTCCGCAGGACTGCAGACTCTTTGTCCATGCGTGACCGAGTATCGAAGTAGATTGCAGAAACGATTATCACCGCAGCGACAATCGATGCGATTAGAATCCAGGTACTCATGTAGGTTCCTTGGTTATTTTTCCGCAAGGCAGGAAGCACCCGCGAAAACTGACGTTCAGGAGATAGTCGAGTGCCGCAGACAGTGTCTCTCATTCAACTGAGTTGCATGAGAGCGTTTCGATTAAGTGGCAGCGGCTTTGAGATGGAGGATTGAGAGATTTGTTGGAAGGAAGCGAATTGGATTTATCGATGGTGGCGCACTGCATTCGTTCTATTCAAGAGACCAAACATAAAACTAGTGTTAGTAATGAAAGGTTAGAGCCTGATTGAGTTTTGGAGGTCTATGGCATGTTGCGTTATATCACTGATGTTACGATGGTTAAGTGACCCTCCTGGAACTCTTTTTCTGACTCTTACCGGGTTATCTTAATGACGACCAGTCTTGTTGCGAGTTGGGCGAACAATCGCTGAAACTTGGCGCACACAATCGGGTATAGAGTTTTCAGTTTGCTTCGCGCGGTTTGAAATGAGTGAGGTTTTGAGACAATCCGGAGAATATAAACCGATCGTGCCGGGTGCTGACCCCGCCGGTGGAGAGCTTTTGGCTGAGTATTCTCTGGAAACTGAAGAGGAGCGCGATAGTCGCTGGCAGAGATATGTTGCGGAAACTGAAAGCTGCATCAAAGATGAGAGTTTTGACGAAGCCGAACAGTTCGGTTTGCGAGCACTTGAGATAGCAGAGTGTTACGGAACTGAAGATCCTCGACTGGGAATTTCGTTGGAATTGTTGTCGCAAATTTATTATCGCGACAATCGATTTCACTATGGAGCGCCCGTGATGATGCGGCTGTTACAGCTTTATCGTAGACGTCTCGGGCAGGATCATCTCGATACCGGAACGGTAACACACAACGCGGCGTTGCTCTATCACGGCTGGAGGAAGGTCGAAGAAGCAGGTGTGTTCTATCAGCAAGCGATGTACATCAAGTCATCGAAATTAGGTTTGGACCATCCTGAGGTCGAGGCTATTCGCGATGATTACGCGATTTATTTAAACGACATAGGACAGGGCACCGGAAAACAGAAGTATAAACCGTTGCCGAATGAGAACCTGTCGGATAAGCTCGGTGCCTCATACAACTCTCAGCCGGAGAAGGATAGATTTACTCTTTCTGGGCAGTTTGTTG
>CAZRMH010000310.1:0-9830 GCA_964600935.1 uncultured Candidatus Obscuribacterales bacterium
CCAACCGTAATCAATGATTTTTCGATCTTTTCCATCGCCCGAGACAATTAATATTTCCGGGTCTGCCCAACGAGGATTGGCATTCTTTTGATCGTGAATTTTTTGTAGATCTGTTTCCGAAAATGATTCGGCTTCGTGACCATCAGGTTCGTGTAGTTTGCGAACAACGGCTATTGATGATGACTCTGGGATGAAAGCTGGTGTATAGAGCTCAGCGTTCTTGTCGTCGATTAGCGTTTGCACTTCTAAGGTCTGTGCGGCATACGATGGAAGCAATCCGAATTGAATTGATGCCATGAGCGCCATGACCACGTGCTGGGAACGCTTATGCGATTTGGTTTTTTCTGTCATTGATCTGCTCTATGAAAGTCTGACTGAATTAGCATCAGAAATAGTTGTTCGAGATAACCTCCTCGAAGAGAGTTTTAGGAGGTTAGTTTTGAGATTTCTTTTCGCAAGCACTGACCAGCATTTTGTTTAAACACTGTTTGAAAAAGTCTACGTCATCAGGTTCTAAACCATCGCATATTGCTGCTAAAACACTGCGAGTAATAGGCGGCAAGACTGCTATCAATCCTTCCCCTTCATCCGTTAACCATACGCGAAAACATCGTTTATCTTTTTCATCTTTCTCTCGACGAATCAGACCGCGCTCTTCCATCCGTTCAAGCACACCTGTTAGTGAGCCACCCACTTGCTCCAGGTATTGACCGATTTCGGAAACCGGCACGCCATCTTCTTGCCAGAGTCGGCAAAGTACGAGTGTGTGCGCGGAGGTGACATTGTAAATTTCGACTGCATCCGTATAACGTCTGGTGATAAGAAGTTGCAACAGTTTGAGTCGATATCCAATCGAGCGCGGAGGCAGTATGAACCGATATTTGTCCGAGACCTGTGAACACTCACCAGGCAAGCATACGGAGTAGTCAGGTTCGCAGTTCTTGATCATGTGATCAAGAACACAAGAAAACCGTTTCAAATCTTCTTCCGACAGACCTTGCCAGGCTTGGTACCATATTCGGTGCACAACCGGTGGTAAAACCTCGCAGAGTTGGTTGCCCTGTTCGGTTAAGTAAACGCGCCAGATTCGACGATCCTTTTTGTCGCGTTTTCGTTTAATCAGCTTACGCTTTTCCATCCGTGTCAGAAGATCGGACATCGTGCCGCCAATGTGTTGAAGCTGATTGCCGATGTACATGACCGGCAGACCGTCCTTCTGCCAGAGGCAGGAAAGAATGACCCAATGATTGAGCGTGATTTCTTCTTTGCCTAATTCCTCATTCAATTTTTTCGAGACTAGAGCAACCGTTCGCCGAACGAGGTAACCGACTGTTTGTCTGGCAAACAGGTCGGCGTGTTCACGCTTGATTTCGTCCTTGTTAATCGTCCCGGTCATGTTCATTTGAATGGCTGGAGCGTTGATCATAATCTCGTCACATGATAACAGAGAATGCGCTACTTAAGTTTAAGCAGGTGCTGGCTTTTAGGCTGCAATGTTAATTACAGTTGCTGCGAATAGTTCGTGTCGACTATAATGCAATAAAGAGGTCTCACGTTCGCCGATGTGGATTGTCCAACTAGCGCTCAGGCGTCCTTACACATTCGTTGTAGTCTCGCTCCTGATAACCATTTTGGGTATCGTCGGTATCTCACGCATGCCGACAGACATCTTTCCGTTTATCAACACGCCGGTCGTCAGCGTTATCTGGAGCTACAACGGACTGCCGGCAGAAGAGATGGAAAACCGCATCACAACGATTTGTGAGCGTGCAATTACTACGGTTACCAGCGACATTGACCACATTGAATCGGCGTCTCTGAGCGGAATAGCTGTCATTAAAGTGTATCTGCGGCAGGGCTCCGATGTCGGAAAAGCTGTAGGAACAATTGCTTCGCTATGTCAGACCTTGCTTAAGATCTATCCTGCAGGCACGACTCCGCCCCTAATCACCTCGTTCAGCGCGTCTGATGTTCCCGTTCTCCAATTGGGGGTTGGCAGCCAGACCTTGTCCGAGCAGGAACTGTTCGACTACGGTATGAACTTTATCCGGACCGGATTGTCCGGCGTCGAGGGTGCTTCGATCCCATTGCCGTATGGCGGTAAGAGTCGCCAGGTCATGGTCGACCTTGACCCTCAGGCATTGCAGGCGAAGGGACTTTCGGCGACCGATGTTTCAATTGCTCTGGCTGGACAAAACGTTATCTTGCCCTCTGGGCAAGCCAAAATTGGCGCTCAGCAAATCGCCGTGCAGCTCAACAGCACGCCCGAAACGATCGCAGGTTTCAACAATCTTCCAATTAAACAGATAAATGGGACGACGGTGTATTTAAAGGATGTCGCTCATGTTCGCGACGGTTTTGCCGTTCAATCGAATATTGTTCACCAGAACGGCAGGCGGTCCACGCTGCTTAACGTCTTGCGAAACGGAAGTGCATCGACTGTCGCTGTTGTCGAGCGCGTTAGAAATGCGCTTCCCCATGTGCTCTCGACTGTACCTAAGGCAATCGATGTCAGATTGCTTGCCGACCAATCTATTTTCGTGAAGGCGGCCATCAGCGGCGTGGTGCGTGAAGCCACAATCGCAGCTGTTCTCACCGCCCTGTTGATTCTGCTGCTCCTTGGCAGTTGGCGGAGCACGATTGTAGTTGCAATTTCGATACCACTTTCGATTTTAGCTTCAATTTTGTGTTTGTTTCTGAGCCACCAAACGCTCAATATTATGACTCTTGGTGGCCTGGCTCTAGCCGTCGGGATGCTGGTGGATGATGCGACCGTCGAGGTCGAAAATATCCACCGCAATCTGGCTATGGGTAAGCCGGTCACTCAAGCAATTCTCGATGGTGCAGAACAAATTGCCGCACCCGCATTCGTCTCGACACTGGCAATCTGCATTGTGTTCGTGCCGGTAATCATGCTGACAGAGCCCGCCCGATCGCTGTTCGTTCCGCTCGGAATGTCAGTGGTCTTTGCGATGATGTTTTCCTACTTTCTCTCACGGACACTCGTCCCGGTGATGTGTCAGTATCTTTTGCGAGGGCATGAGGATGAGGCTGAGAGTCATTCTGCAGGTCCATTCACGTTTGCGCACAAGATAGTGATTTCGATTTTCGAAGCCGCAAGAGAGCGCTATTCCCAGGTGCTGGAGTTTTTCCTTCTGCGAAAAACTGTCACAGTCGTCTGTTTCCTGGCGTTCTATGGAGTTTCGTGCTGTCTGATTCCGTTGATTGGCATGGACTATTTCCCTCAAGTGGATGCCGGACAGTTGCGTCTTCACTTGCGCGCACCGACGGGGACGAGACTGGAAGAAACAGAAAGAATTTTCATGCGAGTTGAAGACGAAATCAAAGCTTTGATGGCGCCTGGAGATTTGAACTCTATTCTCGACAATATCGGTTTACCGACAAGTGGTATCAACCTCGCCTATGGCGATAACATTACAACCAGTGAATTCGACGGCGAGATTTTGTTGTCGTTAAACGAAGAGCATGAACAATCTACTTTCGTGTACGCCAAAAAAATCCGACAGATGATCAAAGAGAAGTTTCCCGAAGTCACTGTCTTTTTCCAGCCTGCCGACATCGTTTCACAAATATTGAACGCTGGACTGCCAGCCCCTATCGACATTCAGGTTGCCGGTAAAAATAAGAAAGAAAATTTGGCAATCGCCCAAAAATTGCGTCGTGAAGTATCTCAAGTCAACGGCGCCGTCGATGTCACGCTTCACCAGGTCACTGATGCGCCACAACTTCGCTTGACAGTAGATCGAACTAAAGCGAGCCAACTGGGTTTTAGTCAACGAGATGTGGCCTCATCGCTATTAATCAGTCTGGCGTCGAGTTTTCAAACATCTCCGGGCTTCTGGGTTAATCCAGAAAACGGCGTGAACTACCCAGTTGCCGTGCAGACACCGGAGCATCGCATCGGCACCGTAGACGATATCATGCAAACTCCAATCACTACGGCTAGTGGCACGACCAAGCCGCAGCTGCTGCTGAACCTTGCCAGTGCGGAAAGAAGCACCACCAGTACTGTAGTAAACCATTACAAGATTCAACCTGTGTTTGATGTTTTCGCTAACGTTCAAGGTCGAGACTTGGGCGGCGTTATGGCGGACGTTGAAAAAATTATCGCCAAGGTGCAAAAGGATTTGCCGCGCGGCAGTACCTGTGTCGTTCGCGGGCAGGCTCAGAGTATGAATTCCGCTTTCTTTGGTCTTGCTAGCGGCTTAGCCTTTGCTCTCGTTCTTGTGTATCTTTTACTGGTTATAAACTTCCAGTCATGGACCGATCCGTTGATCATTCTCATGGCTTTGCCAGGTGCATTCTCTGGAATTCTCTGGGCACTTTTTGCCACTCAAACAACCTTTAGCGTGCCTGCATTAATGGGTGCTATCGTATCGATTGGTGTGGCTTCGGCGAATAGTATTTTGTTGATTACTTTTGCCAACGATAAGCTCGCTGAAGGTGGGAGCGCCGATCAAGCTGCGTTACAAGCCGGCTCCACTCGCTTCCGACCGGTGATAATGACTGCTGCCGCGATGATAATCGGGATGCTTCCGATGGCTCTCGGTCTTGGAGAAGGCGGCGCCCAGAACGCTCCTCTGGGGAGAGCGGTCATTGGTGGACTATCGGTTGCTACGGTCGCCACACTGCTGTTTGTACCTTGTATTTTTGCTATCGTTCGTCGTAAAGCCTCAAGAAAAGCGAATCTTCGTAATCGCGAACTGTTAGGCACAGGGAGACCACAGTAATGAGTAAACAGTCATACGGTCCGGTTCAAATAGAGCCGGAAAGAGCAAATTCTCCCGGGGAACCGAACGTTCACCCGATCGCTCCCCGTGAAGTCTCCCAGCCGCTTTCCAAGTCAGGAACGCCAATCAGTGTTATCGTCTTTATTATTTCAATCTTAGTCGTGTTTGGTGGCATATTCCTGCTCGGGCTTCTGCCAAGGATGGAAAAAGAAAGAGAGGCGGCGCAGGTTAAGGACGCACCGTTAGTGGTGCCTTCCTTTGCGGTGACGACAGTCCAGCCAGGAAATGCAGAGATGCAACTGACTCTGCCGGCGAACATCCAGGCGATTCAAGAATTTAGTATATACGCACGTTGTGATGGTTTCCTCAAGAGACGTTTGGTCGATATTGGCGACCGAGTTAAAAAGGGACAACTTCTTCTAGAGATTGACGCACCGGAACTTAGCAAACAATTGATGCGAGCGGTCGCCAATTACAAACAGACTGAAGCCCAGGTTAAGAGTGCTCAAGCCGATCTCGCTCAATCTAAATCTGTTGTGGAAAACGCCAAGGCGTCGGTGAAACGACTGGAAGCTGAGATCAAATTCTCGCACATCGAATCAAAGCGGTATCAAGGACTTGCTGAAGATGGCGCGGTTAGTAAGGAACTGCGTGATGAAAAATATCGAGATTTGAGTACAGATAAGGCAGAGCATGAGGCTGCATTAGCAGCAGTCGATGCCGCTCAGGCTCAAGTTGTGGCAAATGCCGAAAAGATTTCCGCGGCTAAAGCAGCTGTCGACGCGGCACACGCAGACGCCGAAGAGGTTCAAACCATGATGTCCTTTCAACGTGTTTTAGCACCGTGCGATGGAGTGATTACAGCGCGCAATGTCGATGCCGGGGCTCTTGTTTCCAAAGGCAGCAGCATCAACAATCAAGAACTTTTGAAGATGGCCCGCACTGATTCGTTGAGAGTTTTCGTCTACGTTCCGCAATCCGACATCGAAGGTGTTTACACCGGCATGCCGGCCAAAATTTCAGTTGCTGAACTACCTAATCAATTTTTCGACGGTAAGGTCGCGCATGTCTCTGGTGGTCTGGATCCGACTTCGAGGACATTACAGACTGAAATTCATATACCGAATACCACGGGTAAGTTGTTGCCTGGTATGTTCGCGCGCGTCACTCTGACAGCAAAACGTCTCACGCCACCAGTTTTGGTACCGGACTCCGCCGTCATCGTCAAATCAGACAGCCGGTACGTCATCCTGGTGACCGGTGGAACGGCGCATTACCAGCCGGTTAAGCTGGGGCGGGATTTCGGTCACGATAGTGAAGTTTTAACTGGACTTCGGCGCTTCGATAAAGTTTTGACCAATCCGAATGCCGACGTGCGGGAAGGACAACCAATTAAAGAACAAGCTCCAGTTGTAGAAACAAACGACAAGTCCTCCACGCCGCTGAAGCAGCCTGGCAAATAACTTGAACTATCTAACCCTGTTCCAGTACGACACGAAAACGAGCTTTGCCGCTCATCATTCGTTGATAGGCTTCATTGGCTTTTTCGAACTGATACGTCTCAATCATTGGCCGGATACCGGTAAGTGCGCAGAAGTTCATGCACTCTTCGGAGTCCTTTGCTGTTCCACTTGGCCAACCAACGATTGATCGTCTTGCACCGATTAGGGCAAGCGGACTGATTTGCATCGGTTTGAAATCGGCACCGATGATCAACAGCTTTCCACCGATTGAGAGTGCCTCTATCCATGGTGTCATGGCATCGGAGTTTGTAACCGTCGATAGAATCACTTTCGCTCCGCCAAGTTTCTTCAAGGTATCGACGGCATCTGGCGCTTCTGAGTCGATGTACTCATGTGCTCCCAATTCTTTTGCGAACGATTCTTTGTCCTTGCCGCGCGCGATTGCTACGGTCTTAAATCCCATTTTGTTTGCGAATTGAACGCCAAGGTGTCCGAGTCCACCGATTCCCAGGATAGCGACCGTATCGCCTGGCATCGCTCCAGTGTGGCGGAGCGAATTATACGTAGTTACTCCGGCGCAGACCATTGGCGCGGCTTCTGCTGAAGTCAGTTTTTCTGGAACGATTGCGCAGACGGCTTCCGGGAAAACCGCATATTCTGCATAGCCGCCATCGATGGTGATACCGGGCGTCTGTAGTTTCGAACAAGAAATGAAGTCACCGCTTCTGCACGAATTGCACTCATGGCAATGCCCGCCGTGCCAGCCCACGCCGACGCGATCTCCAACTTTGAGTCGACCAACTTCGCTGCCGACCGCGTCAACTATTCCGACAATTTCGTGACCTGGAACTAGTGGATGTTTCATTCCAGGAAAGCCTCCGTGGAATGCGAAGCTGTCGCTGTGGCAGATTCCGCATGCCTGCACTTTCAATCGAACGTCACGTGCTGCGAGTTCGCCATAAGTTTTAGATGTGAATTCTAGAGCGGCTTCAGGTTTGGGAACTTGTGCTACACGCCCAGTTTTCACTGTCTCTTTAGTAACGCTTGTCATCGCAAACACCTCTGTCAGAATTTGTATATCTTACTCGATCCGATTTGGATGATCCTGAACTGACATCAGCCCGTATAATGATGCTGCGACTGCCATCTGTCGTATGTTTTCAGGGCTCTATCCCTGTTTCTCCAAGTATGGACATTTTTATGACAACCAAAACACAAACTAAAAACCGCCAATTTCGACTTAAATCGCGACCAGTCGAGCGTGTCTCGACTGACAACTTTGATTTTGTCGAAAAGGACATCCCGGCACTCGGAAAAGACGAAGTGCTGGTCCGCAACGTTTTTCTCTCCTTGGATCCGACCAATAGGATTTGGATGAGCGATATGGACCAATACATGCCGCCTGTTGAGATCGGCGAAGTCATGCGTGGTCTGGGCATTGGTCGCGTTGAAGAATCAAACAATTCTCAATTCAAAAAAGGCGATTATGTTTCCGGGATGCTTGGCTGGCAAGACTATTATGTCGCCAACAAAGAAGGCGCGGCTGGTTTGATGGTTCTCCCGTCAATTCCTGGTGTGCCTTTGGAAGTTTATAGCGGAGCTGCCGGTATGACTGGACTGACAGCGTTCTATGGTTTATTCGAAGTCGGCAAAGCTACAGAAAAGGAGACCCTGGTTGTGTCAGCGGCTGCTGGTGCGGTCGGAAGCATTGTCGGTCAACTCGGCAAGCTGGTCGGCATGCATGTCGTTGGTATCGCGGGCGGTGAAGAGAAATGCAATTGGTTGGTAAACGAATTGTCGTTCGATGCTGCCATTGATTATAAGAAAGAAGGATGGAAAGAGCGTCTTGCCGAAGCAACTCCGAACGGAGTCGATGTCAATTTTGAGAACGTCGGCGGTGAGATCATGGAAGCGGTCTACAATCGCATGAACCTTTTTAGCAGAATGGTTTTATGCGGACTGATTTCCGGATACAACGATAAGTCTGATGGAAAGTCGCGCATCAGCCTTACGACAGCTTTGATGAAACGAATAACAATCCAAGGATTTATTGTCACCGATTTTCACGCGAAGAATGCCGAAGCCACTAAAAAGCTGGCCACGTGGATCGCCGAGGGCAAAATTAAGCATCGAGAGACGATTGTTGAAGGTTTGGAGAATGCTCCGACCACTCTCAATCAGCTGTTTGACGGCGGAAATGTGGGTAAACTTTTGATCAAAATTTCAGAGCCATAGTATGATGTGACAAGGGCATATTATTAATGCCGGTTTTCGAATACGGATTCATGTCATGTCTAACCACTCGGAATTTGCTCTAAAGCTCAGGAATCGGACGGCTCTCAGTCTCGCTCTGGCAGCCGTCTTTTCGTTGATATCAATGTCAATTGCTCAGGCTTTTCCAGTTGTACCAGCCGATCCGTTGCAAACACAAACGCATGAAGCCGAAGCCATCGAGCAAGGCGCAAAAGCCGCAATGGCAGTTAAGCCGAAAGCCGTCGCCCATAAGCCTCATTTGCTTGAATTCGGTAAACACACTCTGGAGCTTACTCCGCCTGAAGGATTCTCGCTTGATGAGTTGACTCGAGAAAATAAAAAGTCGTTCGCTCTGATTGGACCGAAGCGCCAGGATGGATCTTCCGCTGTTTTGATGATCAACTTGATCGTCGCTCCTGATGCGCAACCGGTGTTGCCGCCAATTGACGTCATTCGCAATGGCATGCTGGATCCGTTCCGAAATCATTTGACCGACTATCAGGAAGATGTCAAAGCGCCGTCAGAGATCAACGGATTTAAATACGACAATACTTTTTACTCCGGTACAGCCGGACAAAAGGAAATCAAAGGTTTTGTATATATCGGAAAAATCGCTGATGGATTTTGCGTTTTATCCGGAATGGACACCAAAGATGGTTTCTCTGAATCACAAAAGACTCTAGTTAAGTCTGTCGAGTCCTGCAAACTGATTAAGTAGTACGCCTGGCAGTTTCACGCCAAGCCGTTTCATCTTGCCACTAGCTCCAATATGCAAGGAGCCTCTGCGGCCAGATGTGAGATGGCAAAATCATTACCGCTTCGGTGTTTTCGAAATCGGCAACGATTGGAAACCACCCTGTTTGAATGATTCCGCGAGGCAGGTGATGGGGTTGAACCAAACAGGTCGCGTAATAGACCGACCGCCCGTGGCAGCAACTCAGAGGCAATTCCAAACGCAAAATTCGTTCGAATTCATCAGCCGTAATTCGCATGAATTCTCGAATTTCCGGATCGCTCGAAGGTTTTTCTTTGAACTCGTTTAAACGATTGGCAATTGATTCGAGAAGGTCTATTTGACTATCAAAAAATGGGTCGGTGCTGTAAATAATCGCTGCTGGAAGAGTGTATTCGTTTGCTGAGTTAAACAGAAGATTGTTTGCTTCGATCAAGTGACCCCAGTAAACCTGTCCGCGCTCATGTAACAGGTCCTGTTCGCGCAAAATCTTTAAGAGTGCTTCGTTGCTCCGTTCATAGAAGTCATGCAGCTCTTTGGAAATTGTCAGTTTGCAGGCCGGACGGTCCGAATCGATTAGAGGAGTCCGGTAGAAGGCTCTGCACTCAGCCAGCAAGTCCGATGCTGCCT
>CAZRMH010000311.1:0-980 GCA_964600935.1 uncultured Candidatus Obscuribacterales bacterium
GTCCGAGAAAACGAGTGAAGGGGTCGTCGAGCGAGGCGAGGGCCTCGTTGGCGAACCGCTCCAGGTCGCTCATTGTCAGGATCTGACCATCGTACTTGTTGAGATGTGTCTCCACGAACTTGCCGACGTCCTCGTAGGCCATCGCTCGGGTGAGCTGGATCACTCCGTGATAGAGATCCTGAAAAGTGACCGATTGGCGAACTGGGCGGATGCCGAAGATCTCGTCGGGACGGACCAGTCGCTGCTTGGGGATGATGAGAGTTCTCTGGTTCATAATGGGTCTCCTGGAAGGATTGATTTCCTGCGGTATGCCGGGAAATCTGGTTACAAGAAAGTCCGAAACGACCGTTCCGGACAGGGTTTTGCAAGCGGCAGACTCCGATTCAAGATCAGACACGACCCGGCGCTTGCCCATCAAAAAACTCGAGAATCATCACAAAAGCTCAGACACCGATTGGCGCACTCTCACGGACATCAGAAGATGCCAGTGAAATTACGCTCGACTGCGTTGTAGATTCAGATTCTGGTTAGTTAAAGTGAGTCCGTATTGCTTCTGTCTTGATTCAAAGAGATACTTCAACTTAGAAAAATTCTGTTGTCTTGAGCAAGTACTGGCTTATCCAGACCAGATCGCCCTTTAATATCGAGCTCTCATTTCGAAACCACAACGCGGGGTGCTCGATTTGACCAATTCGCTAGTGAACTCATAGCCGTCAGCCATTGTCCGGCATCTGAATCGAGGCGAAAAAATTTTTCGAAAAAGGCTCTTGCAGATTAGCGCAGCGATGATAGCAGTTTAATAAAAGTCACAAAAGGTTTCTGTGTCTGCGTTATCGGCTTCGAAGGTGTAACGTCATTCTGCAAAATTCTTTAGCGTCATGACAGATCGTGGCAAGCGCCAAAACTTTGAATCAGGCGAAACCTTGAACCTTCCGACAACTCTCACCTAAATCAGCGCTCCCACGCCTATGGAGTCGATC
>CAZRMH010000311.1:990-9801 GCA_964600935.1 uncultured Candidatus Obscuribacterales bacterium
CATACAAGGACAATGGGGTAAGCGTTCCGCCAGCACAGGTGGTGCCACCACAGTCGTTCGATTCTATGGCTACAGCCTGTTGGCGAATAGGGTAATGGGTAATGGATATTACTACGTCATTTAGTTTAACAGTAAAAAGCGAAAACCTCATGGAATGGACGTCCAGAGGTTCTGCATCGACGAAGGTGCCGGGAAATTCCCGGCACCTTCCGACATACTCATACCACCGACACTTTGGACATGCCGAGGTATTTGTTTGGCCAGTTAGTCCAACCGCTGTCTGTGCCACAGGCGTTGCGGACGACGTCGATATGGCAGTTGCGCAGTTTAGCGCAAAGACCTTCGACAGTGGCGAACACGCAGCCGTCTGCATTGACACCGACAAAGCGGAAGTTCTCAGGCCAATAGCCGTTGTCCATGCACGCTTCGAAGACTTCAGCAGCGCCACCGTCATTCTCTTTCTCAACCACGCACCAGAGTTTGTAACCCTGAACGAGGTCGAGCAGTTCCTGATAGGTCGAGCTGTTGCTGCCTGCGTATTCAACGAAGATGATGGCTTCGTTGCGTTCCATCGCACCGAGAATTTCGGCGGCGACGGCTGCAAGCAATTCCGGGTCACGACTGGCTTTGAATTCCAACATCATGTCCACGACGACGAGCACTGGCGGCTCATCGCTGATGTCCATGACACTGACTACAGCGGAAGCACCGCAAGTTCCTGTTTTCGTTTTCATATGATGTTGTTGTTTTTGGTTTTGGTTTAGACCCTCGAGGGCGCCACCGGATTTGGTGACGCCCTCAAGGTTGGTGAAATTAACGGAAAATCAATCGATAAGCCCTGTCGCTGCGACTGATCCATTCCCTGCCGAAATACGGACGCTTCTGCGCGAACGACTCGGTGAAACGCAGACGATAGTGCGTCGGGGTCTCTTCAGCGACATAGACCTCCGTGTTCAGCGCAGCGAAGTTCGAGCCGTTCGACCGCTTCACGCGAACGCGCTGCCTCAGCGTCGCGACGCGAAGTTCCGGCGGAGGCGATTGGTTCGTCGCGAGGAAACGAGAGTAGGTCAGCTCTCGACGAAAGTCATTCTTACGAATCACATCCGACTCGCAGAGCTCCGGATGCTTCCTCTTGAACCAGCGAGGATACTTGACCGTGAACGAGTCTGGCGATTCGCTCAACACCGTGACCTCGGTATTGACGGTCGACGCCATCATTCCGCCTTGGCCGATCGTACGCCCGATAAAAATGCGCAGATTGGCGCGGGCGCTGGGCTTCGGCAACTTCAGAACTTTGCCGATGGTGGTCAGAACGTTCTTGATACGCATAGCTTTCTCCCAACTTGGGGGTGATTCGGAGTTGCACCGATTTATCCTCAATAAAAGCCTGAGGGCGCCACCAAATTTGGTGGAGCCCTTCGAGCGCATCAGAAGAACCGACGAATCAGTTCTTCGCGGGCAGGCCCAGCTTGGCGCGCACCTCGCCGGAGCTGAGGCGCGGGCGGCTGACGACGCTGGCGACGGCGTCCTTGCGGATCACGCGCGGGCCCTTGCGAACCACGACCTCCACGAGGTGACCGGTGCGGCTCTGGCGGACCATGCCCTCCGGGGTGGTGGCGATCGGCGTGCCGTCGAAGGCGTGCATCGTGCGCGCGTTCTTCTTGGCGACAGCGATGGCCTGGCGGCGACCGCTCTCGTACTCGGCGATGCCGAACTCGATCGCCTCGCGGGCCTCGCGCTCGGAGACGCGGTTGCGGACCTGGTGCTCGATGAAGTTGTCGAAGCGGGTCGCGACGCGGCGCTTGCGGTTGCCGGTGTCACCACCGAAGCGACCGCGCACGCGCCGGAACGTGACGTCCTCAACACCGAGGAAGTCGGTGGCGCGGCCGCGGGAGACGCAGAAGCGACGGTCGGTGGTGTCGGCGATGGTGGCGTCGGCGGACAGGGTCATGCAGGGCTCCTGGTGGTTGTTGAACAGCTGGGAGGCGAACGCGAAGTCGTCGTCCATCTCGGAACGAGCGAATCCGCCGAACTCGAAACGACCGAAGAGTTCGTTGTTGCTGGTGAACAGGTTCATTCTGTAATTCCTTCTTTGTGTGGATATTCAAGAAGAAGCGCATCCTGCCAGGGTTGTAGCAGAACGCATGGAGTGGTGCTGAGAATTCGTTCTGCAAAGCTGTTCAGTTTTGCAAAACGTCGAAGTGTTCAGCAGCCGGAGTAGGACGGCTCGTCGTTCGGGTGAGCCTGTCCAAGGAAGGTCGGCGACGGCGGTGTGATCACCATGGGCAGCAGCGAGCGACCGCCAGTGATACCGACCATGCCGAGTTCGACGCGACGTGCTTCACGTTCGCGGCGCATGCGGAAGGGGTGGGTGACGGCGCGGTTATCGGAGATGAGCCGAAGATGGGCCATGGATGTTCTCCTTTCGAGATTGGTTGAAACCAGAGAAATCACACCGACGCGGCGAGCGCGGCGGGAAGCCGTCGAACGAAGGGAAAAGTCGTAGAGAAGTGCGGTCCGTCAAAACTCTGACACCACATACGGTGACAGAAGGCGGGTTGGAGGCGCGCTGATATGGTCTGGGTGCGAGAGGTCCTTTAAAAAAATTGAAAAACAAGTGATATTGAGAGATTAGCGAATACTCAGAAGAGATAGCAATCGAAGAAGAGATAAGGCTTGGGGAGCTTAATAAGAGAATAAAAACTAGTGATTTATCGCCAAAAGCACACAGCTTCAGACTCCAGAAGCTAAATGGGGTACCTTTTGGACGAGGCAACAAAACGATAGATCGCTCGAGCTGTTCGTATATTCACGTATTTGGCCAGCGAGAACATGATTAGCGCAGCTTAACAAAGGCGTAATTTCGGCGGCCTAATCGAGAGACACCTGAACGAACCAAGACAGAAATATTGCTCAACGAAGTTCGATTGAAACCGAATACTCAAGTTGATTCCAAATTCAAGTTGAAACTAAATTCGAGCAACTACCAGGAGTTCCGTTTCAGCTCCGAGTTTTGGTCAACTGGACCTCGGTAGCGCCGGCTTACGAGAGAGTACGAATCGAAAAATGCTGAAAAGCAGAGCGTGACTCTCGTTTCCGTCTTAGACAGTCCGTAGTGGAACTTTCGGCTTGGCTTTCAAGGCTTTTATGACCTTCACGTTTCGATATGGCATAAATCTCTTAGAACTCGATTCCACGGCTTTTTCTGATCTTCTGCTAAGTGCGCTAACTTAGAGCTTACTTAACTGCTTTCTTGATCTTTTGAGTCACGACTCTTAACTACAACCAGAAAACCTTGACTACTCAACGTCTCTCACGTAGTGGACTCTCTACTGCAAGCTTAAAGCCTGTTCAGGCTTAGCTTCTTATCATTCACCATGACTGAATTAAGACACTTGGAAACGATAGCTTCTAAGGCGACTATCGTTCCCTCCAACTTTCGCAGATCTAATTCCAACCACCCCAACCCCACACCTGCTTCAAACATCAGATTCAGCTCAGGCTGCCTATTGGCTGTGCCGCGATGAGACCCTCTTGCAGTAAGACCTAACGGTCTGACTCACGCCCTCGTCATCGCCAGCTCTCGCAAACCGCTTGCAGCCTGCTTCGCGCGAACCAGGATTTCATTTTTCGTCGAAGTCCGGCCGCGCCGACTTCGTTTTTCGCTCAGCAAGATTGGCTTCCCTAGCCGTCTGCGAGCTGTAACACACCGGAGTAAAAGTAATGAAGAAGAAACTCAAAATTGGTGTGTATGGCGGCAAATTCGACCCCATCCACATCGGACACTTGATTTGCGCTGAATGGACACGCGAGCGCTTCGGCCTCGACAAGGTGTTGTTCGTCACCAGCGCCAATCCTCCACACAAGAAAACGGGAGTGCTCGACGCTCGCGTACGCCATGAGATGGTCAAGGCCGGCGTGGCACCCAATTGTTACTTCGAGGCCTGCGACATCGAACTGCAGCGCACCGGACCGTCATTCACGGTGGACACGCTGAAGGAGCTGGCCAGACGCTACGGCGACTCCGCCGAACTGTTTCTCATGGTGAGCGCCGAGTACCTCGAACCCAACCATCCCTGGCGCATCGACAAGTGGAAGGGCGCTGACGAGATTTTCGCGATGGCGACCATCCTGGTGTTCCCGCGCGACGTCAGTGGCTTGCCGCAAATCGAGGAATGGAAGAAGAACATCACCGGCGGTGCCCGCATCGAAGCGCTTGCCTGCCCCAGCCCGCCGGTCTCCAGCTCGCTGATACGCGAGCGCATCGGAAAAGGTTTGTCCGTCTGGTACATGGTGACTACCGAAGTGTGGCGCATCATTCGCGACCGCAAACACTATGCCGACCCGGCCAACCCTCCACAGCGCCAGAGCTGCAAGAAGTTCTCCTGGCGCAAGCCCAGCACTTGGCTCTCCGCCTGCGTGCGCGCTGCCGCCTGTTATCAATCGCCGTTCTGACGGCGCTGCTGTTCGCATCAAGACAGGGCAGTCTTGCGAACCGATGTGCTGTTTTGAATTGCGTTCTAACGTTTCTAAACCCGTGACTAGCCGATTCGGTGCATCCGCGCCCTCGGCGAATTCAACACGTATTCTGTCAGTCGCAGCCAACCATGCGCATCGGCAGAATACCATCCGAAGGAGAATTCTATGATCAGGTCAATTATCGATAACGACTTGTACAAGCTGTCGATGGCCAACGCCGTCCTCCGCAAGTATCCGAACATCCGCGTGGCGTACCGCTTCACCGACCGCCGCGCCAAGGGCAAGTGGACGCGGGCCGCTTTGCGCAGCCTGAAGGCCAAGATCAAGGCGATGTCCAAGCTCAAGCTCACTGCCGACGAGCGCGCCTACTGCGAGGCCAAGATGCCGTGGATCAACCGCGGTTTCTGGGATTTCCTCGCCAACTATCGCTTCGATCCATCCGAAGTGCAGGTCTGGCTGGACAAGGACAACAACCTGCAACTCGAGATCACCGGTCTCTGGTGCCGCACGATCCTCTGGGAAGTGCCGCTCCTGGCGCTGATCTGCGAGGTGTACTACGAAGAGATCGACACCAATTGGAACGAAGACGGACAAGAAGAGAAGATGCTCGGCAAAGCCGAACGTCTGGCCGCCGCCGGCGTCAAGTGGGGCGATTTCGGCACCCGCCGCCGCCGCCACTTCGAAGCCCAAGAACGTGTCGTTCGCATCGCCAAGAACTTCCCGAACTTCACCGGCACGAGCAACGTCTACCTGGCGATGTTGTACGACGTCAAGCCGCTCGGCACCATGGCTCACGAGTGGATCATGGCGCACGCCGCGCTCTTCTCACTGAAGCACGCCAACCGTTTCGCCCTCGAAGCCTGGAACGACGTCTACCACGGCGACCTCGGCACCGCGTTGCCCGACACGTACGGCACCGACGCCTTCCTGCGCGACTTCCAGGGCGTACTCGCCCGACTGTTCGACTCGGTGCGCCACGACTCCGGCGACCCGTATAAATGGGCCGAAAAGATGATCGGTCATTACGGCACGATCGGCATCGACTGGCGCTCCAAGCCGCTCGGCTTCACCGACGGCAACACCGACGAAAGCGCCATCGAGATCCACCAGTGGGTCGAAGGGAAGGGCGGCAAGTGCTGGTTCGGCATCGGCACTTCGATGAGCAACGACTACGGTCCGGAGAGCCCTGCCCTGGCAATCGTCATCAAGCTCTCTTACGTGATCGACAGCGACGGCTCGATCATCCCGGTCGTCAAACTGTCGGACACTCCGGAGAAGGCCAGCGGCCATCCGGACGCCATCCGCGTCGCGCTCTACACGCACATGGGAACGCCGCTCGACACGCCCCTCGCGAATGCGCGTCACGCCGCCCCGCCTCCGCCTCCGGCACGACGCCAGCGTGCGACGAAGCGGACGTAGCTGGTTCTTGATTCGCGATTTTGTAAAGTGCAAGCCGCAAGACACCGCTTATGGTGTCAAACCGGAGCGCCGGAAACCATCAGATTCCTCGCTCCGGTCGCGGCTCGCGCCCGTTCGATAAACCACTCACATTCAGGAGCCAACTGAAATGAATCTCGGAAAACCGATTCTGTTTTCAACATCTGAGTACGCCTACCTCAAGGCGCAGATGCTCAAGTCCCGCCGTTTCGTCGACGGACAGATCGCGCGTTCGGTGGCCAAAGACGGGACCTCCAGTCTCGACGATGTGTCCTTCCCTGACGGCGAACGTTATCACCGGCTGCTCACCGACGTCGTCGACCGCGAGGTCGTGCTGATCGGCGGCACGGTCTCGGACCGCGCCACCATGGAGTTGCTCGACCTTGGAGCCGGTCTCGTCATGGAAGGCGCTATCCGCCTGAAGATGGTGATCCCGTACTTCGGGTACGCCACCATGGAACGTGCAATTCTGCCTGCCGAGCTGGTCAAGGCCAAGATTCGCGCCATGCAGCTCTCCGCTATCACGCGCGCGCCATTGGGCAATCAGGTTTACTTGCTCGACCTGCACTCAGAAGGCATACCGTTCTACTTCGAGCACGGCGTCAAGACCAACCACATCTACGCCAAGTCGCTGGTCATCAAGGCTGTCGAAGAGGCCGCCCGCAAATGGCAGCAAACCTCAGGGCACAAACTCGACGAGTGCACCGATGGCGGTGGCTCCACCGGCGGCGGACTACTCGGCACTCAGATGCGTGTGCGCAAGCTCACCTGCCACGCGCCCAATGTCGACGAAATCCTCACCGGCTCGGGCGAGTTCAAGCTCACCGACTTCACTGTCGCGTCCACAGACGCCGGCCGCGCCAAGTGGGTCGAGTCTCTCTGCCGCGACATGGTCAAGCTCAAGCTGCCCGTTCACCCTGCCTTCATCATCAAGCGCCGGATCTCGGGCGCCGACACGGTCGTCGCCGATATCTCGGCAGACGTCGCCGGCAAGCTGGTGGTGATCTACGACGACATGATCCGCACCGGCGGATCGGCGATTTCGGCGGCCAAAGCCTATCTCGCCAAGGGCGCCCTGGCCGTGATTCTGATTTCGACGCACGGCGTACTGCCGAACGATTCGAAGAAGAAACTTCGGGACAGTGGCTGCTTCCACAGCGTCATCGTCAGCGATTCGCACCCGCGCGCCAACGAGCTCGCGGACGACTTCTTGCATGTGATTCAGACCGGCAACCTGCTGGTCGAGTCTGTTCTCGGTACCAACGGGAAGCGATGAACTCGCTGTACCCAAGCAGTTCTTTTCAAACAACGAAAGGATGATTCCGATTATGAAACGCACAACAAGAGCCAAATTCGGTTTCTTGCGAATCGCTCTCGGCAGCCATCGCGTTGAGATCGCAAATTGCGACTACAACGCGGACCGCATCATCAACATGATGCAGCGTGCACACGCGGACAACGCCAACATCCTGGTTCTCAACGAACTGGGCGTGACGGCGTATACCTGCGGCAATCACTTCCGCAGTGAAGTGGTGCGCGAAGGGGCTCTCGAAGCGGTCAACAAGGTTCGACTAGCTTCCAAAACTGTTTTCAAAGGAGTGACCATCATCGGCGCTCCGCTCGTCATCCAGGGCGAGCTGTACAACTGCGCCGTCGTCATCCAACGAGGTCGCATCCTCGGCATCGTCCCCAAGACGTATCTGCCGAACACCGGTGAGTTTCACGAGAAGCTCTGGTTCAGCCGCGGCGACAAACTGCGCGGTGCCACCATGGATCTTTTCGGAGTGCAAGTTCCGGTGGGCGTCGATCTGCTCTTCGAAGCAGACGACTTCCCGGGACTGGTCTTCGGCGTCGAAGTCTGCGAAGACGGCTGGGCGGTTATTCCGCCGCACAGACTGCAGGCTCTCGCCGGCGCTACAGTGCTCCTCAACCTGTCGGCCAGCAATGAGCTGGTCGGCAAGGACGAATATCGGCGCAGCATGATCGCCGCGCATTCGGCTCAGGCTCAGGCAATCTACGCCTACGCCTCCGCCGGTGATGGCGAGTCGACGACCGACCTGGTTTACGGCGGTCACCTGCTGCTCGGTGAACTGGGCGCTATCCAGGCGGAAGCCGAGCCGCTCGCAGACAACGAAAACGAGCCCTATCGCTTCGCCGACGTCGATGTCCAGCACATCACGCACGAGCGCATGCGCGACAGCACGTTCGAAGACTGTCGGCGCGCCTTCGAGCCCATGCTCAAGTATCGGCGCGTGCACTTCACACTCAACGCGGGTGATTTGCCGGAGAAGCTGGCTCGTAAGATCGATGCCTATCCGTTCGTCCCGCAAGACCCGGCCATGCTCAACAAGCGCAGCCGGCAGGTGATCAAGATTCAGGTGCGCGCTCTCAGGACGCGTCTTCTGTATCTCGCCAAGATGCGCGGCGGTCTCGAGAAGATGGTCGCTGAGCTGATCGCCAAAGACAAACCGCTGTTCGTGATTGGTATCAGCGGCGGTGTCGACTCGACCGAGTGTTTGCTCGTCGCGCTGAAGACGCTCGATGAGTTGAAGATTCCCCGTTCGCTTCTGCGATGCTTCACGATGCCGGGATTCGGCACCACGAGCCGCACCTACAACAACGCCATCAAGCTCATGCAGCTCACCGGCGTGACCGTGAAAGAAGTGGACATCAAGGCGCGCTGCTTGCTGTCGTGGCAAGAAGAGCACAAGACGCCGTTCGGCATCAACCTGGAAGGATTGACGGTCGAGGAATTCGTCGAGAAGCTCCGTGATTTGCCGCCCAATTCGGCAGACCTGGACTTCGAAAACGAACAGGCTCGCAAGCGCACCGACGTGCTGATGAACAACGGCTTCGTGCTCGGCACGGGTACTCTCACCGAGCTCGCCTCGGGAT
>CAZRMH010000312.1:0-8690 GCA_964600935.1 uncultured Candidatus Obscuribacterales bacterium
ACTTGATCAAAGAAGCCAGAAGTATGCATAAACTGCCGATTGCAGCCTATAATGTGTCTGGAGAATATGCCATGGTTAAGGCAGCTGCCGAGAAGGGTTGGCTTGATGAGCGCCGTGTCGTGACCGAAATTCTCGTTTCGATCGCAAGAGCCGGAGCGGATTTGATTATCACTTACCATGCCAAGGATATGGCACGATGGTTGAGTTGATAAGCGCGTTTTTTGAAAACAGTAAAATGATTGGCGAGAGGAACCTACGTTCATGAAGACAAGCACGGGCAATCAGATCAGTTTCGCTAATGCCTTTGCGGATCTGTATCTCGACAAGGAAACCGGTGAGTTCGCACTAGATTTCCGCCGCCAAGAAGTCACGATTTACCTCAATCATACGCAGTACCAAGCCCTGGTCTTACTCGTTCAGCAAAGCGTGGAAGATGAGCAATTCATCGAGTTATTGAATTGGGAACGGGACCCTCTGCAATGTGACGACAATCAAGTTTTTGAAGTCTGCGGACCCGACCACATTGTTTGCATGTCCTGCGTACCAAATTGCGAACGCGCTAAGTTGACCTTCGAGCTCGGCGTGGCAATTGATTTGTCGTTTGCCGACTATCAGGGTCTATCCGGTTTAATCAAGGAAGCGCAAGCCGATCTGGAATGGCGCAGAGAATTACTGAAATGGAATATGGCCGACAATGGCAATGATTTCGCCACTGGCAGCCAGGACTAAGGCAATCACAGAGCACCGCATACGGTGACTAAAGTTTATCCGCGACTACGATATCGACATCTTGCGAAGTCAACGGTACATTTCGATCATTCATAAAGCCAGCTTCCTTGAGCATAGCTGACAACTCGCTGTGGGAAAACACGCAACCATCGGTGGTGACCAGCATCATGTTGACAGCAAACATGGCCGAGAACTGAGGACTGGTACGACTGTCATCAACCAGAAATTCAGCAATGGCGACATGACCGCCCTTGCGCAATGATTTGAATACGCAGGAAAGAAGTTCACGACTGCGTTCTTTTCCTTCCGAATGAAGAATGTGTCCGAGGATGACGAGATCGTATTCGTCTTCCTTTAAGACAACGTCTTGCCAGTTACCCGGCAGTAAAGTGTACCGGTCGGCTACGCCACATTTCGCAGTGTAATCTCTTGCCACCTCAAGGACGGACGGAAAATCGAGCGCATCAACCACGACCGATCTATTGCAACGTGCCATCGGAATGCTCCAAACGGCACTTCCACAAGCGAGATCCAGGACCCGCAATTTGTCTTTGCATTGCTCGACTCCAAGAAATTCTGCTAACTTGCGGCCATAGGCATAGTTCATGGGAAACAAGGCCGCTGCCAGACCTGGAAAAAATTTTTGGGCTGTTTCCTGTTTGTTAATTTCACTATATGGCTTTCCAGTTTGGGCTACGCCATCCAGATTCTTCCAGGCATCCTGTAGCCCTGACCCCATAGAGAAGTAGGCACCGATATAGAGCGGACTGGTGCTGACCAGGTAATAATGCGATTCTTCGGTGGTGTTGAAACCGTTTTCGTCCTTAGTCAGAAGTTCAACAGACACGAGTGCATTCAACAAAACTTCGGCGGCGCGAATCTGAATATCACATTCACGCGCGACCTCTGAAGCCGATCTGAAACCCAAATCAACAGCATCGAACATCTTCAAACCCACTGCTGTCCCAATCATTGCGCCGACCCACTGACCGCGCATCAAATTGTTTAGTACAGATGGAGGATTGAGTGATTTTGTAGATAGTTCGATCATTTAATTACCTCAGAAAAGCAAAATGCCACCGCCTGCAGTGCTCAACCAAATCAGGTCTATGGCATTGACAGAATTGAGCCGATATAAGTTTGCCAAATAAACCATCAAGCAACCTTTCCAGATCTCCTGAAAACTCACTAATTAGAAGTTACATGAATGACAACGGCCACTCTTTATTTACGGTTGCCATCCCGAATCGTCTATAATTTCAACAGATCGTTGGGCGCGGCGGAGGCCGACGAACCTGGTCAGGGGGGAAACCCAGCAGCCATAAGTTGAATCCTTCGGGTGCGTCCCAGCGGTCTGAATTCTCAAATAACCGACATTAGCGGCGACAGGCAAATGACAAAAGAAGATACGACAACCAAGTCGCCCCAGGGCACGCAGGAAGAAAACAAATACCTGCTCGGTCAAATTCTCGTAGACCTGGGCTATATCACGATTTATCAGCTGGACGAGGCACTTCATATTCAGCGCTCTGACGAAGAGGCTGGTAAAGAGCGTAAGCCTCTGGGTCAGATTCTCCTAGAACTGGGATTCTGCGGTCCCAACCAGCTGATTCGTGCCATTCAAGTTCAGGCTGAACTGCGCAAGATGAAGGAAAAAGAGACCAAGTAGGTCTTCCTGTCATTCAGCCTCCAGAAATAATCAGATTTGTTTATCCGACTGATGACGATCAGGGTTAAACCTATTTTACCTTCGTGGAATATCAATCTACAGTTCACATATAAGAAGTTTAGATACTCAGATAAACTTCCAATAGAGTTGTTCGCCTCTGAAGTGTAAGTGTTAATGGAGAGCCTTTGGGCCTAGGATCAAGACTGGTAGTTGCTTTCGTCATCGTGATTGGCATCATGGTGACTACCTTTTCGGTCTTTTCTCTGTTTTCTGACTTCAAATCGTCACGTCAACAAGCCGGACAGAGGATCGGACTGGCTTATAAAAAACTGAGTCGCGATAACGAGGCGCTTAAAGCCTCTTCCGAAGCATTTGCAAAAGTCGTAATTTCCAGTCAATCCGTCATGCAAGCGTTCGGTCGCAAAGATCGCAAAGCGACTGCCGATGCGCTTGCAAATGTAATTAACGAGGGGCACTTCAACGGATTCGTTTCGATAGTCGACGAGCGCGGTAACGTTTTCTACTCGACGGAAACGCCGGCCAAATCCGGATATTCTGCAGTGAAAAATAACGAAGCCATGCAATACATGATGCAGTACCCTAAGCACGGAAAGATTTTCCGAGGGGCCGCAATTTCAAACAGCACGCAAAGTTTCACAATGTGCGCCATTCTTCCGATTATGGAACCTTCCGGATCGCTCAAAGGTCTAGTGGCAATTAATCAGCCCTTCTCCAGCGAATACTTGGTTGGCGAAACCACTAAGTTTGCCATTGAAGAACCACAGCCGGTCCAGGGAATCGATTTACTTGTCTTCTCCAACGTCGCGAAAAAAATAATTGCCATCACCCCGGGGTTAGCCGGCGGCGACGGTGGACCATTTGTCAAAGAGCTCACGAACAAAGGAATCGGCGCGATTCCGCGGGACGCATTTTCACCAGTTCCCAATGCGCTCACCAAAGTTTTGGTTCCTCTCGAACCTGAAATCAGCGATAAATCTTTCGAAAAAGGTGGACGATTCTGGTGTCGAGAAGCTTACTCGGGAATAAAATGGCCTGACCGACCAGAACAAGAACTGGCAATCATAATGCTTTCCGTGCCTGTTCCAGATCTCACAGGTAAGTTTCTTACTATATTCGCTGTAGCAGGACTGTTCGGTGGATTAGCCCTACTAGTCGGTTTTGTTCTTAGCCAAAAAATCAAACAAAGCGTCGATGAACCGTTGGGTTTCCTAATCGACAGAACAGAAGATATTGCCGAGCAGAAGAAAAAAATTCCACCGCTGGAAGGACTCTCTGGAGAATGGCTTGAACTCGGAGAATTGATCGACACTGCCGTCAGCACTATGAGATCGACTACACACAATTTAAAACAGAAGGTGAGCCGGCAAAACGAAGAGATCGAAGAGAAATCGAAATTAGTCGACGCTTCAACAACGAAAATCGAGAATCTCAACAGGCAAATATCAACACAAACAAGACAGCTCACAGAAGTTTCAAAACAAGTTAATCAGGCGACGCGACAGGCTATCGTCGTGCAACATAAACTCGATGCGGTCATGCAATCATCGACTGAAGGATTTTTGATCCTCGATGCCTATGGCAACATACTCTCTGCCAATCCTGTGTTCTTGAACTGGGTTGGTTGTTCCGAAGGAGAGATAGCCGGCCGTCTATGTTTCGACCTGGTGAAACAACCGGGAGAAGCCCGCACTAGAACGATTTTCGGTCAAGCATTTGCTCGCCATGGCGGCGACCCGAATGCAGTTCTTAACCGTTTCTATCCAGAAGCTGTAGTTTACAACACACGCGAGGAATCGAAACTAGTCGAAGTACTCGCGCATCTACAGCCGATCTGCGGAGAAGACAACACCAACATTCAGGGATACGTGATGGTGCTACGCGACAAGTCGCTGAGAACAGAAAATGCTCAATTGCGCCAGGAAATTGTAGTTATGCTACAGGACGCCATTCGTTCCAAACTCGCTCAGGCAGAGGCACGGTGGGTATCGATTTTACCGAGCAGCAGTACGACCATGCATCCGTCCGTTGGGCAAGCTCTGGCAGATCTACATGGTCAATACGAACAACTCCTCCACATTGTCGACAGCTACTTGATGATGTATGGCGGATTTATACCACCACCTGTGATACCAAAAGAACCGATCGTAATCACGAGGCTGGTCGCGGACTGCCTCGAGGAAGTGACGCCACTGGCACGCGAACGACAGCTGCTCTTAGACTATAAGACCGTAACCGGTCTGCCTTCGATCAGCGGCAACAGAGACGCCGTCAGAGGAATATTGGTTCAAGTCCTGCATCACCTCATCGTCGTCACCGCCGCTGGTGGCAGAGTTCGGGTCGAGAGCGCGATTCGCGGAGACGAGATGCGAATTACAGTATCGAGTTCCGGACCAGCACTGCCGCCTGTCGAAATCGAAGATATGTTCGCAGGATTCGTTCCCGGGAAACACGCCGAGGACACTTACAGTTTGCGGTTATCGATGTACCTGGCCCGGAACAATGTGGAGCGATTGGGCGGAAAAATTTGGGCGGAGTCCGAAGCCGGTCGCGGAACGAGCATTTACTTCACCCTGCCGGCGCACATTGAATGATCAAAATTGGCGGCTTGGACCTTTGTCAGAAAATCGGACAATTTTTCTGACATTCGCCGCAGAGCCAGACGAGAACTGCGTTCCAGGTTGCGAGCATTGCTCAGATTTCCCCTAGCTCGAGTATCGAAAAATCAATTTTTCTACCAATAAATCGGACTATTTTCCCGAAATCCTGCTTGCTGAAAAACAAAAATCACGACAGCACTGTCAGAAAATCGAATCGTTTTTCTGACAGTTTTGATAGTCCGAAAAGAATGATGCGCGCCAACATCAGTGTCAGAAAATCAGACAGTTTTTCTGACATTCAATAAATTCAAAAAAGTGAACATCTCAAGGCCTCGAGCTGGCTTTGCCAGCCTCTTCGATCGCCGTGGCGCGCTCCTGCAGCTTCACGCCCTCTTCTTTGCGTTTGTTTTTGGTAAGCAACAGCGCGTAATTCCGAAGCACCGGAACAAGGTCGACATGCTCAGCGCCCAGGAGTTTTTCACGAATTTCCAGAGCGCGTTTGTACAAAACCTCGGCTTTGATGAACGTGCGCTTGGCGCTGTGAAGCACAGCCAGATTGTGCAAATTGACGGCGACCTCAAGGTGTTCTTCACCGTAGATATTCAATTTCAAGTCGAGACACTTTTCGTAGAGCTCTTCAGCCATGCCGTATTTGCCTTGCACATGATAGAGCGCAGCGAGATTGTTCAAGCTCTTGGTCAAGCGAATTTGAGCAGTTTCAAGTTTTTCCAAAGCTTCTGGAGTATTTACCTTTTCATCAACAGAGGCTTCGCCGCCCCCGGCAATAACCTTCTCCGCTTCCAAAAGCTTCTCGGCAAGCTCCAGAGCTTCTTTAAACTTGATCTCGGCGACCGAGTACCGCTCGATCGAAAACGACTCATTGCCGGCTTCCACGAGTGCTTTCCACTCGGCTTCGCCAGCCTGCAATTGTTCAGAGGATTGGTCTTCTCTACTGGTGGACATAACCATGACGCGGCTCCGTAGTTGATAAGTATCGCTTGCATATACATACATAGGTATGTATAATTTACTTATGGAAGTTACCGAAATTCAAGCAACAACCATACTAACCGCACAGAAGGTAGGCTCGCTAGCCGGCCACTACACATATTCACTCAACCCTTACGCTGGCTGCGCTTTTCGCTGTAGTTATTGTTACGTTCCCAAGTTTCCGAGTGCTCGACATGACGACTTCACAAAATGGGGACAGTGGGTCGAAGTAAAAGTAAATGCACCAGCTCTGATTCGAAAAGAACGCTCAAAAGTATTTGGCAGCTCAATCTTCTTCAGTTCCGCGACAGATCCGTATCAATACATCGAGCTTAAGTACAGACTGACGAGGGAATGCCTGAAAGAACTCTTGCGGTATAAACCAGCTAAATTAACAGTGCATACACGCAGTCATTTGATTCTTCAAGACGTTGAACTTTTGGCCCAATTCGGCAGTGCAATTCGCGTTGGTGTAAGCATCACAACCGATAGTGAAATCGTTCAACGTGAATTTGAACCCGGAGCGCCAAGTATAAAGCGCCGCCTGGAGATTCTTGAAGGATTGAAGAGAGCAGGAATTCGAGTGCACGCGTCGCTGTCGCCACTGCTGCCATCAGATCCAGAACGTTTGGTGGCCATGCTCAAGCCTTATGTAGACTCGATTTGGATCGACTCCATGCGACATCCGGAGATAAATAACCGCAAAGATCTTTTGGAAAAACATGCCGAGTTTTTCGAACCGGAGCGCTATCAAAAGTTACAAAAGTGGCTCTACGACGAGCTCACCATGAGTGACGAAATCGAGATGGAGGGTCAGCAGTTCTATTCCACGGAAAAACAAGTTGCTCGCAGTGCGTTTGCCGGCAGGATTTCCAGCGCAAAGTCAAAGCCCAAAGACGAGAAAAATAAGCAATTATCCCTATTGTTAACGAATGTTTAGATTGTCAAGAAGAACATAAGTCTCGCAACCCTAGCGGCGAGACGAAAATCTTTCAGAACTCGATTGGCGCCTTCTATCAAGACAACCTATCACGCTCAAAATGTCGTCTTTTTGATACGATGGAAGTACCACGTACAGAACCGCTTGTTACCCAATTTAATTTAAATCGGTGATCTTCTCCAGAGACTGCTCGCCATGAGCCTTGTTCGCGAACAATCGGATCATGACCGAGTTTTAGTGGAGCTCTAGATTCCAAATCAGCTTTAGAACAACTGTTGCAGCCAATCAGGTTGCTTGATTTTCGCGCTTAAATGATTTTGGAACAGCGTCCGAAAAGTCAGTAACAAAACGACCGTTAGAAACGTGAAAACTGCTCCCACCTTAAGTTTTCAGGGATCTGGTCAGTTAAGAACCACGAGCTTCGGGTATTATTGAAGTAGTGGCAGTTTAGGTATCCCTCGCAACTCATTACTAGTGTCGTATTCCGAAGCACACTCAGTCGTGTGCGCTCCTGAGATTTGCTCTATGTTGAGACGAATTTTTAAAGACAAAATGAAATGGTATCGCAGGAGAAGGCGCCGCGAAGACGGTCAGGCGATCACCGAGTATGGTGCGATTTTGGCGTTCGTCGCCTGCCTGGTCGCCCTGGCCTTTGCATCGACTACTACCGGTTTTGGCGGTGCGGTTTCATCATGCTACTCCAGCATCTGCAACCAGTTAAACAACATGTGCACGGCTGCTTCTTCCTCTAGTTAAAGGGCCACGACAGCAACATTGCGAATTCGAAAGATTCATTCTTCGATACGACTCCGTGAACTGATTCGAACAAGCACCCCGAAATAAGCGACCACGTGCCGATTAACGATCAACAATCAAGTCAACACACCTGGCAGTTTTTCATCGACCGAGGTGGAACTTTTACTGATATCATAGGTGTTCGGGATGACGGCTCAAAGCGCGTCCACAAACTTCTTTCAGTTAATGCTCGACACTACGCTGACGCAGCTGTCCAGGGCATTCGCGACATCCTGGAAGTCGGTGTCGACGAGAAGATACCGGCTGGTCTGATCAAGCAGGTTCGATTAGGCACCACTGTTGCCACCAACGCACTACTGGAAAGAAAAGGGGAGCCCACTGTACTAGTGGTCAACAGTGGTTACAGGGACGCGCTTCGGATTGCCTACCAAAACAGACCAGATATTTTTGCACGCAATATCATTCTGCCAAAACCACTTTACGCGTCCACAATAGAGATAAAGGGAAGAATCTCGGCTCACGGGGTTGAATTAGAACCTTTCGACGAGTCTGCTGCACGGGAGCAACTAAAAACTGCTCTGGAAGCAGGACTAACGTCTTGCGCGATAGTATTTATGCACAGCTATCTGTTTCCGTTTCACGAACAACGTTGCGCCGAGATTGCCAGCGAAGTCGGTTTCAATCACGTGACCGTGTCCCATACAACCAGTCCGTTGATCAAACTCGTGATTCGCGGAGATACCACAGTGGCTGATGCCTATCTATCCCCGATACTTCATCGCTACCTGGACAACTTCTCCAAACCCCTACTCTCGACCAGAATTTACTTTATGCAATCCAATGGTGGATTGACTGATAGAAAACATTTTCGAGGCAAGGACAGCCTTTTATCCGGTCCGGCCGGCGGCGTTGTTGGGGCTGTCGAAACAGCGAAGGCTCTGGGTTTTGAAAAAATCGTCAGTTTCGACATGGGTGGAACGTCCACAGA
>CAZRMH010000312.1:8700-9769 GCA_964600935.1 uncultured Candidatus Obscuribacterales bacterium
TCGCACTTCGATGGTTCTTACGAACGACAAGACATTACCACCATCGGCGGTATCAGAATCAGAGCACCGATGATCGCGGTGCATACTATTGCTGCCGGCGGCGGTTCAGTGCTCCAATTTGATGGACACCGGCTCCTCGTCGGTCCCGAGTCCGCGGGAAGCGACCCTGGTCCATCTTCCTACGGCAATGGCGGTCCGCTCACAATTACTGATGCCAATCTGCTGCTCGGTCGCATACAATCTGACTTCTTCCCCAAGGTTTTTGGCGAAGACGGTCAACAGCCGCTCGATATCGAAAGCGTCGCCGAAAAATTTCTCGACCTAAAATCCGAAATTGCAAAAACCATCGAAATAAACAGAACAGAAGAGATCGCCTGGGGTTTCATTGAAATAGCTGTGGAAAAGATGGCGCGGGCGATTAAAAAAATCACCATCGAAAGAGGATGCGACATCAAAGATGCGGTGCTCAATTCCTTCGGTGGAGCCGGAGGTCAACACGCCTGTTTGATTGCGGAAAATCTAGGAATGGATACGGTGATGATTGACAAATTCGCAGGCGTTCTTTCAGCTCTGGGAATCGGCTTATCGAACATCAAAGTAGTGCAAGATCACCCAGTTCAAAAAGATCTGAATGAACTCGCTCCGGAATTTCTACACGATACTTTTAGCAAACTCTGCAGCCGCGCCGACGAAAAGATTTCAGACCAAGGCGGCGGCAAAGGACCTCACCAGTTCAAACGCCTGGTTATGCTCCGCTATAACGGCTCAGATACGACCATCGCCATAGAACTAGATTCGCACGATGTGATGTCTCAGCAGTTTCATGAATCTCACCTTCAGCGTTTTGGCTTTCATTCGTTGGAAAGAAAGCTGATAGTCGAATCACTTTCGTTAGAAACGATTGCTGCTGCAAAAACAACTGCTGAGACAAACCCCGCAACAGCTTCGACTAACGAATCAGAAACCCACGAATCAAAAATTTTGGACATCGTGAAGTTTTACAGTAAAGGCAGCTGGTGGGTCAACACACCGGTAATCGCACGCACATCGTTGAAAGGATCAATCGAGG
>CAZRMH010000313.1:0-9768 GCA_964600935.1 uncultured Candidatus Obscuribacterales bacterium
GAGTTCCACCTCAGACACTTTGAACTGCGCATTAGATAGCTCAGAAGCTGTCTGTGGTTCTTTAGCAGGCGTTTCCATGCTTCGTCTGAAAAGAACTTTCACTAGTAGAGCTCTGTCCACTGTGACAGTTTCTCCATCCGACGACACACGCTCTTCCAGAATTCGAAGCTGTTGATGCCACCGCCATATGGTCGACGGCACCATTTTCAACTCTTTCGCTAACTGACCCAGTTCTGAAACTTTTCCTAACAGCACTTCAATGAGAACCGCGAAACACTTGACCAAGGAGACTTTCTTTCTATAGAAAAATGTTCCCTCAGTTATCGATGTCTGTTTTCCGCAACAAGCACATTCGATTGTACGACGTTTAGCCAACTTGTAGCCTCTGTCGGAACCGCACGTGCACGTATGTTTGCGGTTCTCAAAACGCGCCTCTAGCAAAAACTGCTCACAGCCGGCGTTGGTCTTCAGCAGAGATTCTAATTCTGGTTCCATGTGCCACCACTCCGTCAAGGGTTCTATATATTTCAACGAAATTTCGAGCAACTAAGTTCAATATTTCTGCGAAAAGTAGACAACTTTTCTTTGTTCGAGAACTCACCTTATATAAAGGCGAAAATCCTTGATCTCTGATCTCAAAAAAATGCAGAATCAAGCAATTCAGGCTCAGCTTCTGCTTAAATGCAATTGCACTATTCAGGTTTAGATTCCTGCTCAATCGCAATTGCATCTATTCAGGTTTGGATTCCTGCTCAATCGCAATTGCATTTATTCAGGTTTGGATTCCTGCTGAAATTCAATTGCATCTATTCAGGTTTGGATTCCTGCTCAATCGCAATTGCATCTATTCAGGTTCGATTCCTGCTCAATCGCAATTGCATCTATTCAGGTTGGATTCCTGCTCAAATGCAATTGCATCTATTCAGGTTAGATTCCTGCTCAAGTGCAATTCCATTTACTCAGGTCAATCGCGGCAATTCAACGCCTGTGCTTCAATCTCGCTTTGCTCTTCGAAACCACCAGACTTTTAGCCTCCCGTTTCGGAAATTTGAGCACAAGTCCCTTGCTCTCCGAATGGTGCTCAATATTAATCGGAGCCTCATCATGACTCCTACCCGTCTCTGCCAAACCCGGATGAGAATCTGGCGTTCCAAAGGAATTGCGCATTTCCTCTAGCTTGTAATTGGCGAATACTAGAGATTTCCGCGATTGGCTTGTTCACGCTCGATCGATTCGAAGAGCGCCTTAAAATTACCTTTGCCGAAACCGTGCGCTCCTTTGCGTTGAATGATTTCGAAAAACAGAGTCGGTCTGTCTTCAACTGGCTTGGTGAAGATCTGAAGCAAATAGCCTTCCGATTCGCGATCTACAAGAATTCCAAGTTTCGCCAGTTCTTCGATATCCTCATCGATCTCACCAACGCGCTCAGGAAGAGCATCGTAGTAAGAACGAGGGACGGTGAGAAACTCGATACCGCGTTTGTGCAGTGCTGCAACTGTCGAGATAATGTCGCGAGTGGCGATCGCAATGTGCTGCACGCCCGGTGCGAGGTAGTAGTCGAGATATTCTTGAATCTGCGACTTACGAATACCAACAGCCGGCTCGTTAAGAGGCAACTTGATGGTACCGGTTTTGTTTGCCATCACTTTTGATACGAGTGCAGAATACTGAGTAGAGATATCATTGGCATCAAAATACTGATAGACGTAGAAACCAAAGATGTCCTTGTAGAAATCTACCCAGTGCTCCAGGCGGTCAACTTCTACGTTTCCGACACAATGATCGATAGCAGCAAGACCAACGCCGGCACTTTTTCCTTCGACATTTATAGGCTTATATCCAGGAGCAAAATTTCCGTTATAGTTTTGACGCTCGACAAATGTGTGGATAGTATCACCGTATGTGTGCACGGCAGCAGTGGTCATCGTGCCGAATTCGTCGCTTTCTGTTTTCGGCTCGGCATAACTCTTAGCACCACGGGCGATGGCAGTCTCATAAGCCTTCTTGGCGTCACGAACTCGCATCGCGATCGATTTAACGCCGTCACCATGCTTGTGAACATGCTCAGCAACTGGATCGCTAGCACTGAGTGCGCCGGTTAATACGAGCCTGACACTGCCTTGCTGAAGAACATATGAAACTTTGTCACGCCGCCCGGTTTCTAGCCCGCAGAATCCGACGATGTCGAATCCGAATCCGTGGTGATAGTAGTAGCAAGCTTGCAGCGCGTTCCCTACAAAAAACTCGACGTGATCGAAACCATCAATTTGGATTTCTTCGACCGCAGTTTTCTGCGCTTCACGCTCCATCTCTTTAACCATCGGAAAATTCCCCCGAATCGACAAAGTGCCATCGCAGTTAATTGTACGATAGAAGCCGATTAGTTCCCGGTTTTTTCGAGTTCCTTAAGAAGCGATTTAGCATCGACCTTTTCAGGATTATCCTGCAGGACCTTATTGACCTCAGCAAGCGCTTCTTTCTTTTGTCCGGCATCCCGATAGGCTTGAGCCAGCCCAAGTCGCACCGAGCCCAATAGCTGTTTCATCGTGTCCTGCTGAAATTCTCCGGTTGCGGTTTCCAGATTGCTTACCAGCTTTTGATAATAGACAATCGAACCTTTTGCATCACCGGCTTTACGCATAGATTCAGCCAATTTGAATGTTTGCATCGAACTAAATCGATTCGTACTGTGCGCACGACGGAAGTGCACAACTGCTTCTTTGTGCTTGCCGAAGTGATCTTCGACTTGCCCCATCATAAACTGAACAGAGGAGATGCCCGGATATTTCTTGTCGAGCTCCTCGAGCATCTTCAGAGAGCCGGCTTCGTCATTATCATTGACCGCTTTACGCCAGGCCTTTAAGCAACCGTCGGCAACGGCTTGCTCCAACGCGATATTCTGTTCGTACGAAACTTGAGAGCCACTGTTGGGATCAGCAGAAGGAGCTGTTGCCTGAGCTTCCGGAGTAGGCTTCTCCGCGTACTTTACTTCTTTCAAGTTTTCCGCGTGCATGTTTCCGCGACACGAACTCAGGGTCGCGATTGCTAGAATTCCAGTCAACAACGCCGTCAATTTTATTACTGGACGAACTGTTCGCGAAACTGACTGCTTATGAACCATTGAATGTGTTTAGCCTAATGCTGAAGGGCTGAGTGACCGTAACTATCGACGTCTTGTCCTTTTTCCAATCTGGATGCAGACAATCCCCGCGAAAGATTTTCTTCAGGCAACGGCAACGGCGGATCACCGCTGTCTGTCTTGCTACGCACGTCCTGAGCAACCCGCCTGCTGGCGTGCTCACCGCGTGATTTTGACTGCAAAAAGCGAATGCGATTATTCACCTTCGCGACAAATTTCGGTGGAACAGCGTTCTCGTAGACCAGCTCCACAAGTACTTTTGAAGCGTGAAAATAGTGCCCCTGACATTCCAACAATTCAGATAAAGCGACACGCAACATCAATTCTTTTGGCTTGTCTGCCATCAAGTGCGTTAACCGTTTAACCGCCTCAGCAAGCGACTTTGCGTCAGGAGAACACTGAGTGATCTGGTGATAAGCATGATAATAAGACGGATCGATTTCCGTAGTAGCCAGATACTCGCGAATAGCGTCTTCGTTTCTGCCAGCGCGTTTCAATGCTTCGGCATACTTATATTTGAGAGGTGCGCTGGCTGGATTGGAGTCCGATGCATCACGCGCCTGTTCGACTGTTTGCTGCGGCGCTTCGGTCTGTGCTTCGACAGCGACTGACGGTCCGGTGCCCAGAGCCAATCCGGCTATTACGCATGCAATTACGAGTGGATGTGTGGTGGCAATTTTGGTGCGCATCTGAACAGACCTTGCACTCCGTCGACTGATCCTTAGAACGCTCAATATCTAACCGCGAATCCGGTGTCACTGACAGCAACGATACACGGGCTAAGGGGGGTTATAGTTGATCCTTCCGCAGTTTGTCAATAACGCGCTTTACGCCTTTCGGATCGAGAGACTGTAGCTGCTGTCGGAAAGTTTCACGGTTTCAACAATCTCGTGCCCTTCAGACTGTACACTCGAGCTAACGCTTTCAAGAGGTTCGCCCGAATCCAGGATTACTTTGAGAAGATCACCGCTAGTGATTTTGTCGAGAAAGAGCCGGGTTTTGACAAAATTCATAGGACAGGCAACACCTGTTAAATCCAACTCAAAATCAGCCATTGATCAAGCCTCCTGCTCTATTTTTGATCATCGTCATCAAGATCGCCCGGCTGAAAACAGCTGGCAGGCACACAACTATGGGGCTCCGGGCAGAAAGAAACATTGGGATATTTCGCCCATTCTTTTTTGAAACAAGCCCGCGAAAGAACATAATCTTTAACCCCCAAAAGCACGTCCTCCGGCTCACGCGCGCTATCTGCACCAAGACAATTGAGACAGAACATTTCGTCGAGGTTGCCGAGTGCGAGATTGATCACTTGCTTCCTCAGGCAAAGTGGTTGAGCGCACCCACCGCAGTGCGATTGCCCACCCTCAATTAACACCGATTTGACTTCTTCGCTCATGGATCAAATACAAACGCTCTCGTTCTGATGTGCAAGAATTTATTTCATGTAGCTCTGCCTACATGAAGTCAGGTTACCAGGAAAAACTTGCTCGTACTTAAGTGCTGAAACCCATCTACATAAAGTGCCTCTTGTCGTCGACACTCTTGCTCGCCGGGGTAACACCTGCGCACTCTCAGATGGCTGGTATATCGAAACCGTCAGCGCCTCCAACTTCGTCTCGCCATGCGGAGTCGAAAAAATCGAATGCTAATAAACCGTCTGGAAAAACTGAAACAGATGCCGGCAGCAATGCAAATTCAATAGGCAAAAGCAGTGCTATGACGAAACCTGGTCCGGGCGGAGCCGAGGGCAGCGCCAGGCCCCCAGGCGATTCTTCGGACAATCAGACGGCCCCTGGCGCGAACAATTCGCTACCACAAAATGGAACGGACCCGGCGGGCAAACAAGCTGGGGGGACTCGGAAAACGCCACCTTCGACGACAATTAAAACGGCTCCACCAGCGGCATACAGTGCGACACCTGAGCAAACAGGAAATGCAAAAACATCCGCAGGCAGCACGAGTAACGGCTTAAAAACTGCGCCAGCAATTGGTTCCACGACGAAGCCAGAGTTCGACAACACAAAACCTGCAAATTCACAGCCGGACGGCACGTCATCAGGTTCCGCACAAACTCAATCCGGAAACACTCGACCGCAACCAGGTACGTCATCACAACAAGCGGGTTCGGCCGCACCGCAATCGGGCTATCCTGCCACCGCATCGCCGGGTCAAATGACTCCATTCAGTGGACAGCCGTACATGCCGGCGTTCCAACAACAAGGATACCCGCCGCAATACCCATACGCCTCGCCATATCGCCCGCCGCAAGCCTATCCTGGACAACCGTCCTACCCTGGTCAAACCTATCAGGGACAACAACCATATCAAGCGCCGCCTGGACAGCCGTTTCCAAACAATCAGTATCCGCAACAGCCATATGCAGGACAGTCAGTGCCGTATCAACCGCAGCCCTACCCGGCATATTCAGGTGTACCAGCTAATCCCCCGCCCCAAACCCTTGCTCAACCTCCAATCCCGGAAGGCGCAGCAGAGCCGTTTAGCACATTAAAGAGACCCTATCAGCGCCCGAACTATCCTGCACAGCAAACACCGTATCCGACACAGCAAGCCTATCCACAACAATGGCAGCAACCTGCTCGTCCGGCCTACCCACCGCAATATCCAGCACAACAACCGTTCTATCCACCGGCTCAGCAGTATTACCAGCAAAGTCCACCACCGCAACTGCCTCAAACCCCGCAACAAACACAAATGCCTCCGGCACAATCGCTTCCGGCAAGCCAGCAGTCTGTACAGACACAGCCCCCACAACCTCAAGCGCAGATCCAACCAACACCGCCATCACCCGGTGTAAAAGCGCCTGACAAAAGCACTTCGGCCGCAAATGGCGACAATATGACTGAGTTTCTCGCCAACGTAAACACTGGTCGCCAACTGATTTCGAACGGTAATCCGGCGTTTGCGGTTGAATCCCTTGACAAGGCGGTAAAGCTCCGTCCACGCAACTTATCGGTGTACTTTTATCGAGGTTTGGCTTTCGACGAAGCTGGCGACCCCTCAAAAGCGGTTAAAAACTACCTGGAGTCTATTGATCGGGCAAAAACTGTTGGCATGGATTCAGCGGAGTTGCGCACGAATTTAGGCAATTCATATATGAAGCTAAACTTTTTCGACGATGCAATTGTCGAGTACAAAAAGGCAATTGAGATAGAACCAGCCAGTGGAGCGGCATACATGCAACTCGGGCGGGCTTACTTAGCAAAAGGTGATTACCAGACCGCTCTAAAAAATCTTCGCCGTTGCGATACACTCGGTTTCAATGAACCGACACTGTCATATTTGAAGGCACTCACCCTAGCCGCGCTCAAGCAGAAAGAAGAGGCGGTGGCTGAGTTAGCACCGCTGCTTACTGAAGACGCGGCTTCTCGCATTCCGCAGCTCAACCGGCTCGCCCAGGATTTGAAGAAAGATTTGAAATGAGAAAGAGGGTTTGATGGCATCTCGAAAAGGACAACCAAGAGTCGAAACCGACGAATTCGGTGAAGTTACAATTCCCGGCGGATGTTATTGGGGCGCCGGAACCGCGCGTGCCATAGAGTTCTTCGCTGCTACGGGGCGTCCGACGCACCCGGCTCTGATCGAGGCAGTCGCTCAAGTCAAGAAAGCAGTTGCCATCACCAATGGTGAATTAGGTCAACTAGATCGTCGGATTGTCTCATCCATCACCCAGGTCTGTGACGAGATTCTCAGCGGACAGTGGCGTGATCAAATTGTAGTGGACGCCATTCACGGTGGCGCTGGCGTCGGATTGATCATCAATATAAACGAACTGATCGCTAATCGAGCTTGCGAAATACTCGGAGATCCGTCCGAGGCGCCGGCTTCGGTGAGTGCCTCGGAACATGTCAATTTATCGCAGTCAGTAACTGATGTTTATACAACCGCAATGAGAATTGCAGTTATCAACTCGTTGAAAAAATTGCAAGTCACCGTTATCGAGATGGAGCGCTTGTTGAGGCGGAAAAGCCTGGAGTTTGAACGTATCGTTAAAGTCGGCAGAAGCGCCCTGAGAGATGACGCACCCGTAACGCTCGGTCAGGAATTCAACTGCTATGGTTCCATGATCGAACGCGCATTGCGCAGAATCAAGGATGCCGGCTTGAGTTTGGAGGAAATCAATCTCGGCGGACGATCGGTCGGCACCGGATTCAATACCACACCGGAGTTCGCGACAACGGCAACACGCAATCTTGCGCAATTGACAAACATCAGTCTGCGCCCAGCGGAAGACTATTTCAGACTGACACAATCAATGAGTGATTTCGTTGCATTATCGTCGAGCCTGCGAGACCTGGCCGTCGATCTGGTAAAAATCGCAGGTGATTTGAAATTGATGAGCTCCGGTCCCAGTGCTGGTTTTGGTGAAATCAAACTACCCGATGCGATAATGAAAGCATCAACATTATGGCCTAACGTCTTGCCCCGGGTGGGCATACCGCCGCTGACAGAGCAGCTCATCATGATTTGTTATCAGATCATCGGAAACGACCATGCCGTCTGCCTCTCCGCGCAAGCAGGACAATTGGAAACCAACAGCCTGACACCGGCAATTATCGACAATATATTGGTTTCAATTTCGACGATGCAGAAAGCTCTCGCCGATTTCAACCACCATTGTTTAATCAAAGTGACCGCCGATTCAAGCCGATGTAAAGAACTGCTCGACCGTTCAGGCGCATCGATTGCGGCACTGACGACCGAAGTGGGTTACGAGCAGGCGCTTGACATTCTAAATACCGCAAAAGTACAAAGGATTGATGTTCGCGAGTTTTTAATCAACTCAAAATCGATTCCGCGAGCAGCGCTTGACAAGATCTTCCATTACAAATTTCTGACCACACCACATTTATTAAAGCCCGGAACGCCTCAACAGACGAGCGAAGATGATGACTAGCGCCGGATCTTCGACTCTGTGATCGTGATATCAGATTAGTATTGTTGAAGCCTACGGCTCGTGAATTTGGTTAACATAAGAGCCGCGATTGGTTCGAAACAGTTACTATCACTGATTTTTCAGTACTAGCCAAGCGCCAAAAGGCCTACCGCCGATATACGTGGAGACAAGTTGCGTAATGCTGAGTGGATATAGACTCGAAGTCATAGTCGGATGTATGAGCGCCGGCAAATCGAGCGAGTTAATCAGAAGAATTGAACGTGCTCGCTTGGCCTATTTGCCAACAATCATCGTTCGACCGAAAACTGATACGCGCTCCAAACCGAATTTCGTTGAATCGAGAAACGGGCTGGCATCGCAAGCGATCGTGGTTGCTGAAGCAAAGGAGATTCTCAAATATTCATCCCACGCAGTCGTGATTGGAATCGATGAAGCTCAGTTCTTCAACGACGATTTGATCGGTGTGGTTCAAACCCTTTTGAGACAAAAGAAAAAACTGATTTGCTCCGGTCTTGATCTCGATTATCGCGGCAACGCGTTCGGTCAGGTGCCACAATTGATGGCAATGGCAGATCGTGTAGATAAGCTTCTTGCTGTATGCCGAAAGTGCGGATCTGACTTCGCATGCCGGACTCAACGTATGGTACATTCCGACGAACAGATTCTTGTCGGCGATGCGCAATATGAAGCTCGTTGCATTCACTGCTTCGAGCCCCCAGGCGAATACCAGCTCAGACTGGAATTGCCTCTGTACGAAACCACACCGGTTCCTCTGGCATTGGTGCAAACCGCACCAGTAGCCAGCTAATCGGACGACGGTCCTCTCGGATCACTGAATAGACTTCCAACGCACGTAAAACACTCGGTGAAAGCCGGGTGTTTTGCGTTTAATGATGTGATTGACCTTTAACAAACTTCATCAAAACGACTTTGTCTCGCTAATTTGTTACTCGAGCGTTGTCAAGGGCATTATTCATTAGGCCAGTTTTTATGCAGTGGAGCTAAAACAACTATGTTCACCCGCTCGAAATTGATGGAGTTCGCGCCTTGCAAGTTCATCGCGACACTCTTCCGCGGTAAGAAAAAGCGCAAGCTTTCGTCCGAAAGTCCCTGGTTGGAAAACCTGGACGATCGACTCGCCAGTTACGATCAGAATTTGATGCAACCCACCTCTTATAAAACAAATGAATCAATCGAAGCCGAAGAGCAATTACGAAAGCTGTGCAATGAAGTGAATGAAGCACAAGACCCCGACCGCGTCGTCGTTCGAAAAGAACGAAAACTTCAAGACACCACCTCTGTCGACATGAAGGCGTGGTGGGGCGGAGCAGTCGCGACCTGGGATCCAATTGATCAGAAGAATCTCGATTCCATCAGTCAACAGCCTCGCGTACGAAAAGCAAAATGGTTCGACAATCAACCTGGTAGCGATCTGGGACGCCCACGATAGCCAGACGAACAGTTCAAACCTCTCGAATTTTCTCTGGCAATCGAAAGGTTTACAGTTTTCCCAATTTCGTTACAGAAAAAAATCTGGGACAGATCGTCTCATAATCGTTTCGTCCTCATTCCAAACTCACTTGACTTCAAACTTGAATATCGCGGCAATTCGCGGCGATTGCTTTCGCTCGGCTGTTAGCAACGCTCGGGTTTTAGCCACTTGGAAGCTCTCCTGCTGACATCCATCCAGACCGCGAAAACCCCGTAGATG
>CAZRMH010000314.1:0-9763 GCA_964600935.1 uncultured Candidatus Obscuribacterales bacterium
CCTTAACCCTGCCGTGACGATTGAGAGGAAACTTATATGCTATTCGGGAAAAAAACTATTAAAGGAACTGCACTTGCAATGGCAGTGGCCATGCTGCTTCCGCTCGCTAGTGACGCCAGGCGCGACAATCACAACCGCACTTCTGACCTCAGTCCAAACGCAGTCAATCTTGCGCGAAACGGTGTTGGATACGGCAGCGCCAGAAGACAGTTGCCGAATGAACACTTCAGTCGGTACGATCGAGTCAATTACAAGAATATGAGAAAGGGCAAAGCATCGCCGTTTGCCAGTTCATATAATGGTTCAAACGGACACCATCAGGCTGGTTGGAATCGCGGCTCTTACGGTCAACATCATCAGTCAACCTGGAACAACGGTAGAAATACTCGGCACCGTACTGCCTGGAACACTGGCAGAAACCGAAGTGCCAGAGCTCAGTCGTGGTCCAATAACCGCAGTCATTATCGTCACGGCGGCGGTCGGTCATTCGCTTCGCGCGGACATCGCCGAGTTCACTAAACACTTTAAGAGTTTTTAGACCCCGAATAACCAAACGAAGGCCGGCGCAATTGTTCTCCTGCCTTCGTTTTCATTTCCAGAAGGACGATCAGTCGTATGGAACGATCATTCAAAGACGATCATACTGAGACGACGTGATCTATGATTGGCGCGTAACCGTGTGATGGAGGAGTTATGTCTCGCGAAGTGCTAGAAAAAGCTATCAAAGATAAAAAACTACTTTGCCCCAAGTGTAATGAGCCGGTTCAAAAGTTTGATAGGTTCGTCGAGAATCAGGGTGTCTGGGATGGCGCCGGCGACTCTTCAAGAGAGGAATCTGGAAGCAAAGTTACGCTGACGTGCGGAAACGGTACCTGTGCCTGGTCCGAGAGAACCGAATACTGGGACTCGTTTATTGAAGATTAGATGGTTCACTCTATTCGCGGCGAAAGCTGACTGTCTGTGACTGGTCCACTTCGCCTGGTTCGTAAAAGATATGTGCAAAAGAAAACAGAACCATTGGACTCCAGTGGTTCTGTTAACGAATTTTTCTATTGCGAAATGTAATTTGAAAAAGCCCGAAGAACTAGTCTTCGACAGCGACCAGTTCTCGACCTTCGAGTGCTTGTTTCATGGCGTGGTCGAGGCGACTGCGGCTTTCGAGAGTGATAATCAGATCGGCGAGATACTCGGTGTCATTGCCGATTTCGCCCATTTCAAGTTTCTTGTGAATTGCCTCGAACAACAGGTCGTAAGAGGTGTATGACGGAATATCCAAGGTCATTGATCGAACTCCATTCTAAGAAGAGCCCCCGGACTTTGCCCTGATGATCCCAATCTGTATCTGAAAGAGCAAGCGGAGGTATTACAAATTGGATTTAGCCCAGGGGCTCCACTTAAGCTATCATCACCGCAAGTAGTTTTCCTAGAGTGTGTAAACGACTGTCTCTTAGCAACTACTAAGGAGAATATTTCATGAAGGCTATTGTCGTTACAAAATCTGGTGGACCTGAAGTTTTGCAGTTGCAGGATGTTCCTGATCCGCACGCGCAAAGAGGTGAGGTCCGCGTCAAAGTCATGGCAACAGCTGTGAATCGCGCCGATGTAATACAGAGGAAAGGAAACTACCCTGCACCTCCGGGGGTTCCGCAGAATATCCTCGGCTTGGAATTTGCCGGTGTAGTGGTCGATGTTGGCGAAGATGTTGTCGGCATGAAACCTGGAGATCGCGTTTTCGGTCTTGTGCCGGGCGGCTCGTATGCTGAGTTTGTTGTCGTCCATCATCGAACGATTGCGCGCATTCCGGAAAATTTGAACTTTGTCGAAGCTGCTGCAATTCCCGAAGCGTTTGTCACCGCATATGATGCCATCGTCAGTCAGGGAAATTTGCGTTCGGGTGATTGGGTTCTAATTCATGCCGTCGGAAGTGGTGTGGGAACTGCTGCTGTGCAGATTTGTCGAGCTCTCGGAGCTCGCAGTGTTGGAACTTCGCGCACTAAAGATAAGGTCGATCGCGCGATGGAACTGGGCTTGGACCGCGGCATCGTTTTGGAGAAAGGTGATTTCGCCGCTGAAGTGAAAACTATTGTGGGAGAGCAAGGGGTCAGCGTGATTTTGGAACTAGTCGGTGGCGATTATGTTGCCGAGGATCTCGAATGCATTGCCAGTCAGGGGCGATTGATTTTAGTCGGCCTGCTCGCCGGTGCTAAAGTGGATATGAATCTCGGACTGCTGTTGCGAAAACGTGCCATGATCAAAGGCACTTCGCTGCGAGCCCGCCCGTTGGAAGAGAAGATTGTTGCAGGTCAATTGTTGGCAAACAATATCGTTCCGCTTCTCGAATCCGGGGCTTTGAAGCCGATCGTCGATCGAACATTTCCGTTAGCCGACGCTGCTAAGGCTCATGAGTTTATGGAAAAAAACGATAGTTTTGGTAAAGTTGTTCTGACTTTGGAATAGAATCGTTGAGTCTAGTCGGTTTAAACGTGTTCGAACCGATCCAATTTCCTCAAAATACGGGAAACGCAATGTCCGATGCAGCCGAAAAAATTGCCCTGGTGCCCACCGCAGATGGTACCGTCACGCTGCGCGATAAATTGTCAGGGGAGTTCTACCATAACATTGGCGGTGCCTTTCTAGAGTCGATGGAGACTTATGCTTTGCCTTCGCGGCTAGAGGATATTCTGCAACGCCGAAAGAATGAACCGAAGTCGAAGATCAAGCTTCTGGACGCTTGTTTTGGTTTAGGCTACAACACTTTCGTACTCTGGCACCACATCATTAATACGTCGCATCTACCGATTGATGAAGTTGATGTTGTTGGCGTTGAATATGATTTCGAGTTGTTAAAAACGTTGCCTGATGTTTTGGAGCAAGAGTGTTTCTCCGTATTGCTGGAAGAACTGAAAGACTCTAATGGACAGACTCTTGTCGATAATCTCAGAGCGTTTATCAAATTAGGAATTCCGACAAAATCACTGGCGCTGAGTTACCAGGCTCGGCAAGGTCCGAAGTTCAACCTCAATTTGATCTTTGATGACCTGAGAGTCCATGCGCCTTTGCTCGCGAGCAACGAAGCTGGAACATTCGATTTGATTTTTCACGATCCGTTTTCGCCATCGAAACTTCCGCATCTGTGGACGGCAGAATTGTTTGATTGTTATTACAAAATCCTGCGGGAAGACAGCGGACGATTGCTGACATATTGTGCGGCGACTGCTGTTCGAGGTGGGCTTCAAAAGAGCGGCTTCAATGTTTATCGAACGCGAGATGTAGCGCTGAAACAAGGTGGCACGCTGGCCGTAAGAAGCGACGAAGATGCTTTGTTCGAAGATCTGATTTTCCATCTCCGTCCGGAAGAGGTTGAACGATTGGGAACGTCTTCAGCGATTCCGTATCGCGATCCAGGCTTCAGGAGCGACCGGAAGGAAGTCCTCCGTCGACGCGAAAAAGAACTGAATGAGTACAAGGCGAAATTAAAGTCGGCTACGTCGATTTAGTAGTCACCATATACAGCGTCACTCGTCACTCGTCACTCATGCCGACTTCGGCTTCAACGATAGCTTCAAGCGCTCTGATCTGGCGCTCGCAGTCGTCGAGTTCGCGATAGAGATCTGCGCTAGGTTCGGCGAGATCGGCCAGGTCATCGGTTAAACGCTCAACTTTTTCGCCGAACAGCTCCATCAGTTTTATTATCAGCTCAATTTGTTCCTGGCTGAACTCATCTCTTCGCTGTTGCAGAGCTTCCAAAAGGAAGTTGTACTTCGCACCAACGAGCTGGAGTTTATCGACCCTGAAGCCAATAGAGTGGTTTACACGGCGGATTCGACTACAGATCTTCGATCTGTCGCGCGATAGGCGTTTAAGCCTCTGCCAAATATCTACTGGTTCGCTCAAAACGGGTTTTAGAAGTCCTTGGCTGAAAAAACCTTCCCTTTCTTTAATTACCCCGAGAAGCAGTAAGCCCTACACCCATCTGTCGATTCCATGGTAATCTGACCGGTCTAGATAGGAAACCGGGGCTGGGAGGCTCTCAATGACGGACGACCAGAATAGCGAAAAGTCGCAAGGGCAGGAAGCGGGCGAGCTGGATGACGAGTCGATTGTCAGTCTGGTGGACAGCCTACCTGCGCCCGCGGAGTTCGTCCAGCGCATGATAGAGAAGGTTCCGTCCGCCCAGTCGATTCGAGTTTATCTAAAGGAAATTGCCCGATTTCCAGTTCTGTCAGACTCCGAGGAGTCGGCGCTGGTGAAAAGTTGTCAGAACAATACCGACCGAAAGGTCCGAAAGAAACTTAACGAAGCCAATATTCGATTGGTCGCTTGGATTGCAAAAGAGTATGCGGAGGGTGAAGCTCAGCTGCCAGACCTGATTAACGAAGGTTGTCTGGGTCTAAACGAGGCGATTGATTCGTTTGATGTCAACTCGAGTCATCCGTTTCGAGTGCATGCTGCCAAGGCTGTGCGAAAGTTCATATCGCGAACTGTGGCTTATGAAACCAGTCTCAGTCGCGTTCCCGATTATTTGCTCGAAAAAATTACGTCAGTTCGACCAGTTTCTTTGAAGCTCATGAAAGAGAAAGGTCGCGAGCCTACGCGGGAAGAAGTCGCTTCTGAACTGGGTCTTAGTGCAGACGAACTGGATCGACTGGTGAAATTGGTCGGTCATAAAGATGGAAAAGAACAACAGGAAGTCGAAGAGGAAGAAATTCCAACTGACCAAGAAATGAGTGACTATGACGATATCGACTACGACTAATCGCTGATTGCGTAGATTGTAAGTTTGAGTTGCTCCGCTTAAATCTGCTAAGACGTGCGCTTCTGCTAGTATCGCCCGCGGTGAATTAGTGGAAGCGAAATTTGCACTTCTTTCGAACTAAATATGCTGTATTTCGTTTCCGTCATGATCGTTTCTGTTGATTCAATCAATCAAATTGAACGTTAACTTGGGTTCTGGGTCGAATTGCCGCGAGTGTCGCTCCATTAAGCCCGTTATTCAAATAGTCTCATATCAGCCCGCCGCGCGGGTTTGCTCGATATACTAGCCAGGTAATCGTTATCCGGGGAACTTACTCTAGTCGCGATCGACTCAGGGTTTGGATGTTCTGAGGGAGGCTTGTAATGAAATTTCAGCACTTGTTGGGTCTGGTACTGGCTTTGAGCTTCGCAGCTCCGCTGAGCGCACAAGAACTCAGACCGGAATTACCGGAGACCACAGGCGAATCGAAAGAAGTGCAAGAAGAGCAGAAAGCCATCGACATGGTCACTGACAAAATCATCGACCCCTCAGCTCCGCCTCCTCAAGATCTTCCAGCGGTTCCGGTCGGAAAACCTGGAAAGCCGGTCAAGCCCGCTAAGCCTGTTTCACAGCCCACGGCGGCGGTTGACGCGCCAGCAGATCAAAATGGTTCAGCAATCGGTAGCACCGTCGTCAGGGGCGCTGGTGCCGTCGGCCATGGCGCTGCTGCCGGAGTCGGCGCGGTTGGACACGGAGCTGCCGCAGGCGTTGGAGCCGTCGGACACGGAGCCGCAGCCGTCGGTCATGGTGCTGTGACCGGCGCTGAGACAGTTGGTCGCAAAGCCGTTACTGGCGTTGAGTCGGTAGGACATGGAGCCGCAACTGTGGGCACCAAAGCCGTTGTTGGTATAGAAAAAATCGGTCATGGAAGCGCTGAACTAGCAGAAACCGTCGGTGCCAAAACGAAAGCCGGCGCTGAAAAGGTCGGTCATGGTGCAGTCAGGGGCGCAGAGGCAGTCGGACATGGCGCTGAAAACCTCAGTCGTGGCGCAATCACTGGCATTGAGAAACTCGGTACTGGGCTCAAACACGGCTTCCAGTCAATTACCCGAAGCGGTTCTGCTTTGCTCGATAAAGCTATCCCTGGCGACAACGGGACTGCAGCGGCAGCTCCGCCGCAATCAGTGGCCGAATCGGTAAAAACGCCAGCAGCTCAGAACTCCGCTCCGGCACCCGGAGCGCCTGCTGCTGGTTTGGACATGCAGCCCGGTTCTAGCGGACAAACTGCAGAACCTCCAGCGGATGCGCCAGCCGGTTGGTAAACGCCTGATTGATTTTTCAATTATTTGAGAAACTGCCAGAGAATGCCGAGCCCGAAACAGGCGAGAATGCTGAACACGCCTAAGTATCGCGTAGTCACTAATTGGCGGAACTTTATACCATCAAACTTCTTGGCCAGGAATGGTAGCTCTTCTCTGGTTGTTTTCCTGACGTTAGCTGAAAAATCCCTGGCGGCGGATCCCAGAGCCCAGGCGATCGGGACCAGAAAGAGAATAACCACTGGATAAGTAAAAATCGCTATGAGGGTTGCCGCAACGCTCACTAATGAGAGATAGGCACATCCGACCGCAAACAGGCAGTTAAAAGGAATCGACAGAATGCGGATTATGTTCATAATCCCATCTTATTCCTAAGTCGAGAATTCGGCTATAACTGTGCGTTAGAGTAGATTTCCGTTTAGATCAGACCGGCTTTGAGCAGGTCTTTCAAATCGATCAATCCGATTGGACGCTGCTGTTCGTCGAGAATCAGCAAGTCTGCAATCGAGTGCTTCTCCATCAGTTTGAGCGCAGCCACTGCCAGACAATCTGACGAAATCGTTTTCGGATTGCGGGTCATCAGTTCTGATGCGGTTTTTGTGAACACGTCTGCACCGAATCTGACAAGCGAGCGACGCAAGTCACCATCTGTGATGATGCCCTCGATTCGCCCTTCGTCGTCTACAACTGTAGTGAAGCCAAGGCGCTTCTGGTCGACTTCTTCGAGGACAATGCTGTGGTCTGCGCTCAGTCCGACCGTTGGAACTTGCATTCCGGAACGCATCACGTCAGACACGGACAACAGCTGTTTGCCGAGGTTGCCACCTGGATGGCTGCGGGCGAAATCTTCTTTTTCGAATCCTTTTTGAGACATCAAAACCAATGCAATCGCATCGCCCATCGCCAGTGCGGCTGTTGTGGATGAGGTTGGTGCCAGGTTCAATGGGCAGGCTTCGCGTTCAACAGCAGTATCGAGAACGACATCGGAAGCCTTCGCCAATGAGGATTCTAGGTTTCCGGTCAACGAAATTAGTTTGAGTCCAAGTCGTTTGATCGAGTCTAAAACCTGCTTGATCTCTTGGGTCTCTCCTGAGCTTGAGAGAGCAACAATAATGTCCCGCTCTTCGAGCATGCCGAAATCGCCGTGTCTGAGCTCAGCCGGGTGGACAAAAAATGCGGGAGTTCCAGTCGAAGCCAGGGTAGCTGCGATTTTGTTCGCTATGTGACCGGACTTACCCATCCCTGTGACGACAACTTTTCCGGGGCACTGGAGCAAGAGTTCGATGGCTCGCTCGAATTCGGCTCCGAGACGGTCGCTCATTGCTAAAATTCCGTCGGCTTCAAGTTCCAAAACTGCTCTGGCCTGGTCGATTAGCTCAGATTGTCCGGTCACGAAGGCGGCCGACGCTCTGGCAGGGACGCTGAAGTCGAGGTCGGTTCCGGGCTGTACGAATGCTCCGTCTGGTTTCAAGCTCACAATCTTTCCCTTTTAGTGGATGGCTCTAAACTATCGCACCAACTCGAATTTAGCCTGAGTAGATTTATAAGTTTCCAATGGCAAAAACTGAGAAAGCCCATCTGTCGGAGATTCTATCTTCTTGACAATTGAAGATTCTTGACAAAGTGATAAGGTAATTATTTTGATCAAGAAATTATGTACTCAAAAGTGGGCATTCACAGTGCATAACGTATATTTCGTTTTGTGAGAAACTTACTAGGTCGGCTAAACTGAGCACTGATCGTAAACCCAACTGTTAGAAGCCGCTCAGTTTAAATGCCCCGAAAAATTCTTCGGGTGAAACCAATTCTCATAAATATTCGAAGATATCCAATTTAGAAGCCCCGAATTTTAAGTCCCTTACCAAGTCTTTGAACTCAAAACACCGATTGCATGACAGCTATTTTCGCTCAGAACGATAAACTCGAAGATGGACACTACACTGTTCTGAAAGAGCTTGGTGTGGGCGGAATGGGCGTTGTGTACCATTGTCGCGATGAGTTTTTGCAACGCGAAGTGGCTATTAAAATGTTACTGCCGGAGTTGATGGCTGATTCGAAGAACGTTGAAGTGTTCACTGAAGAAGCTCGTCTTGCCGCGCGTATGGAACATCCGAATATTGTCACCGTATACGATATCGGCGTCGAGAACCGACAGGGTAATGAGCACCACTTCGTCGCAATGGAATACTTGCCTGGTGGAAACCTCGCGGTTCGGACTCAGGGCGCCGCGCTTGCGGTGGAGCACGCGCTTAACTGGATGAAGCAATTGTCCAACGGGCTCTATTTCGCACATAGAAAAGGTGTTGTTCATCAAGACATAAAAGCCGATAACATCTTCATTACTATCGAAGGGGATTTGAAGATCGGGGACTTTGGTCTTGCGCGATTGATGGCCAACAAGGTTTATATCAATCCTTCGACAAAGGGCATGGGGACGCCGGCTTACATGTCTCCGGAGCTGTGTCGAGGAGAGCAGCAGGACCAGCGATCAGATATCTATTCGCTTGGCATTTTGTTCTTTGAAATGGTGACGGGACAATTGCCATATCGTGCCAACGGCATGATCGAGATGGCGATGAAACACACCACTGCACCGATTCCATCTGTGCGCCGATTGAATCCGGAAGTTCCTGATGTGCTGGATCGTTTGATTCGACGCATGATGGAGAAAACGCCAGGCGATCGATATCAATCGCTCAACGAAGTTTTGAAAATTCTTGATGATTTGATCTTTGACTTGCGCGTTGCTCGAATGGGTTTGACGACCAAGCGAACTTCTCAGAAAGTCGACACCGCTCATGCTGTCAGCCAAGAGCTCATCAAAGAATCTCTGGAAAAATCGACGACGCAAAAGCCCGGAACTGACAAAGCTGCCGGTTCAGGTGTGAAACCAGAAAAGTATTCTGCACCACCAGTGATGCGCGAGCCGACCACGCAGACTGGGCCGCACCAGAGACCGTCGCCTCCGACCAAAGCTCAGTTGGATCTGCAATCGGATGCCGCTCCTCTATATACACCGGTTTCGCCGATTCGTGCACAGTCTCAAGCCAAGATCGCGGATGCCCAAGCGAACCCGACGAAACCAGTTGATCCTAAATCTGGGCCTGGCAAATCGGCTGATGCCGCCAGACCTCCACAAGCGACTCCATTTGCGCCTAAAGCGGAAAACGCTCCTGCTCCGGTTGCTGAGCCAGTCAAGGGACCGAAAAATACGAGATCTCAAGGAATCTTTGATGATAGGGCCTATATCTCCTACACGAAGATAGAAGCAGCCGGGATCAAAATGCTTGAGCCCGTTGGTCCGGCGCGCGAACCGACGCAGAATATTCCTGCCGTCGAAACGGCTAGTCCACGAATCTCGGCATATTCAATCCCTGTAATTGATGGATTGAATCCTCTGATCACTCCACAGTGGGTTTTTAAAACCAAAGGACCGATCGGTTGGAACTCCGCTCCGATCTGTCCGCACGACGACAGCGCGGTTTATATTGCCTCCACCGATGGTGCTCTTTACAAAATTGACAAGGAATCCGGTGAGCAGATCTGGCGATTTGATTCCGGTTCGATGTTAATGGCCAGTCCGATTATTCGTGGAAAGGATGTTTTGCTCGCCTCCAGTGAAGGCAAAGTCTTTAAACTCGATAGCGGCACCGGAAGCCAGGTTTGGAGCGCCAATATGCCAAGCGGTGCGGTTTCCATTCCATCGATT
>CAZRMH010000315.1:0-9731 GCA_964600935.1 uncultured Candidatus Obscuribacterales bacterium
GCGACCATCTTCAACGAATAAATTCCCGCTGCAAGCCCTTGCACTTCGAGCATTGGCTGATGGGCGAGCAGCACCAGCCTGCCTTGTGCGTCGAAGATTTGCACGTCGAGCGGGGCGGCGGTAGTTTCCGGCAGTTGGATGTTCAGAAAAATAGTGGCGGGGTTGGGAAATGTTTCTAAAAGATTGCCTGCTTTGGAGTGGTCAATCACGCCCGACTCCATGCAGGCTGCCTCGACTTCCGGCACGGTGTTGCAGCCGGGGGCGTTGTCGGAGATAGTGGCTGGGCCGCCGTTTTGGAGATGGGTGCAGACGGGCTGAACTTCGCAGGTGGAAAGGTTGGGGTTGTCCAAGATTTCTAACACGCTCCAATCTTTCGGCTAGTAAACGCATTCATCTGCATGATAGTCGTTGAGGCATTCCGCGTTTCGATGGAATGTCTTATGGTGGCATCTTAACTTCGCATTGTGACTAAAACCGGACTCAGTCTAATTGCCTGTCAAACGCTTTAAGAACGACAGACTGATCTGATACTCCACTCTGGTTTTGTCACCATTAGTTTTCACCCATTCGAAATGCTCGACGGCCTCTGCCTTATGACCGTCAGCAAGTAAGTTCATTCCGACATAGGTTTTCGTCGCGGTAAGAGAATCACTGTTCACTGTTTTCTCCGCAAGCAAGGTTTTTTCGTCAATATTTCCGATGAGATAATTTATCATTTTTGAAGACCAGTCTTCGATAAGCGGATCTTTCAATTCAGCGTCTTCTCTCGAACTTGAGCGAAATTGCATCGCAGATGGCGAATGTTTTAAAAGTTTTTCGAGCAAATATAATTGAATCATAGCGATGGGTGAAACATTATGTTTGCTGGCAGCGGCAGATGAGATGTAGCGATTCAAATCTTTTGTAGCGTCGACGAACTGTCCGTCCAAGATTCTCGCCTCTGCAAGTTTTGGAATGTAGTCCAGAGGCATAGGTACAACAGTTTCGCTTTTGTTAAAATCGTCAATTGCTGCTTTGTAATCGCCATTGAGCATCCGTGCAGTTGCTCTGAGCTGATAGTACGAGGCTAGCGCAGATAAGTTCGGAGTTCCCTTCTCTCTGGCGTGCTCGAGCAAATATGTAAAATCCTGCTCGGCTCCTGCAAACTGAGCAAGCCCGATCCGCGCTACACCTCTAGTGTATCGAGCAGTTTCGTCGTTTGCAAAATATTCAAGATAGGTGGTGGCATCGTCAACGGAATTCTTGTAGAAGCCTGCGCCGAGTTTCGCCTGAGTTCGAATGAGGTAAGGAGCGGTCGCATCCGGACAAGCCTTTAAAGCACTGTCGCAATCGGCAATAGCTTGAGCGTACTCTCGTCGCTGAAGGTATGCGTTGGCTCGATTTGTAAATGCTCCACTGATGGTCAGCTCTCTCACGCCAGCTGGGAATGGAGCAACGCTCGAACCCAATTCTGTCGCTCTCGTACTTGCTTTGATCGATTGCTCGTAGTCGCCAAGTTCGTAATAAAGTCGACCGAGTTCGAGGTAAGCAAGAGCGTTTGGGTCGAGTTTAATCGATTCGAGGAGGTCCGCGCGCGCCAAGTCGAGTTTGTTCAAGCTCGTGTAGCTAGACCCTCTCCATCGATACAGAGCTGCGTTATCTGGAAGTAGTTTTATCGCTGCGCTCAAATCCGCAATTGATCGATCGTAATCGCCTTGCAGTCTATAAAGGTTTCCTCGAGTTGATAATGCTTCGCCATCATCAGGGTTTTTGTTGATTTTTGCGGTCATGGAGCCGATGGTTGGTGTTGACGCCATGAGCAACAGCGCTCCCGCCGACAACATCCCCACCAGGATAAGAAGCGTAGAGAATATCCGTCTGACCCTTGTCTTCGAATCGATTTTGGGTTTGATCTTTTTTCTCAGTGGAACAAGCGGTTCCAGTCCGGCACTGAGATATTTCAGATCTCTGCGCAAATCTTCGATCGATTCATATCGGTCTTGCGGATCTTTTTCCAGACATTTGAACAACACGCTCTCCAGTGAATTGCTCATAGAGCGCTGCTTTTCCGTAAGCGGTTTTGGCTGTTCATTAAGATGTTTGAGTATCGTTTGAACCGGATTATTGCCAGCGAATGGTGGCTTGCCGCTGAGGGTTTCGTACAACACGCAACCTAATGAATAGATATCAGATTTGGTATCAATCAAATCCCCCTTACATTGCTCTGGGCTCATGTAAAACGGACTGCCAAAAATTTCTCCAGTTGAAGTTAAACTCTGCGCGAGATTTTGATCATCTGTTACTCTGGCGATACCAAAGTCAAGCAGCTTCACCCTTAGTTCATTGGTTTCATTATCCAATGCCACCATGATATTACTTGGTTTGATGTCCCTATGGACGATACCATTCTGATGCACATGACTCAGCCCATCACAAATCTGAATGAATATTGGTAGAGCCGTGTTAACATCTAGAATGCCATCCTTAGCCAAAATCTGCTGTAGACTTTCGCCCTCGAGATAATCCATTACCAAGTACGGCGAGCCATCTTCCGCATGTCCCAAACCGTGAACCGAGACAAGATTGGAATTGGACAACGACATACAAGCTTTCACTTCTTGCTCGAAGCGTTTAACCGCCGCCACGTTATTGACCAGTTCTCTCCGCATGATTTTGAGAGCGAATATTTGGTCGTCAATTTTTCGTTTGACTTTATAAACCGAACCCATTCCGCCGTGACCTAACAGCTCGACAATCTCATATTCAGGTATGGTCGGAGCTTCGTTCGATCCATGAGCACTGTTAGGTTCGGTCTGTACGATTTGGCATTGACAGCGACTCTCCGCGAAGATCCAGCTGGTAAGCGAGCCTTTCTGGACCACGCGTTTGGTCTTTCCGCACTGCGGGCAGAGCGGTGAATTTTGAGAGGGATTGTTTTGCAGCACGCGCTTCTTTTCGTCCATTCTATTCTTCAATGTCTATACCCCTTTTATAATACTGGGAAGCGAGGGTGCTCCAAAGGAATTTTGACCGATGATCAATTCAGGTGATGTTTCCGCTAGTTTAATGACTTTGCTCGTCAGTTCATCCGCCTCGTCGTGCCGACCTTGATAGATAAGCAGAGTGCAAAGATCGTCTAGTATTTTAGAATCAATTCCATGAGTGCCACTGAGCTTCTTCCGTAGATGACTGCTGACTTTCGCTAGCTTGGGAGAGTCCGGATTAATCTTGAAAAGACCGCCGTTCGGACAGTAACGAAGAAGAAAAAATTCGATTAGAAATACATAAAAAATCAAAATTTGAAACGTGTAAGCCAATTCATGGGCTGCTGGTTCTGCGGCTTCTTGAGCCAACTTCAACTGCGCAACTTCTTCAGGCGACTGTTTTATTCGACTCAAGAAATTCATCAGGTAGTATCTGCTCTCCAATACACGCCAATGATTTTTTTGCAGGTGATTGAGCCGAATGGCTAGAGATTCTCGATAGGCGTCTTCGGCTAATTGAGGCTGGGTGACTTCGTAGATAAGAGCAAGCTTGAGCATCACGTCGCCATATCCTTCAACAGTATTATTGCGATTGAACAAAATTGCAGCCTCTCTATAAGCCAATTGAGCTGGTACTAACTGCTGCATTTTATGATGGATGGAACCGATTGCGTCGATGGCAATCGCGGCTTCCAAACTTTGATCGCCATAAACATTTTGGGCAATTAAACTCCATTCGACGGCGCGTTCAAGTTCTTGCTTCGGCGAGAAGAGCCCACAGAAACGCGGACCATGGTCAGCCATCACTCGGTAAGGCTTCGGATTGGTTAACGGAAATGTTTTGTAGAACTGACTCGCACTTTTGTAGTCACCAAAAGAGAAAAGCGCGTCTCCAATTAACTGCCTACAACTTAACACTGTCAAAGAGACGACTGACAGAACAAATGCCGCTTCTAGTAGAACCGTGTATATGTTTCTTTTTGAAACCACTTTGAACACTCGACAGCTTAATTGTCGATCTTGTCCACCGAGAGTCCAACCAAATCCAGTACCTCTGGAAAGGTAGGCGAGAATAGAAAACATAAAAGATGCAAGCAGGATAACAAGTTCTCTCAGATGATCGGGCTGCAAAACGTGTTGAAATGCGGGTACTAAATTTACGCTCGTCAAGCAAATGACGAGAACGACAGGAAAATCGATACGCGCCAACAAGAAGCCTCTGGCCGTTTCGTGTTTGGATTTGGAACTTTCGATTGTGTTTTGAATACGATTCACAACTTGCACACCACTTGTTCGCCGCCCTCGATTACTTAAGTTACAGTCGAACTGTGACTGAAACCGGTCAATTGATAGTTTGCTGGCGCAAACATCAAAAGCACGAACGATCTAAAGCTCGAGCCAGGAAGCGGCGAGAGTGAAAGCGGAGGTGAACAAGAACGGCATGACGCCCGAGAAAGCACTTACCGATGCGAGAAGTCAGCTCGAGTGATCGGCATCGATAATCCGCAGATTGATTGGAAACAAAATCTAGACTTTTCAGTGAAAGCATTCAAAGCACTTAAAGATGGTCGCGCTACACGATCGCTCTAACGATTAGCGGTATCAGATCCAGTTGCGCGCAGCTTGCAAACTTGCTGAAGAATCTGGTTCCACTCATTGCTAACATTGAACATGAAAAAGCGGCGCTTCAAAGCCAAGAATGAAAACCAGCCTGGTGTCGGATTTCCGCCCAGCGCCGAAAGCCTTATAATGATCGGCTGAACAACTTCCGTCTCTCGGTCAAACATTCCCCATTGACCGGCCACGCAAAGCAAATTGACATGGAGAACTGGTGCCACTTCGTCTTCCATAATTGTTTGGAGTTCGTCTATCGAGAATGGCGACATCGCTAATTTGTTTGCCATGTGCGACCGTGCCTGCACATCGAACTCTGTATCGAGAAACAGATCCGACATTTCATACCAAACGTCTTGGCGTTCAATTGAATAACTAGTTGTCGAGTTCATGCATCATATGTAGTGGCAATGCTCAATATCTGTACACTGGGATAGTGGTGGCGGTAATCAGAAACAGCCAGATCCAGGAAAGATTGTTTGGCTACCATCACCATTGATGATAGCAATTATATGTCACCAGTTGAATCTTGGGCCGAGTTGAGCAACATGAAACCAAAGTATTTCGTTTTTCTCTCAGCAGGTCTGGGCTTCGGCCGACAACGCTAGTCTTCGAGGTGGAACTGTTTGGCGTGAAGTAGCTTGCAGCCTTACCGATCAGGTCTGAAACATAAATACGCGACCGGAAACAAATGACTGCTTGAACAGTCCGTCTTCGTGTTCCGCTTGTTTGGTTACCTTTTGCTGTGCAAACACATTTTTGCGAATCAAATGCAGGGCGGCTTTCATATTCATTCCATCGATGCTTTTCTCTAATTCTTTTTGATCTGCAAGCATCGCATTTGTGAGTTTGAGGCAGTCGTCCAGATTTCCTTCCTCTAGTAACAGCCACGCTTTCAATACGTCCAAATTCGGGCTGAACAGTCGGAACAAGGTCGGACACTCTGTTTTTCTCAGGTTCGGGACCCGATAGCGGCTCACCCTCTAAATATAAATGACAAACGTGTTGCTCATAGAAGATGCTCTTGAACTCGTCAGATTTTGCCTACACAGGAATCGAGAAGCAATACGAGGGATACAAGCGGCGATCAGCCATTGATGCTACCGACAAAAGATCGCTGCCAGCTTTGGTAAGTGAAACTCCAACTTGGTCGTCAGAGCATGTCGGCAAAAAGAAAAGTACCTTCTATTTTTTCGACTCGACGCGGAACCAGAACGTACTGCCTTCTCCTAGACGGCTTGTCACACCGATTGTGCCACCATGCGCTCTGACAATTTCCTTAGAGATGGCAAGGCCGAGCCCGCTTCCTTTCTTCTTGGTGTGATCGGATCTATCAACTTGCTTGAATCGCTCAAAGATTGATTCCAAACACGACGGCGGAATTCCAGGTCCCTGGTCTTTGACGCGAAACTCGATGAAATGATCGATGGCGACAGCCGATAAGGTTACAGTTCCACCGGTCGGGGAAAACTTTATGGCGTTAGACAGCAAATTCACAAATACCTGCAAGAGCCGATCGTGATCAGCAAAAACAGTAAGCTGACTTTCCTCCACCTTAACCGTGACTTGATTCATTTCCGCCATTCCACACACGGCTTCCACTGAATCATTCATAATGTCATCGGCGCCGACGTGAGATCTGGATATGTCAATTTCACCGGATTCGAGTTTTTCAATGTCGAGCAAATCATTGATTAGAGCGATCAATCGATTGACACTTTTTTGGGCACTTTCAATGCGAGCAACACCTTTGTCTGGAAGCTGTCCGTAAATTCCCTTTAGAAAAAGCTCGAAAGTGCCTTGCAGTGCCGTAAGCGGAGAGCGGAGGTCATGACTTACCATATTGACGAAATCTTGTTTAGCTCGCTCCAACGTCTTTCTATCAGTAATGTCGTGCGCGACGCAAAAGTACGACTTGTGTGACTCGCCCCAGGTCACCGACCAGCGCACATTTTTTATGCCACCAGATTTGGTGGCCACCCTGTTTTCCAGTTGATTACCAGATAGAGAGTTATCCTTTACTGTTTGCAGAAACTCAAACGTAGACGACTGATCTTCGGCGAAAATGAACTCGATGAGATGGCACTCCAGAACGTCATTCACCTCGTAGCCAAAAGTATTTTCAAACGCGGAATTAACTTTGGTAATTCGCCCTGAACTGTCGAGTGCGCAAATTACATCCACGGCATTGTCGAAGAGCGCCCGTTCTCTAGCCAAGCCTTCGGTGATAACTTCGGCGACCTTATGAAAGGTGCGATCGAGAGTGGCGATTTCATCAGTCCCCTTGATCGGCGGGTTGAGAGCCGCCCCTCGGCCTAGCCTGAGACTGTTGTCCACCAACAGCTCCACTCTGGAGCCGACGCGTCTGGCATACCATTGCGCCAACAAACCGGCAATTGCTATGTTTATTGCTATCCCGCTAAAAATCATCCATTGCAGCGAATCTCTGGCCGATTGCCTGCGTTGAGCGGCGTCCTTCTCCGATTCGTTTTGATTGCTCAACAAGTCTTTGACGTCGTTGTCCATCGCAGTGAGATGTTCTTCCACATTTTGATAAAGCACCATCAGATCTAGACCGGTTGCGACTCTCGGCATGTCGATCAGCCGTCGCGACTCGTTCATCGTTTCGCGCAACGCATCCCAATCCTTGTCGAATTTTGAGAAAATACGAACATATCGTTTATCCTGTGCCACCTGCTTGCGGAGTCTTTTCTTGTCAACCTCAATCTCCTTCATGAGGCGATTACAATTTTCCAGATATTCAGGGTCTTTGCCCAGAGAGGAATACTTACCCAATTCCATACCAGCTCGCTGCGATTTCTGAATAAGCGAGCGAAATTCGAGCAGGATAAGTTTCGCCCGGGACTGCTCGTCTATAATTTCGTCTGTCTTTTTGATTTCGGAAAGCAGTGTCAGAACAAACATTAGTTCAAACACAACGGGAATTGAAACCAAGATAATTCCAGCGTGGATAATACGCATCAATTAGGCCTCTGTGGGCAAACGTCACTCTGTCAAAGTATAACAAGGTCCAATCGAATGACATCTAGCATTCGCACATCATCACACTTGGCCGGGAGAAGCTTTCAAGGTTAGTACTTTTTTCAGTGCAGAAAACGTCTTCGGAGTTGGCATTCTCGGTTGGACGTTTTGTAGATCCACTAGCACCGTATCTGGTGAATCCGACAGAAGTGAATAACGTCAAAACTGAGCGCGATTATTGTCATATTTGTCGTACTGAATAATTCCGAAATATCCAGTCGATGGAATTCCCGTGAACTCGGACACATCGACTTCTCTTCTAAATCTGATGTCTACGGCGCTCGCTTTTAACGATACCAACTTCACTATGGTCAAGGGCACCAAAGTTTTCTCCAAAGAGTTGATGATGACTTACGGTCTCCAGCGGACCGCTGCTATTCAATTTCTCATTGAGGTAACAATCGTCCGGACATTTAATTTCCGGACGAAATGTTCATTACTTCTTGTGACCATCTTTGCCTTTCTCTTTGAGCCACTCATATAGTTGCAGCGTACCTTCTGCAACAGTGAGGATTCCGACCGCAGCACCGACTCCGCCCACAACGTATTTCGCGGCTGGTTTCATTCCCGGCTTTTTGGCAGAATCACCGGTTCTGTTGTCGCGAGTGGGTTTCTCTTCGATGATTTCCAATTTTCCATCTTTCTTATGAGTTCCGTTCGCGATTTCTGTAGCAGCAGCCACGATCGTCAAACTCGGCAGGTGCGACTCCGCTGGTTTCGTCGAGTTTGCTTTTGTATTAGATCTGCTTTGCGCGATCACGCCTCCCGCTCCAGCAGAAGGAATCGGCGTTGTTTCAACCGGTTTTAACGACGCCAGGTCCTTTTGCAATGTGGCAAGACGAACTGCATCACCAGGGTCTTTAGAGTCCAGCGCTTTTTGAATCTCGTCAAACAAAACCAATTCATCGGACGAAACATCCGGATTGTTTTTCATCTTGGTAATTGCCGTTTCCAAAACCCTTTTGAATTCATCCGGAGTAAGATCTTTGAGCTCGGGCGGTTTGCCGCCCGGCACCGTGGGGGAATTCAAAAGTTCGATCGCTGATGTTATCTGCTTGTTCAATTCAGTAGCTGCTTTCACTGAATGTTTTGCAGTGTCGAATGCGGTGGTTGCCGGTCCACCCGGCTTCTGATCCTCAGGCGTGAGACGTTTGTCTAGAGCCGGTTTTGCGTTACTGGCAGCCAGGTCCTTTTGTGACACCACTTCGAATTTGACAGCGTACATCTTTTCGCCATTCATCTCGCCATCGACCTTTGCCTCGTTTATTTTGATCATTCCACGTCTTTCTGCCAATTTAAGTACAGCAAAACTGGTCGATTCACGTGCGCTACAAGTCCACTCTCCGCCAGTTGCGCTGATGTGTTTGAGAACGTCACGCAACAACTGCAGAGACTTGCTTCGGTGCTCGGGCAATACAGCAATGTCGTGGACTTCCTTTGTTTCACGGTTCAAAACCGCATATCCGATCATGCCATCCTTGTGATTGTCGAGCACGAGCTTAAAGTCACCCGACTCCGCTCTTTGCCAACCAGGCGGATAGACTGCTTTTGCAATTGCATTTGCCTTAGCCTTATCCGCGTCTGTCATTCCACGAACCCATGTCAGCTTGTCAGCCTCTACCCGCTTAGGCAGAGAGGAGTTCTGTGCAAGAATCACTTGTCCACGTTTTGTATCGGTATAGCCGGAATAATTGGAAGGAAGCTTTAAACCAGATACGGTGCCCTCAGGAGGATTTCCGGCAATTTTTTGGTACTGGGAAGCTGTAGAAACAGTGACGGTGTGGAACTTCGAGACGGCGAGATCGGTTGCCGCGCGCTTGTATACGTTCATCACATCTTTCTCTCGACCGGTCAAGTTGATCGCCTCGATGCTGTCGAAGCAAAGTCCGCCGTCATCGGAAACCCAGGCCCAGGAGGTGGCAAGAACTGCACCAGGTTTGGTCTTATCGACGACAACGAAAAAGCCACCATTCGGTGATTCCTGTCCGTGCCATGCAGAAGTGGCGGCCTCGCCATCGGGATGCTGGCAGCACCCCGTGTGATTGCCGAGATAAAGACCTCTAGGATCATTGCGAGGAAGGACGTAACCCTGGAGGTTACCGCTTTCCCAGC
>CAZRMH010000316.1:0-9704 GCA_964600935.1 uncultured Candidatus Obscuribacterales bacterium
GCCGACTGGTCTGACTCACTGCCAGCCGCGTTGGCTTGAGCAACTGAAGGCACGCCGTCCGCGTTTTTTTTCGCGTTCGGATCATTGAGTCCGCCGTTATCGTTGTTACTGTCACCTGTGGTCATACGCGCGTGATGTCTTCAAACCTCTCAATTGTTGTGAGAATACGACCAAGACTGGGGGCGGAATTAACACCGCGACGTTCTGAGAATCCAGCCGATGCGGGAAGCCCACCTTTACGTTGCCACGATTCCGCTTTTTCTGCTGCACTTCCCGGTTCACGAAAGGCACGTGACATAACCCACATCTCCACAGTCTCAGGCACCAGAGGTTCTACCTCCGAAGTCTCCTGGGCAGGTCGAATAGCAAGCAATGCCAATTTATTTTCAGCGCCGAAATCCGGAATCTCCGGCTCGAAGTTTGGAGATATCGCCGATACTGCTTCAACACGAGCCAGTACCTGAGCCCATCTAGCGATACCAGGTGCGGAAGAGGGCACATCCTGCAAACAAAGCGGCAACAGATCCGGGCGCGCTTGCGGATCAGGAATTACAAAAAGCTCCGGGGCTCCGCCCATCCTGAAACCGAGATTGAGTAAGGAGTTCGCTAGTGACACAGCCAGTTCGAATTGCTCTTCATTTTTCCAGGGCGCCAGCAAATCAATGAGAACGTCATATCCAGGCAATCCTTCCGACTCGAATTCGCGAACGAGAAGTTTGCCGGTTTTAGCAGAAGACGCCCAGTGAATCATTCTGTAGCTGTCGCCAGTGACAAACTCTCTTAAGCTGCGAACGGAGGATGACGGCATCACCGAAGTGGAGCGCGTCGCTGAGAACATCAGAGCGCTCGTGCCTGCAGCTCGCAAGCGCCAGAGGAAATTTCCTTCAGCTCCAGTCGTACGGGCGTACACGGTGACCAGCGGCTCGTCGATATTGATCGCATTTTCGACATCAAAACTGCGAGACCACCATGCCAGACCAAATGGGAAACAGGAATAGGTCTCCAATTCTTCCATTCTATAGATTCCGCGTTTGAGAGCCGGACTCTGAGCCACTACCCAGGCTTCGTTAATTACGGTATCAACTGTAATTGGTCGCAAGACACTTCCATCTTCGCGCAGTCCGACGAGCTTTGCGCGCACCACTATCCACTTGATTGGAAAAAATTTGTTAAAACGCGGTCTCTTACTTCTGCGCGAAAGCTTGACTCTGACTTTGAGCCGGTCACCGGCAACAGCATCAGGCGGCAAAGAACACGACGCATCCAGGTCAACAATCTGACTGAGTGGCAGGAGTACACCGAGAATCATCGACGCAACGCCGCCTGCGGCGATCAAATACAGCCAATCGTTTTTGGTTTCAATCGCAAAGAAGTAGAGCAGAGCAACAATGGCGACCAGGTACCAGAAGCGCTTTTCCAGAGTCAGGCAGTAGCCGCCACCGACAGGCACTCGGGTGCCCTTCAGGACAAACTCCGTACTCAGCTCAGGTGGAGCAAACCTAGACTGGTACGGGGACTTCTTCGAGGACTCTTTCAATAAGCTCAGCATGACTAACGCGGCTCTCTCTCACTTTTGGAATTACACGGTGACCGAGTACGTACGGCGCCAGAAGCTTGACGTCATCAGGCTTCACAAAGTCGCGTCCGTCAATGAAGGCAGATGCCTGAGCGGCGCGCATCAACAGCTGACTTCCCCGCGGGCTGACACCGAGTACGATGCCCGGATGCTTACGGGTGGCATTGACAATAGACACGATGTAATTTTTTATCGATGGATCGACGAACACAGCTTTGACAGCCGCTCTTGCTTCGAGCACTTCGGATTCGGTTAGAACGGCCTCGACTTCAAATGCGCGATCCTCGAGGGTCTTATCCAAAATTTCTACTTCCTGGTGCGGCTTGGGATAGCCGAGCGACATCGAGATCATGAAACGGTCAAGCTGCGCTTCGGGCAAAGGGAACGTTCCGTGATATTCAATCGGGTTCTCTGTTGCTATAACGAAAAATAATTCCGGCAGTTTTCGCGTGGCACCATCTGTGGTGACCTGGTGTTCTTCCATAGCTTCTAGAAGCGCGGATTGAGTACGTGGTGTGGCGCGGTTAATTTCGTCAGCTAGCAGGATGTTAGTAAAAATAGGACCTGGAACGAATTTGAAAGTCCCTTCTTTCTGTTCGAACACGCTCACACCGCAAACATCTGAAGGCAAGAGGTCAGGCGTGCACTGAATCCGCTTGAACTTCGCATGCACTGACATGGCCAGCGACTTGGCAAGCAGCGTCTTACCGACGCCGGGAACGTCTTCAACCAGAGCATGACCACCTGAAAGCAAACAAATCACCGACAATCGAGCCGCTTGCATCTGACCGATGAGCACGCTGTTTACATTGTCCAGAAGTCGCTTGGCTTTTGGCGCGAGCGCTTCGATCATGGTCTCCGCGTAGTCAGGATCATCCAGCTCCGGCTTATCCTCATCGTCCTCTTCATCATCACCAACATCGGATTCGTAGATTTCGTCGTGGTCGTCTTCGTCGATACTCAAATTTGCCTCCCGGCTACTTTCGATTCAGGTCAATTGATTGCGATATTTATCAGCCCGTGGCCGCAGCGCAGTGGGCGATTACACGATACCACCCCTCAGGCTTCATGTACCCGGATCGGTGCGTGTTAAACTAATTAGATCAATAAGGTCTCAGCGTCAAACTGCGACTGTGGGCGTCTCGTGAGTCATCCGAGAAACCCGGCAGCCGGGGGCGTGAGACCTGTCAACGACGTCCAGGGTCCAGCTCAGGGGAATTATTATGCTGACTTTCCAGCAGGCGATACAGACTCTCAATCAATTCTGGGACAAGCGCGGTTGCCTTATCCTGCAGGCATACGACACAGAGAAGGGCGCCTCTACCATGAATCCGGGCACGTTTCTCCGGGTTATCGGACCGGAACCGTGGAACATGGCAGTCACAGATCCTTGCAGACGTCCTACTGATGGTCGTTACGGCGAAAATCCCAATCGCCTGCAGCATTATTTCCAATACCAGGTCATTTTGAAACCGTCACCAGATGACGTTCAAGACATCTATCTCGACAGCCTGCGCGCGCTTGGCGTCGATCCAGCCAAACATGATGTGCGTTTCGTCGAGGACAACTGGGCCAGCCCGACGCTCGATGCCTGGGGAGTGGGCTGGGAAGTGTGGTTAGACGGTCTAGAAGTGACTCAGTTCACGTACTTCCAACAAGCCGGTGGACTCGAAGTCAAGCCGGTCGCAGCAGAAATTACTTACGGTCTGGAACGACTCTGCATGTACCTGCAAAACGTAGACAACGTCTATGATTTGATGTGGAATGACAGCGTAAAATACGGCGAGCTCTATCATCAAAACGAAATTGAACAGTCGCGATACAACTTTGAAGAGAGTGATCCTGAGTACGTTTCGAAACTATTCGAAATGGCTCACCAGCAAGCCGAAATTTTGATCGAGAAGAAGCTTGTTATGCCGGCTTACGAACAAGTTCTAAAATGCTCCCACAACTTCAATTTGATGGATGCTCGAGGGATTCTCGGTCGCGATGAACGGATGGGCAATATCCTTAGAATTCGCAAACTCGCGTTAAAAATCGCCCTTTGCTACCTTGAGCAACGCATCGACCTGGGCTTCCCTCTTCTACCCGAAGATCAAAGAGAAGCGCAAGTGAAACTCTATCGAGAACGCTACCTCGCGGCAAAGAAGAGTTAGGCGCCGCTAAGCGGTACCGCATATGGTGCCGCTCGACGCCGTCGTTATGCTGCGCCCAGCGATTACCCGGCAAGCTGAGCATGGTGACTTCAACTTTCATTCCTGCGGAGTCAGCATCGTCGAGAACTTTTTTGAGCAAATCCTTTTGGAAGAAGTGGATACGGCAACTGCCGGAAACGCCATCAGCACACTGAGCAAAATTGCCGTATATAAAGACTTTGCGCTCATTTCGATCCGCGCATGCATGAAAATTCGAACCACGATAGAATAAACGTCTTCAGGCATTGGCAACCTAATATTTCTGCGCTTGCAGTTGTAACGGACTGAGGTTAGCCAATCGCCCGCCGCCAGGAGGACAAAATGCCACGCCTGACCTTGAGCGCAACAATACTAGCTTTAAGCGCAGTCGCGATACCTGCTTTATGCCAGGCTGAGGACGGCACGGTAGGACCGTATAGTCCAGGCCAGCCCGCCCCAAAAGAACTGACTCAACAACAACAGCAGCTCAATCAACAACTGGCTCCTCATGAGCCTCTGCAGATCATGCAGCGACATCAAGGCGTGTCAAACTCTCAGTTTGGAAAACTGTTAGAAGATATGCGCGGACTGGTCAAAGACATGGTCCAGGTTGACACCTCGCAAGGCGACCCGAAAGTTCGAGTCAAAGCACCTTTCGTAAACGTCGATGTTGAAAATGGCCACCCCAATGTCAATGTCAACGCACCGTTCGTCAATGTCACCAAATCCGGTGGCAATGGTGTCAACGTGCGCGCTCCGTTCGCCAACATTGGCTCTCCGAACTCAACTTCTCAAGGGCATCTTGATAACATTCAAATTAAAGCGCCGTTTGTGAATGTGGATTCAAACGGCAGCGCCGGTTCGAACGTAAATGTGCAGGCGCCGTTTGCAAACATTCAATCGAGTCCCGGTCAAGGTACCCACGTTCAAGCTCCGTTCACTAACGTCGAGAACCAGAATCATCAACAAGACCAGACCACTCGGTCTCCCGGAACCGACTCACCGTAGGCATTCCTTTTACTTTCTGAAATTTCTACCAAAGTAGCTTCCTGGACGAACCTTGCGACTACTTGTATAGCCATTCCCCGGACAGACAGAGACTCGGCGGACCCAAACCTACAACTTGAAATCCGAGAAAGCGTTAACGACAATCTGAGGAACATTCTCAAATGGCAAGCGTCAAACCCGGCTGACAAAGAAGGTTCTCTGCACGAGAGTCAATTGTCGATTCAAGACCGTTTAGCCCCTTGTCGATCTGAAAGAAGCCATGCACCTTGCAAAAATCGGCTTAGGCTATGCGTTCTATATACTCGATTTTTTCTGGAGCAGCGCTTGTCTACTTATGACCGACGCATGGAAATCCTTGCCTGATGCTGTTTGCAAGCCTCTCGCTAATTGTTTTTTGGGCAAAACTTTTTTGATTAAAGCGCGTTGTAATTGGATCAGTTTGGGTACATAATTCTTACATGGATTTATCCTCTTCTCTCTCCTTGAGGATTTATCAGTTTCTCTCTTTAGTAGTATGAGGATCCCCTAGTGGCAGATCGAGGCTTGTCCTCCCCCGGGAGACTGCTATTTCTTCCTGCACTGTCCGCGGCACTGCTGCTCGGTGCGTTCACTGACCTCCCGCTAGAACCGGCAAGTGCCGCTATGATGGGCGGTCCTCGTTTGTCGGCGAGATCCTCAAAATCTTATCGGACACCGACAAAGAGAAGTTCGCGAAAGCCCCAAGTCACTCTATTAAAACGTCAATCGAAGCATGCATCGCATGTGGTGGCGTCTAAGAAAGATAAACGCGGTTCAAAAAAACAAGCTAAAGTGGCAAAAGTGGCTCACGCACGTCCAGCTGCAGCCCGAGCAATTCCACCGCAACTCTACTTAGAGAAACTAAATCAGCTGACAATCAGACCTGGTGTGGTTCACAAGTTCGCTAAAGGCGGATTGAACGTCAATGTCGTCGAAGTCGACATGAAAACGGCCGACGTGAAAATCAGACCATACATGGCGAGCGAAACTTTTGACAAGCTCAAAAACGTTGAACAACACGCCAAGGAGAGCGGCGCTCTCGTTGCCGTCAACGCCAACTATTTCAAAAATGATGGCACTCCACTCGGCACGATCAAAGTAGACAACGAGTGGGTTTCCGGTTCCCTATTCAATCGCGTGGCAATGGGAATCACCAGGGGCGGTGACCTGAAATTTGCGCGCGTCAATCTTCACGGAATTCTGGAAACATCCAATCCGCAAGTGCCCAAACTCTGGGTTAACAATATGAACCAACCTCGCCGCTCCGGCGTGCGCTTGATCATGTATACGAGAAGATGGGGGAATACTGCGTCTCTGCCATATGAAGGTCGTCTAGTTTCAGTCAGCAACAAAGGCGAAGTACTCGATACTCACACGCGTTCCCTGACAATCCCATACGGCGGCTACGTTCTCACCGACAAAAAAGACAGCGCGATTGCTCATCTAAAACGTGGCGATTTCGTCGATCTGGATTGGCAAACCGATCCAAAAGATTGGAACACTGTCACTCACGCCATCAGCGGCGGACCGACCTTGATCAAAGAAGGCAATCTCTTCATTGGTCTCAAAGACGAACGTTTCCGGCCGAATTGGACCAGCGCGAAGATCACAAGAAGAACCGCTTGCGGTGTCACAGCAGACCGCAAACTCGTTCTTGCAACTGTGGAAGGTCCGCATACATTGTGGGATCTCGCGAAGTTTATGAAACAGCTCGGTTGCGTAGAAGCAATGAACCTGGACGGCGGCGGCTCTACGACAATGGTAGTCAATGGCAACACAGTTACTCGCAATGACTGCACCGGACAACGAAAAGTCGCAGCCACTCTCACCGTGATGGAGCCTACAGTCGCCATGCGGCACGAGCGCCGTCCCGATCTCTACTATCAACCCAGCACCAATCTGCAAGAGTTCAGCGTCGGAACTGACGTGTTGTCGCAAGTACCGATGACAAACGGCACCATTCAAGCACGAATTCAGCAGCGACAACTAGCAGAATTGACTCTCGCTGGAGCACACAAAGGCAACTTCCTGGGAATCGATCAACAATTCGCTCCGGAAAAGACGATTGGCAACAACGGCATCCTTTCGACGTTTGAAGACAAAGACGCGATTATCGAACTCGACAACGATCTTGTTCATGACAGCACCCAAGACGTCCACAAGGACAGAAAAATTGTCAAAGACGAGAAGGATAATGCCCAGCACAAGGCAGCCGTGCCCGCAAAGACCTTCGCGAAACCGGCAGTTCCTGCCCTAGATCGCAAATCAGACATCGCTCCGACTCCGATCAAAGCCGCGGCTCCGCAACCTGAAAAAACTCAGACGCCGGAAGAAAGCTGGACCACCAAGATATTCAAACCATTCAAATTCGGCAAACGAAGCTGAAGTAGATTTAGGTCTTCGAAGCTTGTTATCTCTGCTAATCTAACAACCTATCGTCAGCAGGGCGGTACGTCCGAAGATGCTTCAGGAGATAGGGATGCCAGACAATTTCGCAATTGGGATCGACTTTGGTGGGACTAAAGTTCTAGCTGGAGTCGTTAACACGAAAACCGGCGAGCTGATAGCCACCAGCAAAAAGAAAACAAAGCAAGCAGGCGAACAGCAACAGTTGATGCGACGCTTGTCGATCGTTATCGACGGCGCCATCGAAGAAGCTGGCATCGATGTTAGTAGGATCAAAGGCATCGGCATCGGCGTTGCTGGAATGGTCGATAGAGAGAAAGGGATTCTCTTGTCAGGCGTCAATATCGGTGCCAACAACTTGAAGATCGCAGAACCATTAATGGAGCAGTACGGCATCCCGGTCAAACTCGGCAACGACGTAGAAGTCGCCACGCTAGGCGAGATGCACTTCGGCGCCGGCAAGAAATGCGAAAATTTAGTTTGTGTTTTCGTAGGAACTGGTATCGGCAGCGGTATCGTTCACATGGGCAAGATTTACCATGGTGCAAGCGGGACAGCTGGCGAAATCGGTCACACCGTGCTGTTTCCAGACGGCCGCCCGTGCAACTGCGGAGCGTTCGGATGTTTAGAAACCTATGCCTCGCGCATGGCAATCGCAAGACAAGTTATAGCTGGAATCAAACGCGGTCAAGAAACTTCAGTTGCAGCTGAAGTTGACGAAACCAAGGGTCTTCTAAGATCGAGAACACTAGCTCAGGCAGTTGAGCTTGGCGATCAATTGGTTACCCGCTGCGTGATTGACGCGGCGAAGCATTTAGGAACAGGTTTAGCGACCATCATCAATTTCTATAATCCAGAGCGCATCATCCTCGGTGGCGGTCTTGTAGAAGAAGTTGGTCTCTATTACGACATTGCCGTAGAAGAAGTCGGACACTTGGCGTTGCCTATACCTGGCGCAGCACTGAATATCAAGAAAGCCAAACTCGGCGACTTCGCCGGCATCATAGGCGCGGCAATGCTCGTAAATACAAGCGCGGTATAGCGCCGCCAATTAACAGCGCCACCAGATATGGTGCGTCAAACGGCAACGAAAGGCTAAAGATTGCAATCACCGTTGCGCTCAGCGGAACTTTCGGTAGACTTTGAACGGTCTGGCGATTTGCTCGTAGCCACCGCCAATAGTGCTGGCTCTAAGCGATTCTTTTTCACCAAGAACCAGGAATCCGCCGACGGCGAGGCTATCGTCGAGTAGTCGCAGCACGCGATCCTGCAACGCGCCGTTAAAATAGATCAAAACGTTTCGGCAGAGAATGAGACCAAACTCGTTGAAAGATCGGTCACTGACGAGATTGTGATGGGCGAATACCAAATGGCGTTTGAGTTTATCGTTGAAAACTATTCGGTCATACGCAGTGGAGAAATAGGAGGAAAAGTCCTCACAGCCTCCGGACGCCAGATAATTCAAAGTGTAATCGCGCATCAAGCGCATCGGATAAATACCTTCACGTGACCGACGAAGGTTACTCTCGTTCATATCGGTGGCATAGATGCGCGCATGATTGAGTAAGCGCTCTTCCTCGAGCAAAATAGCCAGTGAGTAAACTTCTTCCCCGGTCGAGCATCCAACGGACCAGGCGCGCAATAGCTGATGGTCCTTGAGCGCCGGCAAAACTTCCGTTCGCATCAACTTATAGACTTCAGGGTCGCGAAACATGGCTGTGGTTGAAACAGACAGAGACTCGAGAAACTTTCTTTCCGCAGCGCCATCGCTATAAATCCAACTCTGCAATTGCTCGAAATCAGTAAATTTCTGCATGTCTAAAATGCGCGAAATTCGCCGTTTCATTGAGGTTAGCGAGTAATCACGAAAGTCATATCCGGTTTGCCCGAACAACTGCTCAAAAAACAGTATCAATCGTTGATCGTCAACATCATCGAGAGGAACGCTCATGGTCTACCGCTTATACAACCAAACTCTCAGGAGCGACAGTAGCTGACTGCGGTCCACCGGTTTTGTGATGTAATCTGAGGCACCGGCTTCCAGACACTTTCTTCGATCTTCTTTCATCGCCTTCGCCGTAACCGCGATCATCGGCAGATTGGCAAACTTTTCCATTGTTCGAATTTTTTGCATTGCCTCATAGCCGTCCATAATCGGCATCATGATGTCCATTAAGATGAGCTCGATATCCGGAGTTTCAACAAGTTTATCAACAGCCTCCTGACCGTTTTCGGCAAACAGCAAATTCATTTGTTGCTTCTGCAAGGCGCCTCTTAGAGCGGCAAGGTTGCGAGGATCGTCATCGACAATCAACACCTTGCGCCCGACCAGAGGCAACTCATTCTGGCGAATACTGTTAATCACGGAGCGCTTCCTCTCCGGCAAATTAGCCTCTACACGATGCAGGAAGAGGATTGCTTCACTGAGCAATTTCTCCGGACTGTCCACTTCTTTGACAGTGCCGGACTTTCGAAGCGGAGCAAGCGAGGCTTTATCATCGTCGCTCAAAGGTCTATGAGCG
>CAZRMH010000317.1:0-9703 GCA_964600935.1 uncultured Candidatus Obscuribacterales bacterium
GGGGGTGGGTCCAAGTCGTAACGGCTTAAAATTTGCCCTTTGCTTAATCTGTATCGGGCACGTCGTCCAATCGCTTCCTGCATGTCAGTCGAAGCTTCACCGGGGATCTTGCTCTGTTCGATTGTTCGCATCTCCAAAGCCATTCCTGTGATCTTGCCACCTTCGTTGACATCCTTTCTGACGAAAACCACTTTACCGGTTGGACTACGCCAGAGCTCACGGCACCACAGGAATGTAAGTCCTGAGACGAGGCTGAACAAAATGAGCACTAAGTATTTACTTGCCATATAAAGACTCTATCACTCGACCACGACGTAGAATGCTCCGTCTAGGAGAGCCGCTGTTACTCCGTTCTCTTCTGGGAAAATTTCTGTAACACGTGAGCCAACACAAGCCATCACACGCGGTGTCCAACGTAGGTCAGTTCCTCCGTTCGGCTTAGCGAGGTGGTTTACCAGTGCATAACCGCTTGGAGCTAATATCCATTGTTTCAATGTTTACATGGGGGCGTAAAGTGCAAGCCGATTAGATTTTCTGGATGGCGAAAATAGTATTCGGCAATTCCCAATAAGCCAACTGGTTGTTCTATGCCGTACTGGTGAGACTTTGCGTAGACCTGTTGAAAGACAATCAGAACGACTAAAGACGAGAATGTTAATAGACTGGGTGAGTTTAGCGAGATTCTGAAACAGTTAATCACGATTTTCTTCCTTGTGTTATAGCCCTCCTCAATTAAACTTGTCGGACTCTGCAAAAAAATTTTTAGCAAACAGTTCCTTCACTGATTAGGTTCGGATCGATAGATCTCTGAATAAAGAGTCGGAGCACGGGGTGCAGGTTTCAGTCCGGCGCGATTGATGGGTGAGTTGCAGTTTGATTGCATCAATGCCATCAGGTACGCACGAAGTGCAGCATAAAATTTGCATGAATCCGTTTTCGATTGCGACGTCGAGAATTTTGGTGAATGCGTATGTACATTCCAATCAATTCGTTAGTCAGCTGCTGATGCGAAAATGAATCGCTCTTCAGTCAGTCGTGAGTCCGACACTATTTCTTCGCACTTGCACTATCGGTCTTGGTGGGAGGGGGAGTTCATCTTGTTCCGATTGGTCCGTCCAGTTTGGAGGCAAAAACTCTTTCCCGTCATTGTCCACTGAGGACGCCAACCAATCTTTTAGTGGCACACCTGGGAAAGCAAAAACGCCTGGTGTTTTTTTCTTGAATGAATTCTTGTAATTAGTCGTGCTGGATTTGTAGTTCAGATCGATCATGTGCGGATTTCTTGCTTTGCAATCAATAACTGTGATGTTGTAATCGCCCCAGTCGCAAACGGGCAAGACCCCAAGTTGCCACTGCCAGAGCATGTCCCCGTAATCATCCTGTTCATCCCAGCCCAGTCTGTAGTTGATGAAACAGTCGTAGACGCCAAGAACATCGAGCGCATATGCCTTCGTTGAGAATGAACTGCGTTTGCCATCGCTCAAACCGACGAGCTGACCTCCAGGTCCGATGCCACCATTTGCGACTTCGGAATAAACTCGTCGAAGCAGTGGTGGCAATTTATAGCCGAAAAATTTTTCACAGAGAGCAATGACTTCCGCGCTTGCAACTGGATATTTTTTTGAAACGCCCTCTTTCTGAGCTTTATTTTGCAGCTGAGCTATGAGTTTGTCTTCATCGTTGTTTTTAAAAAATGGCATCATTCACTCACACAACAGTGTTGCTGTTAAACGAATGGTGGGTATGCGGTGTGACTCATAGCTGCTGATACCGTAGTCGGTGGCGCAAAAAACGGCTTGGAAGCCCGCAATAGATAAATTGGATTGGATGGATTGATGTAGAGATGTGCTCTATTCAAAAACGGAATGTTTTCGACCTTGATGCGCTGCATTAACTGATCGATTACGTTGGGCAGGTGGCTTCCGTAGATTTCAATCTTATGACGCTCAGAGTTACCGTCTACAAGGATCGCCACAATCTTATCGCCACCAAGAGTTGCGCGAGGCGAAATGTCGAAAGTGATTCCGTTTTCCAAAATGGTTACTTTGTCATGCTGCATTTTCACCGCTCCTGAGGGATACACTTGTAGCTGCACCACCGATAGTACCATCATGGTCTCTTAAATCAAAGCTTGACTTCTGGCAAAAAAGGACTTCGAGGATGGTGTTGGCGATAGTTGTTGCTTTGAGGCGGCTTTAATTCACCAATTGTTCACTGGCTTAAAAATCCGGACCTCTGCTCGGATTGTCGCGGGAGGCTTTTAAAGTCCCGCTTTGCCAACATATTGGGCATCTCAGAGGCAGTTGCCGTCAAATCCATTGCGAAATCCGCTTGCCAAGGTTTAGGTTCGCCGTTAATTTTCGGAAATCGCGCCAAATTTTGATTACAATTTAAACCATGAAGAAGCTTGCAGCGAAACCTTGTAGCGCGTTAGATTGGGCTCACCCGCTCGTGCGTGACTGGTTTTTAGAGAAGTTCGGAAGTCCGACTGAGCCTCAACAGCAAGGTTGGCCTCACATCCTGGCGCAGCGAACTACGTTGATCTCCGCCCCGACCGGGTCGGGGAAGACGCTGGCGGCGTTTCTGGCTTGTGTTGACCGCCTGGTGCGTTTGGCGGTGGATGGAAAGCTTACAAATCAAACGATGGTTGTTTATGTTTCGCCGCTTAAGGCTTTGAGCAATGACATCCAGAAGAATCTCGACGCTCCTCTTGCCGAAATAAAGGAGCTGGCGCTCAGTCGCGGCATTGAAATGCAGGAGATTGTCACTGCGGTTCGCACCGGCGATACTCCTCTCAAGGAGCGCCAAGCGATGTTGAAACGGCGTCCTCATATCCTCGTGACCACACCGGAGTCGCTCTATATCCTGCTTACAGCCGACAAGAGCAGAGAAGTGCTGCAGTCGGTTGAAACCGTAATCGTCGATGAGATCCATGCCGTCGCCGATGATAAGCGGGGTGCTCACCTGTCGCTGACACTCGAACGCCTTGCAAAATTAACGAAAGTTGCACCTAATCGTGTTGGCTTGTCTGCGACGCAAAACCCAATTGAATTAGTTGCTGAATTTCTGACTGGTGGAAGTGATTCAGCGCCTGTTATCGTCAATATCGGGCATCGGCGCGAAATGGACATCGCGATCGAGGTTCCTCCGATGCCTGTGGCGCCGATTGCATCTCAGGAGTTTTCGTCTGAAAACTTCGATAGGTTAGCAAAATTGGTTCAGGAGCACCGGTCCACGCTGGTGTTTGTGAACACGCGCAAACAAGCCGAACGAATTTCCATGCAGTTAGCCTCTCGTCTGGGAGAAGATGCTGTCGCCTGCCATCATGGAAGTCTGTCGCGTCAGCTTCGACTTGAAGCGGAAACGCGATTGAAGAACGGTGAGGTCCAAGCACTGGTGGCAACTGCTTCGCTTGAGCTTGGAATCGACATTGGATTTGTCGATCTTGTTTGCCAAGTCAATAATGTCAAAACGATTGCGACTGCTCTTCAACGCATAGGACGCGCTGGTCACTGGCGTGGTGCCATTCCGAAAGGACGGTTTTTTCCATTCACGCGAGATGAATTGGTCGAAACCGCTGCGCTTGTTCGTGCAATCAAGCACAACGAGCTCGACAAGTTAGAGATTCCAGAGTGTCCGATCGACATATTGGCGCAACAGATTGTTGCGATGGTGGCAGTCGAAGAAGTCAACGAAGTACAACTCTTTCACGACGTCAAAAAAGCTTATCCATACAGAAACTTAGAGAAATCGAAATTCGATCAAGTCATTGAGATGTTGTCCGACGGGATATCTTCGCGGCGAGGGCGCTATGGGGCGTATCTCCTGAGAGATCAGGTCAATGGGACACTCAAAGCGCGACGAGGCGCGCGGTTGGCTGCCATTACTAGTGGTGGCGCGATCCCGGAGTCTGCTTTGTATGCGGTAATTCAAGAACCGGAAGGTCATTCGATCGGAACACTTGATGAACACTTTGCGATCGATAGTCATCGCGGTGATGTCGTTTTACTTGGAAACACATCCTGGAGAATTCGACGAATTGATAATGTCGGCGGAAAAGTTTTCGTGGAAGATGCTCATGGTGCGCCGCCAAGCGTGCCGTTTTGGTTTGGTGAAGCTCCTGCGCGTTCCAACGAACTGTCGAAGCATGTTTCGGAGTTGCGCGACAAAATCGATGAAATGACTCGCGATGTCGGTTTAGAGTTCGGGGCGCATTCCGAACACACGCCTGAGATTCGCGAAGCGATTGATTGGTTGAAAAACGAATGCGGTGTGAGCGACTCAGGCGCGGAGCAGCTCATCGAATATGTTGTACAAGGTCGCGCGATGTTGGGCGCTGTTCCGACTACAAAACGAATTATCGCCGAGAGATTTTTTGATGAAGGCGGCGGTATGCAATTGATAATTCATGCTCCGTTCGGAGGGCGCATCAATCGCGCCTGGGGTCTGGCTTTGCGCAAAAAGTTCTGTCGAAGTTTCAATTTTGAACTGCAAGCCGCTGCCACCGAGGATGGTTTGAGCATCGCGCTGGCAGAGCAGCATAGTTTTCCCCTTGGTGATGTGTTTTACTTCTTAGCGGGTGAAACTGTCAGGCACACGCTTGAGCAAGCAGCGATCCCGTCTCCGATTTTCGCCACGCGCTGGCGTTGGGATGCGATGCGATCTTTAGCGCTCCTTCGTTTCATGGGAGGCAAGAAGGTTCCTCCGTATTTGCAGCGACTTCGGTCTGATGATTTGCTTGCCGCGGTTTTTCCCCAAGCCGCCGCGTGTCAGGATAATACTCCGGGCGACATTGAACTACCCGATCATCCGCTTATCAACGAAGTCATGAATGACGTTCTGAACGAAGCGATGGATTTGAAAGGTTTGGAACAAATTATTGCTGATATCAAGAGTGGTGTCATACAATGTGTCGCGGTTGATACCCCGACGCCTTCGCAGTTTGCGGCAGAAATTATAAATGCCAATGTATACGCGTATCTTGATGACGCGGGTGTCGAGGAACGTCGCACGCGAGCAGTTCAAATGCGCCGCGTTCTTCCAGGTTCGATGGCTGGTGAACTCGGGCAGCTCGATCCGCAAGCAATCGCAAAGGTGATCGAGCAGGCATGGCCTGATATCCAGAGTGCGGATGAGTTGCACGACTTGATGCTATCTGTGGTGGCAATACCTGAGACCAATGAACGACTGTTTGCTCAGCCGGCGTTTATATGGTCCGATTTCATGGATGAGCTGCGTGCGCGTAACCGTGCTACACGAGTGTTTATCGACGACAAGGTGTTTTGGGTCGCTACCGAACGAGTTGCTTTGATTCAATTAATTTGGCCGCATGCTCGGATTGAAACTGCGGTGCCGGTAATTCCTCACGCGATTACAGAACGGTTTGCTGCGACACTTGCTGCTCTTCGTGGTTGGATGCACATTCTTGGTCCGACGTCAGTTGAGGAAGTTGCCGACATTTTGAGGCTTGAAGTTAGTGATTTGGAAGTTGCTTTTGTCACGCTCGAATCAGAAGGGCGGATATTGCGCGGCCAGTTTAAAAATCAGGGGCGTTTTTCAACAGTGGTAACTGGATTAGCATCGATGGCAATCTCAGCTTATGAGTGGTGCGATCGGAATTTGCTTGCCCGCGTTCATAAGCTCACACTCGCAACATTGCGCCGTGGTGTCGAACCAGTAACAGCTGCTGTATATGCACGATGGCTGTGTCACTGGCAACATGTCGCGCCGGGAACGCAACTTGCCGGTGAGCGCGGATTGCTGGAAATCATCCGGCAGCTTCAAGGCTTTGAAGTTCCGGCGCGTGAGTGGGAGCCGCAGATTCTATCGAAAAGAGTTAAGAACTACAAGCCGGAGTTGCTCGATAATCTATGTATGAAAGGGGCGATTGGCTGGGGACGTTTGAGCATGCATCCTTCGTTGGAAGTTGCCGATGAGCCGTCGATCTCGGCTGGAAGTGCGGCTAAAGCGCATGGCTATCCACAGCTAAAAAAGGTTGCTTCAGAAAAACTAGTTTCAATAAATCGGAAAAAGCGTGGCACTGCTTCTGGTGCACCTGTTGTTGAGTCTGTGGACAATGGGTCAGGAGAGAATCAAGAGAGTCTGGAGGTTGGCACTGCAAATGGTGCGATACAGACTGCCGGTGGTCTCGCAGAGACGAGCCAGCACTCCTCTTTAAATTCGAGTCTAGGTTCAAGTCTAGATTCGAGTTTGGATTTGAGCCAAAAGCTGAATGAAGAACTGAGCCCCGGAGTGATAAAGCGCGTTATTCCGACAAGCGTCGCACCGGTGACGTTTTTTGTTCGAGATGATGTTGACTGGATGTCTTCACTTCCAAAAACTGGTGCTAACATCGATCTCGTTGGTGTCAGTAATCACGCCCGTTCGGTCGAATCGTTTTTGAGCCAGCGCGGCGCTAGCTTTTTCGCCGATGTGGTTCGCGGCACGGGTCTCTCGAAACTCCAGGCGGAACGCGCGCTTTGGGAACTCGTTACTGCAGGAATTATCACCGCCGATGGTTTCGCGAATTTGCGATTGCTTATCGACCCTGAGCGATCTGAACTGAGACCTGGCAGGTCGAAACGTTTTCGTGATGCGGCATACGGTCGCTGGAGTTTGCTGCACTCCGATCACCCCGTGGAGAAAAGAGCCGCTCTCGAATCAATGTGTCGCGTGTTACTTCGTAGATACGGTGTAGTATTTCGCAACGTGGTACTGCGCGAATCAAATCTGCCACCATGGCGCGAGCTGCTGGCAGTGTTTCGCAGTCTCGAAGACCGCGGCGAGGTTCGCGGTGGACGATTCGTAAATGGTTTCATCGGCGAACAGTTTGCGCTGCCTGAAGCAGTTGACTCGTTGCGCGCCTCGAAGAGCGTCACCTTGAGCGATGCTAGCGTAACCATAAACCCGTCAGATCCAACAAACCTGGTTGGAACTGTGCTGCCCGCTGACGAGGGGGCGACTAACAAAAAATCTATGCAGATTAGTTGTTGAAGGATTAGAACTCTTTGCAAAACCTGCGTGTTAGTATCAATGCAAAAGGATCGGGGGAATTGTTCGGTCTTTGGTAACACGTATATGGGCTTGGATCCTTTGACACTATTGGCGGTGATCTCATTATGAATAACTCGATCTTTTCCTCGCTGATGCTGTGTCTAATTTTTGCTGCACCAGTAGTTGCCGAGCCGGTAAAAGCTGGTCGAGCAACGCCGGCGAATATGCAGGGCCGATTGAAGCCTGTCACGTCTTCCTCTTTAAAAAACGAGAAGATGTTTACCATCAAAAGTGTAAGCGACATGGGACCGATGGAAATAAACATGTGCAGTCTTGGGCTGCGTATGAAAGGCAAAATTGGAAACTCGCTATGGCGACCAAGCGAGCCGAACATTGCGATCTTGATCAATCCTGAGAATAAGACATTCTTACCTGTGCCTGTAGAAGATTATATTTCTGACTTGCGTGACGAGGACTTTCCTCCTGTTATCGCAAACAAACTAAATAGCAAAATGGCGAAGACCAATCTGCCTGGTGGTTTCAGTGGAACCGAATGCAGTGTCATCGATAAGTTTGAGGATGGAAGCGAGCGCACGTTTGCGCGAGTGACCGGTGTCAAAAAAGTCGCGGTATCAGATCCTGTGCACCGCATGTGGTGCAGGTACAGTGGGTTTGTTGGTCCGGATATTGGTATACCTGTTAGTATCTATCGCATTCGTAGGCATAAATATGAGGGCGAACGCAGGCGAAAGCGTTCTTCTTATGAGGAGCGAGTGGAGAAGCTGAGGTCGTTCCTTGTGCCTGTGGAGCTGAAAAGTTCGCCGGTTGTGCCGAGCTTATTTGCGCCGCCGACCGGCTATCATAAAGCCAAGGATCATGCTGCTCTCTACCTTTCTGACGACGGTGACATGAAAGCGAGCGACATGGAAGACCTCTTCCGCGTGCCCATGAAGTAAAACTCTTCGTTGCAAGGCTACAGAGGTCGGTTTTCTTTCGGTCTCATCGAAAGACGGCGCTGGGCTCTCGGTCGCTGACCTTGCTCCTTGAAAGTGTCTCAAATGAATTGAGATATCCGCTTCGCTTGCTTCCCGAGCGCAACTCCGGCGCCATAGCTCGACCCACTTTCGAAAGATTCTCCGTCAACATAGACTCGCCGTCTTTTCGTATGCCTCAGATTTAGCTTGGAAAGATAATTCTCGTTTGCGCGTTCGAGTTGATTTCTTACTACCATCAAATTAGATCCTGAACCATCTGAATTTCTCGATGTTGCTTGTTCCGCTGACAATTCAATAGCGCGCATCAATATTTGCCAACCAGCACCAAGTCGAAAACTTCGACGCTGATAGCTGTCTTTGTACAAACGGTTGCTTTCCTTTCGTATTGAACTGATAAGCCAATCAGCAACGTCAATAGTTACCGCAACGTTTTCCGGCGTCCCAACGAACATCGCTGTCTTGCGCGCCGAGATGTAATATTCTGTGTAATAGAGGCTGCACGCAGCATCAAGTACATGTTGAATCCAGCGCTCCATCCTGAAATGACCTTCAATCGCACAAACACTGTAATCTAAAGCTTCTTGCTCCAATTGCGCCACACTTAGATTATGCTTGCTGAGGAGGTCCATCGCGAATCGCATCGCGACTTCGCGCTCATGCTCGTTTGCGTTGTTCTCGGCAAGGGCTAGAAGTTTTCTGACTTTTTGAATTATTGATTCTTTGTCGCTCACTTTCGTTTGTTACCACCGCTAACCTGTACTCAATCGTCAGTTCGGAGATTCGTCGACCCAACGAAGGTAATGTTATCAGAGTTGATTGGGAGAGAAAAAGTGAGGCTGAGATTCCGATGGTTACCGTTTTTTAACTGATGCCCAGAAAGTTCTAACGAACCTGCTCAGAAACAGCCGGACGCACTGCTTAGGGGCTCGTAGCCACACCAAATGGGCGGGTCAGTCAGAACAACTTTTGCTTAATCGTTGTCCGACTTCTCTGGCGGCTCAACTTCGAAATCGGCGATTGCGATTTCAAAGTTCGTATCTGTGGGTTAGAGAGAGGCGATTGCCTCGGCACTAAGATATCTATTGTACTCAGGACCACCATTCCGAAGTTGCATCAACACGGATGTCGTTTTGAATAATTTTGCTGAAATTGATTTTGCTCGTGCATCATTAGAACGCATGAGATCTCTTAGAGACTCAACGTTATTCATCGCCGAAGAACTGGAAAACTGCGAATGGAAAACGCTGTGATCATCCCCAGAATGTTTTTTGACCAAACGGTGTTCGAGCGCTGGCGCTGGATTTGCTTGATTGAATGAACAACTCACGTAGTCAGTGACAATCAGGCTCTGTCCCGGCGAGATGTGCCACTTCTTGTTTTTAGTATTGATCGTAACGGCTTCGCGGGTGGAATCGTGGAGGTTGTAGACACCCACTGAGTGGGCTTTCACGACTACGTAAACAATCGAATTGGCTCGAATTAAAACATCACCAAACTTTGTGTGAATCGACTTGTCTGTGTTCGAGCTTACAAGAGCGGCGAAATCAGTCTCTGGAGAAACTACTGAAACCCCGGTAGGATGCCACTCACCAATTACAACATCTCGTTGGCTCTCGCTCAAATGCTCGCCCGATTTTTTCTGCACGCTGTAAGTTAAAGAGGAAGAACCGATTTCGCCTATGGTCAAAGTCCCCAACTCATTCTGACGCTTTATC
>CAZRMH010000318.1:0-9682 GCA_964600935.1 uncultured Candidatus Obscuribacterales bacterium
CAGGGGTGGTTCTTCATGCACGTGAAGTTCGAGAACCTCGGCAGTCGATGATGAATCGAAAGGCGGGTCGCCCGTCAGGCATTCGAAAAGAATACAACCGATTGCGTAGACTTCGGATCTGGCATCAAAAGCCTCGCCTCTCACCGGATCAGGACTCATATACACCGGCGTACCGACAATAGTCTTGCCCTGAGCCAGGTCGCGGCTCTGAAACTCTTCTCTGATCGCTGACACTCCGAAGTCGATAATTCTGAGATCAATTTCGCCGGAAGGATCGATTCTGAGAAGAATGTTCGAAGGTTTCAAATCGCGATGGAAAACTTTATGCTGGTGAATGTAACTCAGCGCGTCAGCGACAACACTGAAGATGTTACGAGTGAGCTGTTCATCGAGAACACCACCACTATCGATGAGAAGCTGTTCTAAGCTGATACCGTCGAAATATTCAAAAGCTATGTATGGTCTGCCACCTTCGGTGATACCAAAATCTAACGTGGCTATGATGTTTGGATGATTGAGTTTACTGGCAATTTTCGCCTCTCGTTGAAAAATCACAAACTGTTCGTTATCGACCGCCATTAAACATTTCACTGCGATTGTTCGATTCAAAAGCCGATCGTCCGCCAAATAAACCTCGCCCAAACCACCGCGCCCGAGCAGAGAGAGCGGAACGTATCTTTCCAGAGGAAAGCTCTCTTTAGTCAGATTCAGATTTTTGACGGACTCAGTCATTTAACTCACGGAAGGTTGTGGAGAATTTCAATATTCCTTTCCTGGTGATCACTTGTATCATCGACGGGTCCAAACAAATTGTCCATCGCCAAGCCGCCGATTCTGCCCATACTCTTCAGAGACATCTCGTCTGGTAACTCCTCCAGATGCACCACGGAGATCTTGTATCTATTCTTCAAAACCTTCTTCTCGGCCTCTTTCATCACCATGATCGAAGTATTGTCCGTAGTTACTTCCACGTTGAATCTCTTACCTCCGAGATGTTTGATCCCCGCCAGCGTAATCTCTTTGTTCCCGCTGAGCCGCACCCAGCCCAGTTTCTTACATCTACCAAGAGCCTTGAGATGTGCATCTGTCAAATCGCAGTTCGCCAAACTCACCAGAACCAACTTAGGAATGCTTGAGAGTTGTGCCAGCGAATCAGGAGTAAGCGATTTCACACGATTCAAAATAAGCACCGTAATTGAGGGGATCTTCGAAATTTCCTTCAAAAACTTGTTTGACACGCCCGTGCATCCTGCCAGATTTACAAACACGGGACCAAGCTTGGCAATCAGTGCTGCGTCCTCAGGTGCGAGTTCCGAATCGATTAACATCAAATCGTTTATCGGTCTATTAGCCGCCACCATTTTCTCGAGCGTCGCTGTTACTCGTCCTGAATGATTCATAACAAAATCCAGATTATCTCCCTGACCGTTGATGGTATCAACGAGCAGGAGCGATTCCGACTGCAAGTCGATCGTTCTTTTGGCATGGGACGGAACTTCAAACCTGCGGTCAGTGAGGCTATTGTTGACGAGAAACCACACGCAGACGGCGAACACGCCGGTCGCCGCTATCACGGTCGCAATCAATCCTCCGGTCTTTAACCTTGCGGTCAGCGAAGGCTCAGGCACAGCGACGATTTCGGTACCCGTTTGAACGGCTCTGTCGAAATACGCTTCTTCGATATCTATTGCGGAATAAACCTCACGCAAGTTCTTTAAGACCTCTTCCATGGATTGATAACGTTCAGCAGGATCTTTGAGCACCATATGCGCTACCAGACGTTCTAACTCCATCGGAAATTTTCGGTCGGAAACTTCCCACAACCTTGGTGGTGGTTCTTCCAGATGTTTGGTTACCACTTCAATGAAACTATCGCCGGTGAACAATGGACGACCAGTCAGCAACTCGAACGCGATACATCCCAGAGAATAAATATCACTGCGCTGATCGAGGTCGTCTCCGCGAGCCTGCTCAGGGCTCATCGAATTGGGACTGCCGACAATTTGTCCGGCTCTGGTTAGCGTGCTTAATTGCTCTGTTGGTCCGAGTGATTTTGCAATACCGAAATCGAGAATCTTGATCAACGGTTGATTGGTCAGAAGTCCCGCTTGAAGAAGCATAATATTGTCGGTTTTCAAATCACGATGAACAATTCCCGATTTGTGAACACCAATCATTCCATCAGCTACCTGTTCGATAATCTGGAGCGCGAAATGCGGTGATACCGCTCCCCGCGCACTCAGCAATTCGGCAAGCGAAATACCTTGAATTAACTCCATGACCATAAACGGCTGACCATGTTCCGACACGCCAAAATCCAGCATCTGGATCACATTCGGATGTTTCAGGATACTCGCCGCTTTAGCTTCGCGTTGAAAGCGCATCAACTCGGTTTCGTTCAGATTCGTGCGCGCAACTGTTTTAATCGCAACATCACGCGCCAGTATAGTGTCGTGGGCTGTATAAATTACTCCCATGCCTCCCTGGCTAAGCTTTCCAGTGATTAGAAAGCGCTCCGCCAGTGTCATTCCGAGGAGATCGTCGTTTCGATTTTCTTGGCGTTCCATGACTGCTTTTCGACCGCGACAGCGTCACTACAATGTTCCCGTTTTGCAGCACTAAGCAACCTTTTGGGGTCCGCCTCCGCCCGCCCAAAAATCATCAAAACTATAGAATTTTGGACCGCACTTCAGGCATGACATCCGGTGGACCGTGCTATGAAGCGGTCGATAGGGTCACTCACGCCTTCTTCCGGGGAGGAGGTTTCGCATGAATACATCACCTAAAACACGTTTTTTAAGGCTCGTAAATTTTGTGGAACCATATCGCAGAAAACCGTTAGAAACTGACGTGCAGGCGTTGACCAGAATGCTCTACGCACGCGGAAGAGCGGGTTGGGATGTGATCGATATGTGTCGCAACGAACTCGGGATTCCTACCCTGATCTACAGACGCGACCAGTCGACAGCCAATGCTCCGGGTTATCTAATCGAAGAGATCAAATTGGATAAAGATCGCGCAGACGTCGACTCAATCATCTACTATTTGAACGAGCGTGCGAAGGACAATTGGCTGCCATCCTGCATTCTGGAGACTGGATTCCATCCGCCAATCGCAATTATGCGACAACCGTTAATAAAAACTGGCAACGCAGTGCAGTTTAAGGCTCATCCCCTGGCATTACAATTGTTCGGAAGAAGAACAAACTACATCGCCAATCAACTTTTCGATTTGCAGACAAACCAACATCTGAGCCTGTCTTGTGTAATTCGAAACGGTTTGAATCCTATTCTCATAATGGCATCAGGACTGGCTTCCGAACCTTTCGACTATCACGTTGATCACGCCTTTGGTGGATTTTATCGAAACCAAATGACCACGCTATCCGATCTGATTACGGAACGAAGCGAAGAAGGCTGGCATGTCGTGGGAGCATTTCAAGACGTATTCGATTGGCCGTGCGTAATTTTCAAACGCGAAACTGTCAGCCTGCCGATAGTGCCTACTCAGAGCGCATAATCGAGACTGATTTCAGTTAGTTCTTCAGTGCCTGGGCCAATTGCTTCGCCATCTCAACATCCATTTCGTGGCCGCCTTTGATACTGATGAAGCGTGCTTTTATCTTGAGCGGATTAACTCCGCAGAGCATCAAGTCACCCACAAGATCGAGAAGCTTGTGCCGGACCGGCTCGTCATCGAAACGCAGATCCATGGTGAAACCATCTTCGGTCATACTCACAACGTCGTTTTCCAAACCTAACATTTTGTGTTCGGCAAGCGACCCAAACGTGCGCGCGTTGAGAATTTCACCGACCCCCTCGGCCGGTGTCCAGCTTCTCCATACTCTGCCGATTTTCGGATGTTTGTAATCCATCAAGTATGAAACCGAAAAAGTTTCATCTGGTATTGCAATTAGTGACCGCTCTTTTCGATTGATCACGATTGATTCTTTCAATTCAATAGTGGCTTCAGGCGCGGATTTTACTAATCCGGCGCTCTCGAAAAGCTCCATCCAGAAGTCGCCGCTGCCGTTTCCGAGTGGAACTTCCGGTCCTTCAACTTCGATATACAAGTCATCAATTCCGGCGAGGGCAACAGCGCACAGAATGTGCTCCACCAAACAGAGACGCGATCTCCCCTGACCGACAACGACGTTGCGCAATGTATTGACGACATAATCTGCGCGTGCCGGAAGCAAAAGCTTCTCGCCTTCACTCTCCGCGTTTTTGACAATAAAGACTATACCGGTGCCAGGCTCAGCCTCGAACAGCGAGACGCCGATTTCTTGTCGCGAAGTGATACCACGACCCTGGTAGCTTTTTAGCGGTTTACCGAGGACGGTAGATGGAACAGCCATTTATCTTGCGCCTCCGACTACTTGGTCAACTGCTTTTCCAGCAGTTGTTTTTCGAGTTGCATAAGTCGCTGTTTCAGTTCTCGAACTTCGCTGACCAACTTAGGCAGACGTTTGACCTGTGCCAGAGACTTGAAGTATTCCTTCACTGGTGCAGCAGGAATTCCGACTTGTACTTCGGCAGCTGGAACATCTTTAATGACGGCTGCACCACCCTCAACGATACCGTCCTTGCCGATTTTGACGTGATCTTTGAGAAGCACGCCACCAGCCAGAATGGCCCGATCGCCAATCGTACAGGAGCCACCAACCGCAGTGTGTCCAACAACGATGGTGTCATTGCCTAATTTACAGTTGTGAGCGATTAAGACCAGATTGTCGATTTTAGAACCGGCTCCTATCACGGTAGCGCCGATAGTGGCACGGTCGATTGTGCTGTTGGAACCAATTTCCACATCATCTTCAATTATGACAATGCCAACTTGGGGGATTTTGAGAAGCGGCTGTCTCACGTCTGGAAGATCTTTGATTCCGGCGACCAGGAGTTCCGCATTCGCTGGTTTCTCAGTTGTATAACCGAAACCATCGCTGCCGATGCTGGCACCTTGCTGAAGCACAACGCGGTTTCCGATTCTGCAATGATCAGCGACCATCACCCCTGGATGGAAGTAGCATTTCTCACCGACCGTGACTCTGCCACCAATGACGGTGTTAGCCATTATTACCGTGCCATCGCCAATCTTGGATTGAGGTCCTACGACGACGAGCGGTCCGATTAAAACGTTTTTGCCGATCTCTGCGGTCGGATCGATCACTGCACTCGGATGCACGCCATCCGGCAAGAATTTTTTCGGAGCAAGGGCGGTGCAGATTTTTTGAATAGCCAATTTCGGCCTTTCGACCAGAATGATTGCCCGGTCGGGATGCGTCTTTTCAGTGCCGAGCGGAGAAATTATCACGCTCGCTTTGATTTCATCCATTCTGGCGATTATGCTGCGATCGACAACCAGGGCAATGTCACCTTCGACGGACTCGAATGGATCGACAGCGATACCGGTTACTGTGATATCCGAGGCACCGTGAGGTGTTCCTCCGATAAACCCGGCAATTTGTGCCATCGTCATTGGTACTGGAAGTTTCATTGCTCTACCTCTTGCGTTGTCTGAATCGGCTCCACACTCCTGTTTGAAGTGTATAGTGTTAGAACAAAACGCTGCCGCTTGGCTGATTTCACGCCTCATTCAATGAACCGGCGAATCTGACTTGGTCTTGGATTCCTTGAGCCACACGACAGAAGTTTTCTTCCATCGACAATTGCCCAGGACAAGCGTCAGATTCGCCGTGATTTATTGAGTTACTTGGTTTGAGTATCGTTACCGGTGACGGTCGGCGAAGAGGCGAGCCTCTTAGCGACACCATCGGTAATGTCAGTTCCACCAAGAAGCACTGCGCTCTTATCGAGAACAGAATTCAGACTCTTCTCCTTGGCTTCAGCTTTGATGGCATTGTCCAACTCGGTTTCGAGTTGTTTTTCCATCGTCAAAGCTTTGTTTTGGAATTTCTTGAACTCTTCATCAATAGTGCCTTGAAGGCGCTTGTGAAGTGCGGTCAATTCCGCTTCAGGCTTTTTGTTTTTCTTCGCTGTATCGAAATCTTTGTTGCTGCGTTCGATGAGCGAATGAATGCGCTCTTCGTCCTTTTTGATTTCATCAGCAGCGGATTTCAACCGTGGATATGCGTTATATAGTTTGGTTTTATCAACGACACCAATTCCGGCTTGAGCCAGAGCGGGCAGCGCAAGCGCTTGCGCGAAGAGAAATCCAGTTAGTGCGATCGTTATTTTGCTTGACTTCAGCATCGTAATCTCCGTAGTGAGTCAATTCACTGTTCAAAAGACTTGCCAGTGGGCGTATCTTACAACACTTCAATATTGGCAAACCACTGATGTATTCTCAGGTTTTTAAAACTTCTCTCCAAATCCAACCGTAAACCGCGGTACAAAGCCGCGATTAAGAACTGATTGAATCAATGGGAGACCGTAATCTAGCCTTACGAGACCAACCATCGGAACCTTGACGCGCAGTCCAAGACCAATTGAAGCCCCCATGTTCGATCGGCTTAAAAGTCCGTTGGAAAGTCCGTTTCCGGAAACGCCGCCGACATCGAGGAAGGCTGCGGCTTGCACGTGTTTGTTGACCATGTTGCCTAATTTTGAGTCTTTGGGAAACGGCAATGCGTGTCGAACTTCGGCAGTTGCCATCAACATCGCCGTACCGGTACCAAGATCGGAAAACTGACGATAGCCACGCAGACCATTCCAGCCGCCCAGTCGATACTGAGCGAACTGAGGCAAACCGCCGACGGCAGCACCGCCCTGAGCGTTTGTCGCCAAGACGAAGCCCTTGCCAAGCGATTTATATTTACTGACGCTACCGCCGAGTTTGGCAAAACTGGCGCCACTCAGCCCGATTGAAGGTCCGCCCGAAATCCTCGCCTGAGTACCGCTTGTCGGATCGATCATCGAATCACGGGTGTCGTAAACCAGAGATGGACTGACGGTGAAGAAAGTCCCGCCCCGCAACTGGTCGCTCCGAACCTGACCAGCCAATGCCTGCGCGCCTGCAGCACTCGAGGCTCTGCCCATTGCTAGCGCCCGATCGGCCATCGAGTTGAGCACACTGGTTTCACCAAGAAGACTGCTCAAATCTTTGAGACCTGTGTTCTCACCCATCAATCCAAGGTTTGCAGTGAGGTGCTTTCCAACCGGTTTCGAAAAGGTCGCGTTGGCGCCGATCGTTCTTTGCGTGGATTGGTCGATCATCATACTGGCAAAGTTACGTCCAAAACCGGACACTGCCAGCGATGTATTAGTACCTTTGATATTGGGCTCGATAAAACTAGCTTCGACCTGATAGGTCCGTTGCGTCGGCAAGAAGCTCGTTCCGCCATTGTTGATCGTGTTATTGAAGTTACCGAAAACTCCGGAACCAACCTGAGAGTTGAACGACAGAACTTGTCCTCTACCTCTGAAGTTACTATCAGAGAAACTCATCGAACCAAAAGGACCAGCAACAGAATCGACACCGCCACCCAGACCGACGCTGCCAGTGCGCTTTTCGTCGACTTCAATCTTTAGCGCAAACTTATCAGGATTGGTTTCTGAAGGCGCAAGACTTCTGCGAATATCCTGGAAGTAGCCATTTGCATATAGCTTCTTCAGATCCGCACTCAACTGTTGTTCGTTGTAAGTCGTACCAGGCTTGACTTTCAGGATGTTGCGGATGATGTAATCTTTGGATTTCTTGTTACCAGAAATTTCGATCTTATCTATCTGCCCTTCGTTGATGGTCAAATTGACACTGCCATCAGGAAAATCTTTGACGTCCGTAACCCGCGCCAAGACAAAGCCTTTGTCGTGATACATCTGCTCGACTTTATCAATCGAGCTGGACAGTTGAGCCAAATTTTGCGGTTTACCAAGTTGGTCGGCGAATATCTTTGAGATATCCTCGGTTTTTAAGACATCGTTGCCCTGAATCGAAATCTGCGTGACAGGCGCGTTTTCCTGAACACGGATTTTGAGCAACACACCGCCATTTTTCAGTTCGGGTAAAACCTGCAACGATTTTTCGTCGAAGTAACCCATCTCATTAATCGCTTGAAGATCATCTAAGACCTGCTTCCTGACGAAAGTATCTCCACGTTTCGATTTCAAAACGTTTTGAATCTCGTCAGTACCGACCAGTCGATTTCCTTCAATTTCGATTTCATCGATAGTGAGTTTTCTTCCAGCAGATTCGGAACTCGGCTCCGCTGCAGGAGCCTCGGTCGCGGGTGCAGCAGTTTCAGGCGGCGCAGGCGCACCTTCTATTCTCTCGTCATCTTCAACTTCGCCCTGCAACAACTTAGTCGGCTCATCAGCCCAAACAGGTGATGTCAGAACCGGCATGATCGAGGCGTTAAGAAACAGCGACACCGCCAATAGTGTCACCAGCCGCGTTCTCTTCTTATGCGATTGTAGAAATTCTTTTTTCAACACAAAATGCTCTACGGGCAAGGCAGTGCGCCATTGTATCATGACACCGCAGCATGCCAAGGTGTTCCCGGACCGATGTTGCTGATGATGTTGCAAGAAGGTTTTCGGACACAGTGCGCATCGTTGTCAAGAAATTCGCAAGCCACCGGCTCTGGCATCATTGGATTGAATTGGCGTATTATAAGAATTCACTCATATCAGCCCGGGATTTGATCAATCTTATTTATAGGATGAGTTAGCGAGAAAAAATCATGCAAATTTCGAAAGCGACTCTTATTTCAGTATCAGGTCTCAGTCTGGCTTCACTGATATGTGCAAACAGTGCGACAGCCCAGCAGCCCACGCGAACGACGAAATCGAATGCCGGCGCGAATCTATCAGTTAAGCCAACGATTCAATCGCACGATGCCCTTCTGGTTACCGGTTTTCAATTGGTCCGAGTCGGGCGCTACAAAGAGGCGGCTGAATGCTTTAACGGAGCGGTGAAATTGTCGCCTAATAATTGGCAAGATCTTTTTTATAGAGGTAAGGCTTACGCATTGGCTGGCGATGCAACAAAAGGAATCGCTGATCTTTCTCAGTCGATCAAGTTGAACAGAGATAATCCTTACGCAATTCTGGAACGCGGCAAGTTGTATTTTCTTGGTCCTAAAAATTACAAGGCAGCGCTTACTGATCTGACAGACGCAATTAAACTTCTGCCGAGCGATGCAGCAGCACATGAATACCGCGGCTTGGTCTACAGTGCGATTGGAAAACATGGTGATGCAATTGATGAATTTACCAACGCCCTGGCACTGACCGCAGTAAATCCACCACTGAGCAGAGAGGCATATGCAAAAAAACATTTCGGTGAAGTAAATGTCGAGCAAGCGGAAAAAATCAAAGCGAGACTCTATTATTTGCGCGGCAAAGCAAAAAATGATTGCAAACAGTTTCCAGCGGCAGTTGCCGATTTAGATTATGCAATCAAGCTAGATTCAACACCATTCGCGGTGTACATGGAACGAGGAAAAGCGCTGACTAAAGTAAAAAATAAGGAACTCGCGATAAAAGATCTGGAACGCGCAACGGCATTAGCACGCACTCCCGAGGTTTACAAAACAGCGTCAGCATTATATCTGGAACTTGGAGATCGACAACGGGCAGGTGAGGCCTGGAAAAAGGGCTCGCCACCAGGAGCGGTGCTGCCCGGCTCGGATGATCCGACTGCAACATCGAGTACCCCGGCGAAGTCGATGCCGCAAGAAAAAGATTCTGCATAATCAAATCCTGCCGGTCAAAATGAGAAG
>CAZRMH010000319.1:0-9656 GCA_964600935.1 uncultured Candidatus Obscuribacterales bacterium
TGATGCCGAGCTTGTGGTTGCAGCGCTGGCACACGTTTTTCTCGCCGCTGCACTTCTCGCAGACCTTGCTGTCGGGGAGCGCGGACACGTCCGCCGGGCAGTACAGGCACTGCCGCGCCACCGCGGTGACCGTGGCGGGCTTTCTGCTCATGCTGCCGACGTTAGCGCTGAGCGGGTCGAATTTGATGACGTCGTCGCCGCCGGCGGTGGTGGCCGTGACAGCCTTGATGCGAGCAGCTTCGAGCTTGCGACGAACGATACGGGCGCACTTGGGTCCGAACATAGGAGTCTCCGGTTTCGAGTAAAAAGGCACTGGCGAGGAACGGCTCGCCGCCGAATGTCGACAGGACAAACTGCCTGTCGACCTGCTCCGAAGTCGACGCGAGGTGAACTCGCGCCGGTCAGTTCCACTCGAGGCAGATTTCAACGCTGCGATGGAGCGCGCTGCGCGCATCGCAACTTCCGGCACCAGGACCGTTTCGCTGGCAGCTCAGCTCTTCGAGTCCGAGCTTGCCGATGATGTAGTCCCTGAACTGGTGCCGTTCTTCAGTGGTCATCGTCGCGGCCAGCTGCTCCAGAGCAGCGAAGCCGGCTGGGTTTGTATGGGAGGAGATCAGGATGACGGGGATGCTGGGATACTTGTGCAGAAGTTTCTGCACCCAGTCCAGCGCGTCGAATCCTCTCCAGCCCAGGGTTCTGAGTTGAAAGTGGGCTATGGCGAGCTTCTTGGTCGGCTCAACGGCATGCCCCCACTTCGGTGAAGTGGCACTGATTACAGCCATCTTTTTCCTTTCAACTGCTCAAGGTTCGATCAATCGAAAAACGATGTTGGCGTTTGTGCTCCGGGTTCTAACGCCGTCTTGCGTTTTGAGCCTTTTCCAGCTCTACTCGGAAGCGACGACAGAGTTCGTTGGGGGATAGGTCTTCTTCTGCCCTGACCTCCTCCTTCACCTGTTTGCTTGCACCATTTCTGTTCTGGAGCAACTCTTCCACTCGACTGAGCGTGACACTCATGGCGGTGACTGTGTTGACCACCTCGCCTGCGCAGAGGCAGAGGTAAGTCAGAGCGCCGATGATCAGAGGCGGGGCAAGCAATGCCGTAACTAGATCCATTTTGCTGTTCTTTATGCGAAAGACACTGACAGTTCAAGACGCTGCAATTTGAGAATCAAACCCTCCTTTCAGTTGGGATGTATTTGCGTGACAGCTTAGCCTCGGTATCCTGCCAGTTGTGGTGCCGGCCTCCCGGAAAGAACCAGCGTGGTGAGGAACCCGATGACGAAGCCGATCAGGTGAGCGAAGAACGTGAAACCCGTCAGGGCGATCGCGTTCGGATTAGTCGCGCAGTAGAGGTTCAGCACCAGCACCGCGAGTGGTATCAGCGATGTGAACGGTCGTCTCTTCAGGAAGAGGGTGATGTAGGCGCTGAGCACGCCGCAGACCGCGGAGCTTGCACCGAACGACGCCCGACCGTCAGGGCAGATAATGAAATACGCTGCGCAAGTTAGCACGCCTGTCGCTAAGTACAGAATCGCGAATCGCCCGCGCCCGAGTCGCCGTTCGACGCTCACTCCGAAGAGTGCGAGAAACAGCATGTTGAGCCCCACGTGCGAGAAATCGCGTTCGTGGACGTAGAGAGAGCTGACTGAGCGCAAGACCTCATTGCCGACAGAGACGGCGTCGCCGTGCGCGATGGCGGATGATAGGTTGACCGGACTGAACGCGAATGCCTCGACGAGTTGGTTGGCATCCTCCACGGTCGGGCTGCTGCAGAACTGCCAAATAAGCAGGTTGGCGACGACCAGCGTGAGTGTTAGAAACGGGAAGCGAGCGGTCGCACGAATAACCATTTTGGGGTTGACCGGCGGATTAGCAGGCGGAGACAGTGTACCGATGTTCTTCATGTCAGTTCTCCCTGAACGCGCAGCGCCCACCTAGCAGCAATTGCCGCTCAGTGAGTTTCTGCTAGTAGTGAAAAGGTGTCCGGTTGTTCGAAAAGGCCTGTTGAAAGTCTGGAGTTGAAATGTGTAATTCGACACTATGCTTATGTCGCTCAGATCACAAATAATTCAACTAATATCTGAAAGGCTGAGACACCTACTAGGCGAAGGGTTTTGGGTAGGTTTGCGTTTTCCCGCGGCAAAAAATTTTTACGTAGTATCACCACACCTGGTGGCACATTAAGCTGACATAACCAGCGATATTGATATTGTGGTTTGCCTTGATAGGCGCGAGTGTTGGGAGCTCGTCACGTTTCCTTTCCCGGTTTCGAGTATCCACTTGAACCGTAATCAAAAACAGACTTCTAAACCGCGAGAGTGCTAAGTAATTAGAATCTAGTAGATTAAATGATCGATTTCGTCTACGTAAAACCACCATGGGAAGACTCCCCATCACAAGGGCCTTTTGGTATGGTTGAAAAACGCTGTACGTCAAAGACATTTTGGTATCTACCGTGGGATCAGACGCAGACTCAGGAAGTTTTTACGAACTGAGACGTTTTTCTAGCAACGACGCATTCGGTTCATTGACCGACATCTTCGGCACTCGTCCTGAGCAAACTCTGGGCGGTGCGACGCTCGGGATGGCTCGCGATACGATAAGCAAACCAGAGAATGTTCAGCAAAAGATTTTGCGTGCTCAAGAAAACGATTTGAGCTGCGTAATTGCGGCAGATACGGTCGCTGTCATTCCCAAACTAAAGGCACTGCCGGCTGGTTTGACTCGCGCCACGATGCTGATAAATCCACATCAAAGTGCCAGAGAAAACGCTGGCGCCTTTAGTTTGAACCTTGCCGAGGGCATGGCGCTCAATCATGTTGGCAGATCGATGTTGCCTGATAGCCGTCTTCAGATGACAATCGCCAAAAACATTTCCGGTCCTCTGCGTCGCGAGCTTGCTACCCATTTGACAGTTGGTGCTGGATTCGGGTTCGTGAAGGGCACCTTCGACAAAAACAACTGGGCTGACGAACAGGGCAATTTCACACCTGGCAAACTGGTCACAAACGTCACCAAATCGACCGCCGGAGGCGCGCTGATTAATGTACCGGCTGGCATGATCGGTGTGCGTGCGATGAAAGGTTCAATGACTGCGCTAGCTGCAACCGAGGCTCCAAAGCGCCTTTCTACCACGATTGCTGCAGCCGGAAGTGGTTACACCAGTGGTTCAGTATTTGGTGGTATCGACGCGATTGCTCACGGTAAGAGCTTCAACGAAACTCTCGCTCAAATGCATTTTGCCGGTAAGGTCGGTCTGGTGACTGGCGGGATCATGGGTGGCATGGACAACAACGGTGCTCTCCACGCCAGGCAGAGAGCTATTGCTGAAACCGTTTTCAAATCAAACAGTTTGCCGCTCCAAGAAAATTTGCTGGCAACGCGTCTCGATAAACCTGCATCGAAGGCGACTGAGCCACTGAGCAAGCCGATGGAAGCGGCCCGCGCATCAAAGACCCCGCGCGATCGATTGATTTTCGAAGAGCTTTCGTCTGAGCAGCTTGCCCTGGAGAGTAGAGTAAAGCCGGATGTATCGGAAGGGCTGAGTTATAAGCCGGTGAACGATTATCGAATGGCTGATGTTTCGCCGCGTTTGACTAACCCTACCCGTGAAGTCGAAGTCGTTTATAAGTTGAAACCCGAGCATCAGAATAAAACGTTTACTTCGCTGGAAGATTTTAGGGCACATACTGAACCGGTCGAAGTACCGATGGTCGTTTACGAAGTTAAAGGTCATAAAGCCCAACTGGTCATCGAAGAGAGTCTGGCGATCAAGATGGCGAAGACGCAGGAAGCGCGAGCTTCCGCTGAAAAAATTGCACACAAAGAAATACCATTCGACAAATTGTCGCCGCAAGAGCGTATGAAAATCTCCCTGGAGTTACAGACTGGTAATCGTGAAGAAGTACTAGCTAAGCGCTTTTCTCCAGAAGAAGCGAAACACTCAGCTGAAGTTCTTGAAGCTCGAATGAAATTGATTCAAGAGCAAAAGTCTGGACCAGTTCCGGAAGATTTTGTATTGCTTCTCGACGAGTCACCGAACCGCAACAGAATCAGACGCGTGGTTTTGTCCGAGCATCCTAATCCTGAGGACCCTTTTAACAAGGGGAATTTAAAGGATCCCAAATTCGAGTCAGCCGCGACGGCCTCACTCGATGGCACCATCACGTTCTACTTGACGAAAAATATGGCGCAGGACAAAGCGACGTTGAGAATGTTTATGGGGCATGAATTTGGTCACTTGGCTGCCTATGCACACCCTGAGGAAGCCGCTCTCCATCACCTTGCCGTCATTGCCGACCGGGACGTGCCAAACCGCAATTTTCGCGACGTTGATCGCACCGCAGGCGGTGCTGCTTCGACAATGGTAGCGTCAAATAGTCCGAAAAATGTAAGTGCTCGAAACTCTCAACCCGAGTCTGGGCAGAAATATCCGCCAGCGGGACCGGATAAACCAACGGATAAACATTTCGTCCGTGAGTACGCTCGCACTAATCCCGACGAGGATGGCGCCGTTAGTTTGGGCGAAGAGATATTGGCTCCGGATGGTGACAGATTGCTTGCAATCGCGCAAGCCGCGCCAGTCAGAACACTGTTGCAGTCACGCATTTTGACCAAGGAAATGGCGGCTGCTAAAGTCAGCGGACAAAGCAGTCATGCGCCGGAATTGAGAAACCGCATGCGATACGTGCAGAGCGAAGTTCTTCCGGACGCTGTCAGGCTGCTGGAGAAACGCGTTAAGGCTGGAAGTCCATCGGAACAAGCTGCGTCGTCGGAGTTACTCGCGCACTTCGGCGAAGGCGATCGTCATTTACCGATGTTGCGGAAATTGGCTGCTGATCCGGCTGCCCGTGTTGTTCCGGCTGATGTTCCAGAGTTGGTGGCGGCTGGAGCGGAACGACCATTGAGCACCGCTCATAGTGGCAAGACCGGATTAGTGTTCGAACCAACCGGAACGGAAAGAACTGTTGCCGATATTGCTTTTGATGCGATGTTGAAGATGAAGGCTGGTGATGTTAAAGGACAACTCGGTTTCCTTGCGAAAGAGGCTCATCCAGATTCGCCAACCAGGGAGATTGCCCTTACCCGTCTTGGTTCTGCGAGAAACGATTCTGCGCCGCATTATCTGAAGTTTGCCAAAAATTCCGGTGATGCATCTAAACTTCCCGACTTGATCGAGCTGATGAGACTGATGCCGGATTTCGAGGGCAAAGCGCTAGTTTTCCAGGAAGCGCTCGCGCTTGGACAGCACAGTCCTGAGTTTAGAAAAAGTCTCTTAGCTCGAGCTCTTGAAACGCCAGGACTCGGCAAGCGAGCACTTGAGTTTGTCAGACCTGAAGAAGCGGCACTTTTTGAACCGCAGCTCAAGAAGCTGACGAGGCAGTCCTGGGATAAACCAGCACAGGAGCAAGCCGAAAAATTACTTGCCGAACTGAGCGCTGGAACAGACACCGGTCGAGTCACGCAACTGTTGCGAAGCGACAATCCAAAAGGTGTGCAGCAAGGCCTCGACATCGTAATCTCTTCAAAATCAGCCGATGCCCGTTTGATCGAACCGCTGCTCGAAGTAGCAGCCTCCGCGCCGGAAGCCACTAGCCGAGCGGCCCGCCAGGCGTTGTTGCGGTTCAATAGCCAGTTGGTAAAGTTTTACGCGCAAGCTCTCAAGCGCCGCGGTTCCTCTCCAAATCCGGAAGTTTTGCAGGACATAATGACCGGGCGCTAAAATTCGCTCACGGATGGGTTTTTGAGAAGTACTGAAGAACCGGCTGATGGAGCCGGTTTGGAACTCTCGATAATCTTGAGCAGGGCTGAACTTGATTGATCAAACAAGGGCTTTGGGAGCGACGTGGTTAAACCGGATGGAACATCTCGAATAGTCTATTCATTGAAAGCTTGAGACGAACTGGTCGTCCGTGTGGACAGGTGTCGTGACGTGGCGTTTTCAACCAGGCAGAAACCAGTTTGATGATATCGTTGGTCGACAAATGCATTCCGTTTTTAATGGCGGATTGACATGCTATCGACTTCGTCGCTTCCAGCTCGATGTTGGCCGCTTCTACGTCTGACAGATCTTCAACCATTTTGTGAATGATGTTGGCATAGTTCTGGTGTGCCAGTTCGAGTGGAACTTGTGTGCAGGAAATTGCCTCGTCGCTGAATTCGAATTCGAATCCCAGCGTTTCAAGCGCATCGGAACTGAGTTTTAGCACTTCCGCTTGTTGCGCCGATAAATTCAGTGGCGATGAAATGCAGAGGCGTTGTGCGTTTTCCGATATTCTGCCACGCGTCGTTTGAGTTGCGAGGATGCGCTCATAGAGCGTCCTTTCGTGGGCGATGTGTTGCTCTATCACTTCCATGCCATCCGGCGTTTCGAACAGGAAGTAGGTGTTGTGAATGTAACCGGCAAGGCGCCAACCCGCTGGTAGAGAGATCTCTTCGTCTAGCGGCAATGAGAGCATTGTTTCGGATGGTTGATCGAATGTTTGGATTACTGACTTCTGGGAAGGAACGTAATCTAGTTCGCTGCGGAAACTGAGCTGTTCGATCGATGTCCTTGAACCGGCATTATAAGTCGATGGACGTTCTCTCAACTCAGATCCGGATGAGGTACTCAGGTCATTGAATCGGCTATTGGTATCGTCACCGTTGTCTGGGGCGAAATCGTAGCGCTTTTCGAAATTGGCAGCTGGAGCGTCGTACAACAGGTGTGGAGCATTCGAATCTGCGCTTTCGTCTCGGCTGTACATCTTCAATGATTGCAGTACAGCACCGGACGCGTGGCTGCCCGCGGCGAGCAGCTGGGCTTCGCGCTCCTGCGTTTCGCTTTGATCGCTTTCGTTAAATCGTTGTGATAGGTCTGTGTTGTCGAACGTAATTCTAGGAGCGTGTTCATTCTCGTTTTCACGAGCCTGATTCATTGCTTCCATTAGTTCGCGACGCGGCTGACGGAGAGCATCTCCGATGGCTCGGTGGAGCGCCATATAAATTGCGTTACTGTCCGTATATTTGATTTCTTTCTTTGTCGGGTGAATATTTACATCGATGTGTTCCGGATCGATCTGAATATTGATCACGGCAAACGGATGGCGACCTCGAGGAATCAAGTCGGAGTAAGCGTATTCGAGAGCTTTGTAGGTCAGCGGGCAACGCACGGGTCGTTGATTTACTACGCTCAGAATTCCCTTTCGATCGCCGCGAAAATGATTTGGTCTTGCCACCACACCGGTGACAGTTAAACCGAAACGTTCATCAGAACCTGTGACTTCGCAAAACGATTCATTCCCTGAAAAGAGTTTTGCATCGGTGGCCGCCTGAGCGGTATCGCCCGTGCCACCAGTGCGGAAAGCGACCGTGTCTCCGCGACGAAGTTCAATCACTATGTTTGGATGTGCAACAGCCAGGCTTTGGACGATTTCTTGAGAGTGTCCGAATTCGGTTGTGGCTTTCTTGAGAAACTTCAGACGAGCAGGAACGTTGTAGAACAAGTCGGCGATTTCCATGACGGTGCCTTGCGAGCAGCCGGTTTCCGTCGCTAAGACGTTGCCTTCTCTGACTTCGACTTTAGTTCCCGTCTCTGCATCTTTTGTGCGGGTGTAGCAAGTGAAGCGGGAAATGGAAGCGATACTGGGCAGCGCTTCTCCGCGAAATCCCAGCGTCATCAAGCTGGACAAATCGTCAGCAGATGCCAGTTTAGAAGTCGCATGCCTTTGAAAGGCAAGAATCGCGTCTTCAGGATCCATGCCGAAGCCGTTGTCGGCTACTCGAATGTCGCGCATGTCTTGACTGACGGTTATCTCGATATGAGTCGCGCCAGCGTCGATCGAGTTTTCAACTAACTCTTTAATTACTGACGCCGGGCGCTCTACGACTTCTCCGGCGGCAATCTGACTGGCAATATGGTCTGGCAATACGGCGACTTTAGGCATGACTTCTGTTCCTGATCTATGGGCTACGCCATCGTATCATCAGAGGCCAAACCTTCCCTGAGAGCCATCCTCCTGAGATCCGCCGTATGCGCCAAAATATGTTTAAGTTAGAAGGATATCAGATCTCATTCGATATACTGTTTATCCCGTTGAATAGACGGTTGATATCATCAGCGATACCATTGACTAGTGAGACAACAAGCTGTTCGCCCTTTTCTCGCGATGCCAGGGTTGGGTCGCCCCAGGCACCGCTGGGTGAGTAGACGCTGTCGTTGCGCTTTTCTCGCGATAGCGGACCGATTCCTTCGCCATGGTAATCGGCGATCGCTTTATCCATTCGAACAATTTCAGGAGCCATAAACAACATCATCGAGGTCTCGATTTCATCGGCATGGGTGCCGCCTTCTTGTTCCTCTATTTTTAACCTGACTGATTGCAGCAGAATTCTTAGATCGGAATAAGCAGCCGTGAGTTGCTCTCGCGCCAGTGCTTCTGATGCGGCTTTCAGTGGTTTGATTGTTGATATTCCAGTGTTTAGAAAGTAAAAGTGCGTGGGACCAAAGCGAGCAAACGATTTAACAATATCGACAAACATGGCGCACGCTGTCTCGCTTTGAAGTGATACTGAACCTGGATATTCTGCCATAGCTGGATAGAAACTATAGTTTATTGTGGGAGCAATCAGCACAGGCAGCCGTTTCACAATCGCATGCTTGAGATACTCCGCCATCAGGAAATCATTATTCAATGGCAGATGAAAGCCGTGTTCCTTGCACTGAGCGCCAATTGGAATGACAACCACGGTCTTCGGGGTCAATAAAACCTCGGCATCTTTCCAGTTCAGATATTCTAAAAAAAATCCTTGCACTTCGTCTTTCATATCAAAACCACCGAATTCCACATTTTCTCATTATCGTCGAAACCATAGCGAGGACTGCTGCTTGTAGCATAGGCGCTTTGAGGGTTAGCGCTAGCCCACCGACACCTTAAACAGATCATAGCTACGGATTGTTGCATGGTTTCGGTTCCGTGTGGCTTAGCCGGTCGTCCAATCACTAGGGTCAGTTGTTCTTTTTTGCACCGCCTTTCCGAGTCTGTAACCACCTCCATCGCAAATACCAGGCTTCACATCCCGAACACCAGATATCTTTAGATGTCAGGGATGGACTCGCGGCTGCAATCGTCAGAAGAACGGGTAGAGATGCCTACCTTCAATGGGTATCTGTCCAGCCGAATTCGGGCTGGTCACGAACAACACCTGCAAGGACTATCGAGTAATGAAAAATCCTCTGAATCGCATCGGGCTGTTCACCGTCGCTCTCGCCGCTGCCTTCCTCGTCGCCCCGACCTCTGTCACGTCCGCTCTGGCCGATGACGCTCCCCAGCTCTCCGTCACGCAAGCCGCCAACGCGGTCGACGTGACCGTCTACGGGGAGGGTTTCGGTCAGGTGGAGGAACTGCGGTCCGTCCAGCTCAGCGCCGGCAAGAACCGCATCCAACTCAACGGCATCGCCGGTAAATACCGGCAAGACAGCTTGAGCATCATCAATACCGCCGGTCCCGGCGACTTCAAGTTTAAGTCCGCCAACTACCAGGCCGCCAACCTCACCGCCGAACGCGTTCTCGAGCTTTCGGTCGGCAAGCAGGTCACGGCGACCGTCGGCAGCGGCGTCACCGCGCGCAGCGTGACAGGAGAACTCCTCAGCGTACGCGGCGGTCAGGTGATCATCA
>CAZRMH010000320.1:0-9641 GCA_964600935.1 uncultured Candidatus Obscuribacterales bacterium
CGGTCAAGAAGGTTATCTTGGTGCTTCGGTCGCCAAGGAATACGGCGGTCAGGATGGTTCTTTCTTGAACTATGTATTGCTTGCTGAAGCAATTGCCGAAGTGGAACCAGGGTTAGCCCTCAGTCTGGCTGCTCATGCTCAGGTCATGGAACTGATTTCCAAGTTTGGTACAGACAAACAAAAATCCCGATATCTTCCCTTGCTCGCCCGCGGTGAGTGCATCGGCGCCTTCGCGCTCAATGAGGAAAACGCCGGTAGCGACTACTCGGCGTTGCAGGCAAAGGCGGTCGCAAAGAACGGAAAAGTGCTCGTCTCCGGTGAGAAAACCTGGGTTGTAAACGGAAGTGTGGCTAATCTGTTTTTGATCGTAGCCAAGTTCGATAAGGGTGAGGATAAGAGGCTTTCCATTTGGCTGGCAGATGTGGAAAACAAGGGCAGTATCAAGATCGGAGCTGACCGGAAAAAATTAGGACTGCGATCGGCTGTCACCAACGATGTTGTGTTCGCCGACCTGGAGCTTGAGTCCGATGCCTACCTGGGCGCGCTTGATCCGGCGACTGCAGCAGATGACCTGGCTACCAACGAAGCAATATTGCAAGCTTTCGACGTCAGCAAAGTTACCGTCGCGGCCGGCGCGATTGGTTTGCTCACCCATGCTCTGTCCGCGAGTGTTGACAGAGCCAAGTCGCGTGAACAATTTGGTAGCAATATCGGAAAACTGCAAGCAATTCAATGGAAATTAGCCGACATGTCGACGGAATCAGCCGCTGCTCGGTTGTTGACATATCGAGCTGGTTGGAGCAAAGACGGGGCTCCTGAAGAATTTCGTAAATCTGCCGCGATGTGTAAGTATTTTGCAGCCAAAACGGCTCGCGTTCACAGCTCGGAAGCTGTCCAAATCTTTGGCGCACTCGGACTGTCCGATGACGAACCGATTGAAAAGATGTACCGCGATGCCAAGACGATGGAAATAGCCGAGGGTACCTCAGAAATCCAGAAGAACATAGTCGCGCAGCAAGTCGGCTCCTAACCGTTTTTCTTTGGCGGGAGAAATGTCAGAAAAACTGACAGATTTTCTGACCGTTAATTGGGCGCCTAAAAAATCAGCAGCCAAGTGAAATGTCAGAAAAACGGACGCTTTTTCTGACATTTTTGCCGGATTCTCAAAAATTGCCTACAGTTGATTTAGATCAATGACGCGTGGAATATTCATCAGCAGCAGGATTTGTTGGAGATTCAAAGTGTTAGCCAAGTTTTCTCAGCGCAGGCTGTCAGGTTTTGTGATTGGTTTTATCGCTCTGAGTGGCGGTTTGCTCTCAGTTGCGCCAGGCCACGCGCAAAGCATGGACTACATTGAAGGCTCCAAGCTCTACAGTGCTCAACGTTATCGTGAAGCGATACCCAGGTTTTTGGAAACGCTGAAGACCAACCCAAGAGATGGCGCCACCTATTACTATCTCGGTGCCTGCTATCAGCAAGTTCGTGATTTGAATTCCGCAAAACAGTATTACGCCAAAGCGATTGAACACGGCAAAAGCCAGACTCCTGGTGTCAACGCATTGCGAGCACTTATCGCAATCGACCCTGAGTACGCTCGTTCTGTCACTCCACCGTGGAACCAGAAATTACAGGAAATTCTGCGATCCTCCGGCAGCCGCCAAACAGCTGCGGCTCGCACAACTGCACCTTCGACTCCGCGGCAATCGCCTTCCGTAACGGGTTACTCTCGTGGAAGTTCAACACCCTCCTCTAGTTCGGTAAGCAGTGTGGACACGTCTTTGCCACAGGAAGGCAAATTCAATATTGTCAGCTCGCCAGGTGACCCGATGACCTACGTCAGCGGGTTTATCAATGGCAGACCAATCGAGCGCATGTTGTTCGATACGGGGGCGGAAATCGTTTTGTTCGGTCGTAATCACCTCCAGCAGTACGGCATCGCTCAGCCTTCGGGACCATCCACTTCTACAGTCAAAGGCGTTGGTGGAAACCAGGATGCTTGGCGAATGAACGTCGATTTAAAAGTCGGCAATATTGAACGACGAAATTTCACAATTACGGTTCAACAATTCATGGACGCACCACCACTTCTTGGGCAGACCTTTTTCAAGGATTATCAATGCCAGATCGATAAGCAGGGCGGTCAAATCAGGCTAGTTCGCAGTGACATTTACTCACGTTCGCTTGCCAGTGCGATGCCTTATGCGAACAACAACAACGTTCCGTTTACCAGGCAAGGTAATTTGCTAGTGGTCCAAGTTCAAATCAACGGGCGCACGATCCCAATGTGTTTGGATACGGGAGCTTCTCAAACAGCTTTCACGAAAGAGCAGCTCCGCGCCTGTGCGGTGGACATCCCGCAAGAGACGACGGCCGGTCATTCAAGCGGAATTGGCGGCACGACTTCGACAGTAATTTTTCCGGTGCGAAGAGTTAAAATGGGGCCGATTGATAAGGCCGATTTTCCAATCAGCGTTGTCGACAGAGCATCGATGCCATATCCTTTGCTTGGACAGGACTTCTTTGGGGACTGGAGATTTTCAATCGATACCGTCAACAACGCACTCAAGTTTCACAGCCGTGGTAGCAACTAACTACTAATGACACTTTCAGTTGTTATTGTCGCTCAGGATGAGGAGCGAACCATCGGTAGAGTTATCGAAGCGATAAGACCAATTGCTGACGAAGTTATATTGGTCGATTCAGGTTCAACTGACAAAACTCTCGAGATCGCTCAATCACTTGGAGCCGAGTGTCGGCACCAAGACTGGCTTGGTTACGCCGCGCAGAAAAACCTGGCCTTGAGTCTGGCTCAATCGGATTGGGTCTTAAGTTTGGATGCTGATGAAATTGTGACACCGGAGTTGGTGTCAGAAATTACCAATGAATTAAACAGTGCTAGTGCCACTAAATATGATGGCTTCCGCATACCACGTGTTTTGTACATCGGTGATACGGCCGTCAAACACGGTGGTTTCTATCCCGATGCTCAGCTTCGGTTGATTCGACGCGGCAAAGGTCAATTCAACGATCGCTTGGTGCACGAAGCGATTAAGATGGATGGTCCGGTCAAAATGTTGAGTAATTGTATGCACCACTACGCCTACAAAGACGTAGACGGCTTCTCGGCCGCCATGGAAAAGTATGCGCGGTTATCAGCTAAAGAATATGCGCGTAGCAAAAAGTTTGGCTGGAAGTGTCATCCGGTGAATGAATTCGTTCATCCCATATGGACGTTCTTTTATCGCTACTTCGCTCGCGGAGGGCTTCTTGATGGTGCTCTAGGTTTGAAACTGGCAGGAATCTACAGCGGGTATGTACGAAACAAAATTCGATATTTAAGAGAATTGCAAAATTCTTGAGATGAACTGATCTCTCTGGTTTTAAAGGAAGCTTGATGACGAAGAGGAACAAAACAGAGTCGAAATCAAGTTCTCCCGCAGCTTCCGGAGCGCGTGAATTTTCGCTGGCTGGCGTGTTAGTGATCTTGGCGATAGCTCTGGGTGCCGGATTTACGCTTTCTATTGTTTGTCACGTCGCAGTTGCTGCGATGAGCGGAGCCTGGCACTGGGGCCGCGAAACCAAAGCTGGAATTGATATTGCCTCTGGTGATAAGAAGGACAAGGAGAGTCTGGCAATATTTAAGAACATCGACCTGCCTTATCTTGACGATAGTTTGTATCTCCTTTCGGCAACGCAAGGTATGCTGCGGATGGACTATGCGAGCGCTTTAGCGGATGTCGAAAAAATTAGTAAAACATATCGCGAGTCGGATCCGGGTTGCACGACCATGGAGATAGAATGCCGTCTTTCTCTGAAACAATCAGAGCCAGTGAAGGAGTTATCTTCGGCGGCGATTGCAAAAAATCCCCGGGATTACACCGGATGGTTATGGCGTGGGCAGGCTAATGAGCAGCTCAAGCTCTATGACAAGGCGATTGCTGATTACAAACAAGCTTTGCAAGTCTTTCCATTTTCGAGCGGCTCACTGGCAATGCAGATGCCATCGTCCTTTAGCGATAAGATTGAGAAGGCTATTTGCGGAATGATTCGCAGGCGCATGGGTGCGTGCTTTGAACGACTCGGAAATTTTAAGGAAGCATCGAATGAATATCTGAAGGCTGTTGAAATTTCGGAACCAGGCATAGCAACCGAACGAGCTAAGTTCGATGCAGAAACGAAATCAGAAGCATTAAGAAAGGTCGATGAATTGAATCGGGTGATTGCCTCTAGACCAAATGATCCTCATCTCCACCTCATGCGTTGTCGTGCGCTCAGAAAGCTAGGTAAGCTCGAAGACGCGCTCGCTGACTTGAATCACGTGAAGGGCAAAGGAAGTCCCTCGGAGTATCTAGAAAGAGCGGCCGTTAATTATGCGCTTGCTGATTATAAATCTGCAGCCCGTGATCTTCGCAAAGCAAACCCCGAAGATCCGCTATATGAGGTTGCTCACATGCGACAGCGGAAGTATATGTTTGCTGTGGCGCCGATTACCTCGATGAAGAAATCTAGAATTTTGAATAGTCTGGATAGAGTAATCCAGGCTAATCCTGCGGAGAGCGATAACTATCTGAGTCGAGGCGTGCTGCAACTTTCGTTTCGCCAATATGAAGAGGGCGCGCGTGATATCGAGCTTTATTTATCCGGAAAATCTGGCGTGAAAACAATCTCTGTTGCAAAGGCAAATATCTTTCTTGCGATCTGTCGTGGTCTACAAAAACGGAAGACAGAATACGAAATCTTGTTGACGAAAACCGCTGAGACGTTCAGTGATTACAAGTGGTGGCAGGCTGTGGCAAACTGTCTCGCGGAAAAAGGTGTTTCCGACAAGACTCTGCTGGATAGTGCTAAGGACGATAAGGCTCGTCTTGTGCAGGCTCATTATTACGTTGGTCAGCGACTGGCAATCGCAGGATTTCGTGCCAAGGCCGAGGAACAATTTAGAGCTGGTGTCGCGGTTGGAGCGATAAACGATGAGTATTATCTATGTAAACTGGCTCTGTTGCCGGATCCTGGCGACGTTGATGATGATAAGTAATCGATTAAGTTCCGAATGTTGGTTCCGCCGGATCGTCTTCGTGATGTTTCAAGATCAAGTGCCACCATCCTACGTCATGCCATTTGCCCATTTTAAAACCTACTTTTTGATAAACGCCGATGGGCTTGAATCCTAGCTTCTCATGCAATGAAACGCTTGCCTGGTTAGGCAAAGTGATACCAGCATAAGCGTTATAGAAACCACGCTCTCTCAGGGCGACCAGAAGGCTCGTGTATAGCTTGGTTCCAATGCCGGCATGACGTTTGTTTTGGGCGACGTAAATGGAAACGTCAATCGACCAGCGATACGCCGCCCGTTCCTTGTGCTGGCTCGCGTAGGCGTAAGCCTGAATACCGTCCGGCCCTTCGTCGACTAGCCAGAGGTGGGTGAAGTTACATCGCCTAATTCGTTCTTTCATTTCTTCGAGGCTAGGAGGAGCCAATTCGAACGAGATCACTGTGTCATTGCAGTAAGGCGCGTAGATGCTTAGAATTGCAGGTGCATCTTCGACCGTGGCTTGGCGAATCATTGATTTGCAAACCTCTTATTAGAAGTCGTTTGGGTCAGCGTTTATGAAGTCTAGTTTAAAACAGCATCGCAGCGAGGTCGACTCCCTTGATGATTGTTTATAGCTTTTGTATCGAACGTTTGGGAAACGGGGATTTTAAAACTGTAGCACCGTATATAGTGGCACGTTGTTTTTTTGTAATGAATCGAGTGTTTAAACATTGAAACTCTATTTCAGTCCGTTGCGGATTCGTCACGTAAAGCAGAGAATCTGCCGGTTTCTACAGGTTGATTAACGCAATAACGTTGATGTTCGCTGCCTCTCTTGGTAAATTCAGCTGGTTGTAACCGGTGGTGCTGGAACTAACACCAGGAGAGCAATATGCAAACATTGATAGCGCCTAACCTCCTCATTGATTATGAGCGCCTTGATGAGCTGGTGTCTCAGTACAGCGAGCAGTATCGGTCTGCGGAACCGTTCCCTCATGTCGTGATTGATAACTTCTTCCCCGAGCACGTTGTCGCCAAGCTTCTTGAAGAATTTCCAGCGCCGGATGCACCGCTGGCCTGGCGGAAATATAGAATCGAACCAAAACCAGGGCAAATTGCTCAGGCTAACAAGCTTGGATTCAGCGATCTGACAAAGCTCGGTCCAAACATTCGGCAAATGTTTTGGGAGATGAACTCCGCCAGATTTCTCAGTGCGATGGAAAAATTGTCCGGGGTTAAAAACCTAATTGGAGACCCGCAACTTGACGGCGGCGGCATTCACCAGAGTTTGAGTGGTGCCGTGTTAGCGGTGCATGCGGACTTCAGTCATCATCCGGTATTTAAGCTCGATCGACGACTGAATATTTTGTTGTATTTGAATCCGACCTGGAGCGATGAATGGGAAGGACATTTAGAGTTATGGGATAGAAAGATGACCCACTGCGTAAAACGGGTAGCACCGTTGATGAACCGCGTGGTGATTTTTAGCACGACGCAGGATTCATTTCATGGTCATCCTCAGCCGTTGAACTTGCCGGAAGGTGTGACTCGTAAATCGATGGCGCTGTACTACTACACTAACGGTCGACCTGAAGGTGAAAACGACGGCGAGCATGGCACGCTGTGGCAGGAACGCCCAGGCTTGGATGCGGTACCGGATCCTGTTTCTGCTGATGAAACGGCGCCGGTCGCTGAAACCAACCCTTCTCTGAAGAGCAAGCTGGGAAATATTGCCAAGCGCGTATTCGGTTAAATTTTGGATTGGTGGGCGAAGAAGTGCGCCCGGAAATTTGGACGAGTGAAGAAGTGTCAGAAAAACTGACCGTTTTTCTGACTTGTTTCGAGACCAAATTTTTACTGAGAGCGTGCGCTATCAGTTAAGGCGAGTTGCATCAACACATGGCAAAAATCTGGCGGTTAAAGTGTCAGAAAAACTAATCATTTTTCTGACACTTTAACCGTTGCAAGAATTGTTTGCTCGCTGGGTTGCCAGTGTTTTGTCCGGCGCAGCTTAGATTCGGCGTCGATGCTGTTAAAAATCGTAGCTGTCAGAAAAACAATCAGTTTTTCTGACAGAGATATTTACTCCGACGACTCCCCAAGAATTTCAGCCAGGAGCAATCGGTACTTCTTTAGATTCTCCTCATAAGACGCGGTCGACCCGACGTCGTGAGAAGAGTTGGGAGTGTCCTCACTCGCGCTGAGAATCCAAGGGGCATAACGGCCCAAAATCTCCTCGCTCACCCAACGGCGTGCGAGGAGAATGTCTTCGATATTCATTCCAGTAGCTTCGTGATCGGTGACCACGAGGTCGGCTTGAGCTTTCGAGATCACTTTGTTTTCGAGCAAAGCTCGCAACAGTTCTTGATCTCTCGCGTCAAAGTTGCTTTGTTCGGCTGCGACCACTAAGAGACCACTATGTCGACTCGTTTGCCGAAACGTCCAGCTGCTGCCTTGATCAGGTTTCGAAGCGCAGAGATGGTCCTGCCATCTTTACCGATTAAGCGTCCAGTGACCGCAGGGTCGCATTTGACGCTTACTCGGCTTCTTCGAGGACCAAAGCTCTTTCTCTCGAACATGAGCGAATCAGGTTCTTTGGCAAGAACCTTCAATATGTATTCCGCTAAATCTTCGGGAGCTTGAGTCTGGACTAGCTTTGTTTGGAAGCGCCTTTGCCCGCCGCCGGAGCCGCCGCGGTACCCGCCGCTGCTCCGTCCGTATCCGCCGCCGCTGCCGCCCTTTTTATTAGGACCGCTACCGTATCGCTTGGTTGAGCTCCGTTTTTCATCCATCGTTCAACTGCTTCTCTATCTAGTCTGAGTTCTTTCGAACGGGGGTTGTAGTACCCGACTTCTTCAATTGGCTTGCCATCACGACGCGTGCGCCCGTCTACAGCTACGATTCTGTAGTGGGGGGCTTTCTTGGCGCCTATGCGCTTAAGCCTAATCTTAACCACTGGTTGTCCCTCTATAAGTCACGAGTCAATAAGTATGTGAATGGTTATTTTACCAGGTGTATATGCATTTACAGCCAGATCTGCTGTTAATCATGCTTTGCATTAGTTCGTGATCGAGTCGTCGGTTTATGGTTTTTTCTTCTTCTTGCGCAGTCTGCGACCACGTCCGAAGCCCGCAGGGCTGGCTCCTCCAGCCGATGGACCTTTGGGAGCGCCTGGCATTCCCGGCATTCCGAACATTCCCGGCATTCCGCTTGGCATTCCACCACCTTTAGGACCGGGTAGTCCAGGCATCCCAGGCATCTTCGGCAGTCCTGGAAGACCAGGCATACCGGGTAATCCGCCCATTTGTCCTTGCATCATCGGCTTCATGTAACCCATCATGGTTTTCATTTGCTGAAACTCATTTAACAATTGCCCGATCTGGGCATCTTTGAGTCCCGCGCCTTTTGCTATTCTTCGGCGACGAGCAAAATCGATCAACTCAGGATTTTTGCGTTCCTGTTTCGTCATTGAATTGATTGCGGTCTCGTACAGACTCATCATCTGCTCACCATGCTCGGCAACCGCTTTTTGCTGGTTCGAGTTCAATCCGAACATGCCGCCGACGCCCATCATCTTCATGATGTCGCCGATCGAGCCCATCTTCTTCATCATCTTTTGCATGTCGACGAACATCTCGAGCGTGAAATCGCCCTTCATCATGTCCATCGCAACGCGCTCTGCTTCTTTCTCATCGATGGATTGCTGAGCCTTCTCAACGAGCGACAGGACGTCTCCCATGTCGAGGATGCGTCCAGCCATACGATCTGGATAGAAGGTTTCGAGATTGTCGAGTTTCTCACCTGTGGAAATAAACTTGATCGGTTTGCCGACTACTTCGCGCACTGAGAGTGCCGCTCCACCTCTGGCATCGCCGTCGACTTTGGAGAGAATCAAACCGGTGACGGTCAATTGCGTGTTGAAGGTGTCGGCGACGTTGACGGCCTCTTGACCGGTCATTGAGTCAACGACCAGCAGTTTTTCAATCGGTTCGAAAGCGCGGTCGAGAATCATCAGCTCAGCCATCAAAGGCGTATCGATTTGCAATCGACCGGCGGTGTCGAGAATGACTGGGTGCAAGCCTTCTTTCTTTGCGTGTTCGATCGCGGCTTCGGCGATTTCTTGAACGTCTGTTTGACCTTCGATTGCGAAAACCGGAATGTCGATCTGCGCGCCTAGCGTTTGCAGTTGTTTGATAGCAGCGGGACGTTGCACGTCGCATGCCACCATTAGTGGTTTCATGCCTTCGCCACGCAGTTTATATGCGAGTTTACCGCAGGCAGTGGTTTTTCCCGATCCTTGCAGACCGAGAAGCATTATTACTGCAGGGTTTCCATCCAAATTTAAGGGTGCATTCTCGCCACCGAGAATGGTGACAAGTTCATCATGGACGACTTTGACGAATTGCTGGGTCGGTGTCACGGATTCAAGAACTTCGGCACCCAGTGCTTGCTGTCTGACGCGGCTGATGAAGAGCTTAACCACCTTCAAGCTGACGTCTGCTTCAAGTAGAGACTTGCGAACGTCGTTGATCGCTTCTTCGATGTTTTCCGCCGTTAACTTGGCGTCGCCAGTCAGGTTGCGAAAGGTATTGTGTAATTTGTCTGTCAG
>CAZRMH010000321.1:0-9641 GCA_964600935.1 uncultured Candidatus Obscuribacterales bacterium
TCCGGGCTCATGTAAAGCAAACTTCCCAGCATGTTTCCATCCTGTGTCAGTTTCATCACTGTGTCGCCAGTTACCGGCAAGATTTTTGAGATTCCGAAATCGAGAACTTTTACGATCAACTTGCCATCTGGCGAGCACGTAAGGATTATGTTTCCTGGTTTCAGATCGCAATGCACGAGACCCAGCTCATGAACTGCGCAAAGGGCAGAGCAGATTTGTGCTGCAATGCCTAAGGTTATTGTCACCGATAACCAGCCAGTTTCAGCGATCACGTCTTTCAAGCTGATACCTTCAACAAACTCCTCCGTTATGTACACTTGGCCGTTTTCACTTATGGCCCAGGATTCCACATCAATAACATTTGGATGTTGAAGCAGTTTGCTGGTTTCGGCTTCTCTTTTGAAGCGTTCTACCATCAGGTCGTCAGAGACTAGATGACTGTGAAGTAATTTGAGCGCGACGGTACGAGCTGAAACAGTATCTCTGGCTCGGTACACGGCGCTGCTGCCACCTTTTCCAACGAGTTCCAGTAGGAGATAATTATCGACGGTGGTGCCTACGTTAGGATCCTTGATGGATGACGACGCTTTTGCGTTTAAGTTTGAGTCGCGATTTTCGCTGATTGTATTTTTGCAATCTAAAGTCTCAGATTCGGCGTGACCGATTAGTTCGACTCTCTCGGTGGTGACCTTTAGACTAACTTTTTTGTTGAGGTCTTCCTGCATTAACCCAGAACCTAATTGCTAGTTCTATAGTTTATGCCCGGATCATTGTCAGAAATCTTTTTGAAAGCTGGGAAGACTGTTTTCAGCTTAAGGAGCTAACGCTAATTCAACAAGAGCCGAATAAGTATCTTAGTTTTGCCGCCGCTTTCGATACTACTCAAAAATTCTCTAGTTGCAGAATTTTGTATTTTGGCACGAATACTGCGAAATGGAAAAAGCAAACGCCGGGGTGAACATCAGTATGATGAGAGTGGTCCTTAGATATACACTGGTTCGTCGGTTCATGAATTGGCAAACTCGATCGAGTGTTTCGGTTGCGAACAATGGTCTAAAGCCAGTATAAGCAACTCATCAGTTTTTTTTCGAGCTGTAGACAGTTCAGGTGGTACTACTATTGGTGACACGAGCTTTTGTCGTCAGAATTTGGTGAATTGTAGAGTGAGAAAACTGAATGCGTGGATTTGGATGCCGTTTGATAGCTGTCTCCGTAATCGTGGGTGTGGGTTATGATCTGACACCGGCAGTCTTTGGTGCTCTCATAGTGACGCCGCTTGTGGAACTGGATAATCATCATCGCCTTCACGAGCCGGAGTACGCTATTTCGGATTATCCAAAGCATTCATTCATACACTATCGGAACAGAAGGTTCAATTGGTGATGAGGGCGTGGTTTTGATACCGAATATGGTGTCGGGGATTCGGCGAATTAGGGTTATTCAGGAAGCCCTCGAAAAACTAGTTGTTTTACACGACGCTGGAGAAGACGACGTATGGAGGATTTCGTGGCATTTTGGAAAACAATTACGAGTTTACCCGCCTGCTGTGAATGCCGAGTAGCATCTTTCGCCCTGGAAATTCCAGCTTTTGGGGCGGATTTTGCATTCCGATGCAGTGAAGGAATTTCCACCCGGGTGAATGATTTCCACGCTTTCAGCTGATTGAAGACCAAATCGTGAAGTATTTTCCACCCAGGCCTTGTATAATGATATAAATACCACGCTCGAGAAGGATTTTCCGCAGTGAAACTTGAGCTCGACAGTCCTGCCGTCTTTCAGGAGAAGCATGTGCCACTAGATGCTTTCGCGGTATCAGAGTAACAACTTTTAGCATCGCGATAAACAAAGCCAAATGGTCTGATCGCAGTCCGAAACATTCGTGATCCAAAACTGAAACAGCACTTGGTCATCATAACTTCAATCAATTCAAGCAGATCGTGAACGAAGATCAGAATGTCGAGTCGATGTCTCGACTGCCCATCAAATCTCGATGCGCAAATATGGGATACCATCGTAGCCGTTTCTCACCTTACTTCGGAGCGTGGTGAACTGGCACCTGCAAGCTGTTTACCTCTTCCAGTCAACGTATTTTCGACTCAAGTCAACAGTCAGTCGCTATCGAGCTGCGCGGCAAGTTTGTTTCGGCGATGGTGATAATTAACTCTGAGCAGTGAATCAAAGTCGTCTTCTTTCGGCAAATCACAATGGCAGGTTTGTTGCGAGCCTGGACGATGTGCCAACAGATACGGTTTTGCGAGTCTCCACTTTATAGTCAGCATTTTTCCATGCAGTCGTTCCACCAATCACGTTGATTAGCGAACTGAATCCCGCGCGTTCCAAAATGCTGCATGCGATTAAACTGCGATATCCACTGGCGCAGATGATTGCCACTGTGCGATCGCGCTCCAACTCAGCTACCCTTTCTGAAAGTTCTGCCAGCGGTATATTCAATGCTCCAGGAACGTGTCCGTCGGCGAACTCAGTTCGACGCCTGACGTCCAAAAGCAAGAGTTCATGGTCATCTTCCAGCCGATGTTTCAAGTCTTTGACCGATGTCATAGTGGTTTGCGCTATGGCAGATCCAGATTTTTGCCAACCCGAAATTCCATTCTCAAGGTAGCCGGCTACGGTTTCGATGCCAACTCTTGCCAGGCGAACGACTGCTTCATGAAGACTTTTCTCATCGTCGCAAACAATGATAATCGGCTTGCCGACCGCGATCAAAGTACCCGCCCATGAGGCAAATTGTCCACCGAGTCCGATGTTGAGAGAGCCGTCTATATGCGCGTTCGAGTAAAGGTCACCATATCTGATATCAAGAAGAATAGCCCCTTTTGACACGGCAGAACTAACTTCGCGAGCAGTCATCAGCTTCGGTCGTTGAAGTTTTGCAAGCGTGCTCGGCCCCACTCTGTTCATCTCAACGTCCTTTGGGAAGTACGCAGGAACTTCGGGTTGGTCTGCAGTAACCAATGCAACAAATTCTTCTTTCGATTTCGCCTGCAGTGCATAATTAAACTGTCGCTCCTTGCCGATCGTGGATTGCCGATCGGTGGAAAGATTTTTGCCGCAAAGCGAGCCAGCCCCATGAGCCGGATAAACCACAACATCGTTCTCTAATTTGAGCAACTTATGATAAATGCTGTCATACAACATACGAGACATTTCGTCGGCGCTGAATCCTCTTGACGCCACTAAATCTGGCCGGCCCACATCGCCGATGAACAGCGTATCTCCGCTAAATAGTATTCTAGAAGTGGATGGATTTTCTGAATCAGCAAGCAGAATGCAAATGCTTTCGGGTGTGTGTCCTGGAGTCTCGAATACTGTCAACTGCAACTTGCCCACAGAAAAAGTGTCCCCGTCGTTTGCGGCAATGAACGGAAACTCTGCTCCTGCTTTTTGTCCGAACACAATCTGAGCACCAGTTCGTTCTGCCAGTTCTCTATGACCACTCACGAAATCGGCATGGAGATGAGTTTCTATAACGTACTTGATTTTTAGCCCAGCATCTTTTGCCTCTTCCAGGTATTGATCGACATCTCGTTGAGGGTCGATGACTGCCGCCTCACCTTCTGATCCAATTAGATACGACGCGTGTGATAAGCATCCCAGGTAAAATTGCTTGAAAAACATTTGCCTCTCCTCATTGGCTCATTTATCAAAAGTGCAAAGGTTCTGCCACGAGGATTGCTCGTCCTGACTGAAGCATTGATCGACTTCCACGTAGGCATTGGCTGCGCCTGTAGGACATTCCGAAATACATTTCCCACATTCATTACAAGCCGCCGCATCAATGCAGTATCGGCCAGCAATTGCTCTTATGGCTTTTGTTGGGCACGCCATCTCGCATGCCGAGCATTGAATACATAGATCAGGGTTGGTTACGTGCTGAAGCATCTTCTAGACCTAATTTTCAGCACCGACTCCGACCACATCTCTTGCGTATCCAAATCTCATATCGTAATTAGGGGTTACGTCAGTCGGCATTGTGAGCCCAAGTTCATTCAATCGAGTAGAAACGATCTCCAGATACTCTTCTTGTAATTGTTGAGACGTTTTTATTTTCAAACCGTATTCAAAGTATCTGGCAAAGTGCGTGCTATCATCTGCCGGGCGCCCCGAAAAGCCGAGACCCATGGCGAGAAATTTCGCAACTGCGTCTTGCAGCTTCGATCTTCCCTCATCTCCATCAAACTCCATAACCCGTTTGGATGCCCAAACGCCAAAGGCGAGATGTCCTTTTTCCTCTTGCCAGATTCGTTCGCTAATTCGCTTCCAGGGCAGGTATGAAGACTCTCGGTACTGCCCGAGAAAGGCGACGGCAGCAGGAGTCACAACTGTCGAAAACATCGCGACATCGGCCCAACAGTCAAAAAATCTAGACCAGTTTTCTTTCCTAAAACCATTTATCACCCTTACCACTTTAGGATCCGGATTGTCGGGATTCTGGACAAGATGCTGAACTCTCTTGTTCACATCAACACCGAGCGGTTCCAAAATCTCCCAGCAATACCAGCCATGACCCATCTCTTCCATAACCTTTTTGGCAAGGCGAAAAGCCTCTTCCGGCCGCGGTGCAAAGCGCATATTTTCAGAAACACGCTGACCACCTGCAAATTCTGAGTCTGCTTGAAAAGACAGCAGATCAATCAGGGCGTCTTTGTAGCCGGCAGGCATAGTGTCGTTAAGATCATAGGTTTTCATTGTCAATCTCCTTGTTCAGTCAATTTTCGTCTTGAAAGAGCAAACTTATATCCACCAAAAGGAGTGTCGAGCATCATGCCTAACTCATCCTTTCGGATGATTTTGCATTGCTAAGGCGCCTCTACAGAAGAGGATTGCTAGATCTCGTTTAACGAGGGTTCGGTTGAGCAATTAGTGGTATGGCTTACGATCGACGATGCGGCTCGCTCGATTTTGCGTTGACTAGAGGAGGGCGTGAGCCTCGGCGATATAGTTTCTGACGCGAAGGCGAAGGTCGAACGCTTTGGATAGACTGTCGTCGGAAACGTTCATGCTCCTTTTGATACCTCAGACAACGCAGAGGCACATGCAAGATGATGGCATTGCTGCCCGGTACGCCTCGAACCAACGACCTCGTGGTTCTTAGCAGAGGAAGCTTCTGAACGTATCACCTGCGCATAGGCTTTTGTTTTATCGGCTTAAATTCCAGAGCGTGCCATCCACTCAGTGCCGGCTGTCACTAGCAACGAGCTAATTAATAATAGAAGCGAAAACAAAATTTGTCGCAATCGCATTGATGCATTTTTCAGCTTTCGGAAGCAAATGAAGAATGACAAAGGAATACTGATCGGCCAAATCCAAGTCGCCAGAATTGCCGCAGGCCAGGCTCGATCACCGCTTGTGCACCGGAGTTCAATCCGCAACAAGTTTGCAAAAGTCTCGCCAATCGTCAATACAATCGCCCCAGGAATTCCCATCAGAGGAATAAATCCCAGAGTGGCAATACCCAATGCAATAAGGATAGCCCACTTCACTACATAAACTCCCGTAATTATCCGTGTGACGACTGACCTCATATGATGGTATCAATCTTTTGCATAAACCGAACCCGAAATAATTGTTAGAGAAAGGCCTCGCTAAAGACGTTCTCTCATGCGAAGTGCTGCATTGGGCTTTGGACCGTCAATAACAGCGTTTTTGATCTTTAGTGCACATTCCGCGGATGACTGTAGCGAAGTATCGATCGTGATATCGTAAATGGCGTCTTTGTGAGCGTAGATTTGTGATCCTCGAGCCCAACCAGTTCGCCTATCTCCACGAATAATCTCGCGATGTGCAAGTACGCGATCCTCACAGAAAACTCCGACAAAGAATGTCTCGTATGGCTCCACAACTCTCACGCATTCCTCTAACCACGAGCGTTTCCAAATGACTTCGTCGGCTACTATGTTTAAACCTAGATCGAGATATACACCGAGAGCCTTGTATCGCGCAATCATCATCTTGTCCAGTATCGGACCCGGAATTATTCGAAGGTACGACTGGTCATCTGCGCGTTCCTCAACCCATGTGTAGTATTCCGGCGCAACGCGATCTAAATCCAACTCTTTTGGTGGCATCGTCATCCAAAACATATCGATACCCATAGCCAAATACGGCTCGGGTAGAAACGCATCTTGCAACTCCTTTACGATACTGGTCTTGCCGCTACTGGAGCCGCCATTGAGAATAATTAGTCGACCTGACATTTGCCAATTTCCCGCAAACCTCTACAGTCTGCTCTTCGCTTCGGATATCCAGAGTAACATTATACGTTCTCCACTCCGCTGAATTCAAACTAGTGGTGCTGTGAGCTAACTAGTTCAAATTGCCTTGAGAATCGTATGACCTGCTGAGAGCATCATATATGGTGGCGGACGGAGAAGGCAAATGGTGTAACCCAAAACGGGAATGTCTTGTTCAGGATTTTTTGAGCTTTGATTGAGCTTGCCAAAGATACTAAGTTTTGCATTTGATTGCCCACGACTGATACAAATTTGCACCTGCGCTCACCGATGAATTCACATCTTCAAATTGATCGAAATTTTCAGCCGACTTACTCATGGTTTTCTCCTCTGACCTGCGACTGCATTGTCTAGAGTTTTTGTGACAAAATTGTCCACATCATTTTAAAACGAATTTTTTCGACACCATTACTAGGACAAGCATCGTTCGTCGTCCCAGTTTCTTGCTCTCGGTGATTAGTTGCAAGAGTGTATTCTGGAGGTCGTCACCACATGTCGGGCAGACGCTTCTTTGGTTCTTCTTTCTCAAGCAGCAGATTCTTGCGACCCACGCGGACGAGGTTCTTATTGCTGAACTTTGCCACTAATCTTTGATATGCGATGAGTGTCGCGCCCTCGACTCGTTTGGAGCGCCCGCGAACAATGATGCGCTGAAGTGCGGCCGTTACAAGCTTCTTCTCTTCGTCGGTTAGCTCAAAATGGTTGACACCAGCGGCATCTTTCACGTAATTGTCCTCGATAGCATAACGCTAGATTAGCACGCCATCTTCTCGACAAAACCAAAATAGAGACGATCAATTTTTCCAATATCTTTCAATGGCTCCGCGGCAATTCTTCCATCCATGCCTTTAGAACTTCAACGGTTTGTTTTGTAAGGGCTGTCGCTACTAGGCGAGACTGTCTCGATGCGAGTAAAACCGCAAAGCCTCACAACATCGTTCCAGTTTCATTCATGGACAAGCTGAAGCAAAAGGGTTTAGACTTGTGTCATTTCATGCTCCGCACTTCCTCCAACTACAAAAGGTTTGATCGAGTCTGAAATATCAGCTCAAGCTCCAAACTCTTCGCTGTTAGTCGTTGATCCATCAGGAGATGCACCCGAGTCAGTTATTCATCATCTAAAGGTTTCTACTTTCTATGGCTAATCAACCGACATCAAGCTCAACATTTTTGACAACAGTAAGCAATTGGATTCAGGAAAACGATGAGGTGCTGGTGCTGATTCGTTACTCTTCCGCTGCTGGAAACAAGGATTTTGAGTTTCATACTTCGTTTGAAACATTCGATGCCAAACTTTCCATGCTAAAACCTCGCGACAGCGTTATCGTTTTCCGCGAGCGGCAGTTACCTTTTCGTGGCACGGTTGATCCAGATTTCGTGAGGAATGCTCTAGAGCTAGTGCCTGAAGGTATTGAGTGGCTTTTGCTCTGTTCGAAAATTCGCGAATACAGCTATGAAAATTGCAAATACGGATACTATCCACATAAGGCTGGCGAAACTCACGAGGAGTTAGTGGAATCTCTACACGAGTTTGATGGTGCGCAGATTGCTCTAGGAAATTATCCACCTTGGCTTGAAGATAATGAATCGGTCATCTCTGCGATCGTTCCAGAGCCCGACGGTTCAATGGTTGTTGGAGTCTATTAGCAGACAGCAATCTTTCCTGGTTCCTATGCACACAGAAGAACTGGGGGCGATTTCAATGAGGCGACAGTACGTCGTCCGGTTGTTCCAGATTATGCCGAGCAGAATTCGTGCCAACAAGCTAACTAGCATCCTGCCGAAACACGACTCCAGATAATCCTTAACTTGGAATAATTGTGCTCACGTTAACTCAAATTCCATCCGTTCGAATAGCTCCGTCTTCCATTTGAATAATGCGATCGCAGATGTCTAGGATGCGATTATCGTGAGTGACAATTATTATTGAGCTGCCTTTTTTTCTGGCAAGGTCGTGCATTATCGTGACTACCTCTCGGCCATTCTGCTTGTCTAGAGCAGCGGTCGGCTCATCTGCGAGAACAAGTTTTGGAGATGGTGCCAGGGCTCTGGCGATTGCTACGCGTTGTTTCTGTCCACCCGAGAGTTGGTCCGGATATTTGTGCAGGTGGTCGGCAAGGCCGACTTCAGAAAGGAATTCTTGTGCTCTCGCTCGAGCTTCCAATGAGGAGCAGCCTTGTAACTCTAACGCCATACAGACATTTTGCTCGGCAGTCAGAAATCGCAAAAGATTGTGCTGCTGAAAAATGTATCCGACATTTTTTCTTACCTCGACCAAAGTATTTTCACTGACGCCGTGCAGCTGCCGGCCAAGCACGCAGACTTGCCCGTGAGTCGCTGAGCGTAAAGCGCCAACTAAAGTCAGAAAAGTAGTTTTACCGGAACCTGAAGGTCCAGTCAGAATGACGATTTCATTAGCTCTCAATTGAAAGTTGACATCATTGAGAACTTTTCGTCTTAGAGATCCTTTTCCGAAATAATGCGTCAGTCCTGATACATCTACAACGTTCAAGCAGTTTTGATTGACGTCTTGCTTTTGTAATTGCGCGAACATGATCTTTCACCTCCCTAAAAGACTTCGGCTGGATCTGCCTGGCGAAGTTTTTGCAAGGCAATCGAAGCAGAGATAACGCACATACTCAACGAAAGTAAATAGACGAGCAGCCCTCGCTCGGTGGTCATGAAAATAGCCAGCGACGTTGCCTGCTCCGACAATCGATAGAGCAAACACGCAACTATAAAAGCCGGAACGAAACCAGTGATAGAAAGGATTATCGACTCCTTAAACACAACTCCAAGGAGATAGTTGTTGGTGTATCCGATAGCCTTGAGAGTTGCGTACTCTTGCAGGTGATCGGCCACATCCGAGTGCAATATCTGGTAAACGATAACTACACCGACGATAAAACCAACCACCACACCCAATCCGAAGATGAAACCAACACCGGTGCTTTCTGCCCAGTATGTCTTTTCCACTTCGGCAAATTCTGCTTTTGTGTACACGGCGACTTCATTGCCGAACAAACCAATCAGACTTTGCTTAACCGCACTGATGTCCTCATTAGCTTTGCATCTAATCAAGCCAAGCTCAATTTCATTTGAGCTCTTCTGTCCAAAGATGAACGGAAACGTGGTATCGCTGGTGATGACAGTTCCATCAGCTGCAAAAGAGGCGCCAATTTTAAACAATCCTGCAACTGTTACTACTTTGTTGTTCAGCTCGACCTCGACCTTTCCAGAGTCGAGTAGTTCGACGATTCGTCCGTACTCGGTTCGCGATGCGCGGTCAAACAGTACGCGACGAAATAGTTTCAAGTCTGGTAGGAACCTCTGCACCTCAGGCAAAGCGAAACTCTATTTACTTGGGTCTACGCCAAATATTAGGATGGC
>CAZRMH010000322.1:0-9553 GCA_964600935.1 uncultured Candidatus Obscuribacterales bacterium
GGAGAGCGGCTTCGGTGAGGCGCACGACGTCCTCCTTGCTGGCCTCATCGAGACCGGGCAGGTTGGCATAGTCGTTGCCGGGGTTGAGCCGCAGCGATTCCTTGAATGCTTCGACGGCAGGCTCCGCCTGACGAAGACGCAGGAGCGCCTTGGCTTTGTGGAACTGGGCCAGGGCAGCCTGTTCGCGGCTCGGAGCCGGATACAGAACGCGCTCGAGCCAGCTGGAAGACCGGCTGCGCATCTTGTACACAGCGACGGACTTGTCCAGGAAGTCGATGGCCATCTTCATATCATCCGCCTCTTGAGCGGTCTGATACTTGGCGATGCCGGCGTTGTAGTACGCCGTTTGCACATCGGTCCAAGTCAGAAGACGGTAACCAGACCCCAGGACGACAAGACCGATGACGAACGCCGCCATCAGCCACAATCGTGATTTGCTGAAAAATTTCATTTCCAGGTTCTCCTTGGGTAAACTTAAACGTCCTCGCGGATCAGGGCCGCGGCGACGATGAATAGCAGCAGTGCAAGCACCGCGAACATCAGCGGAAACTGATAGATGTCGCGGTACGAGACGGTCTTCTCGACTTCCACCCGGGACTTCTCGAGGGTGTTGATCTTGGCGAAACCGTTCTTCATATCGGTTCCGTTCGCGACGACGATCACTTCGCCACCAGTGGCTTCGGTGAGCTTGCGAAGGTCGTTCTGCGCGGTCGGGTTGGACCAACCGATGGCGAGGGTGTAGATCTTGATCTTGTCCCTCTGCAGTTGCGGAAGCAGCACTTGCAGGCGCTCTTCCGAAATCGAATCCTCACCGTCGGTGACCATGATGAGCACCTTCGAGGACGCCTGACCAATCTCCTTGAAGTGATCGATGGACGCCTGAATCGGTCCACTTTCACCGGAGAAGTCGGTGCCGCCACCGTTGTACTTGCCGGTGCGGCCGACGTTCTTGAGTTCGATAATCCGCAGGTCTTTCGACAGCGGCCAACTGTAATATACCGACGTGTCGAACATGAACAGTCCGACCCGGTCGCCTTCCCGTTCTTTGACGAACAGGCTGATGGCTTTCTCGGCAAGCTCGATACGCTTGACCGTGGTGACCGGTTTACCTTCTGCATCCTTGACCTCACCGGCGACCGCCAGCTGATCAGGATCCGAAATCGAGCCCTGCATTGAGCCCGAGATGTCTACCGCGATGATGAAATCGCGGGTGACGATGACTTCTTTCTCTCCAACATCCGGCAGCTGCGGGCGCGACATGGCGATCGCAGCGAGCACGAAGAACAGGACGAGGAGAGCCTGCGGGACACGTCCGACGAAGGGCACGGAGCGCACGTTGGCGTGCATTCCGACCTGAGTGTGTCCAAGAGCTTTCCGGCGCCGGAAGGCCAGCCACAAGGCAGGCACGACCAGAAGCGCCAGCAGCAGAAACTGCGGGTAGGCGAATGTGATGGGCATATAAGCGCTCCAGTTTTGTTAGGAAAAGCAGTACCCAAAATCAGCCCTCCGTGCGGATGCACAAAGAAACTGTAGGTGCTTTGAATAGTGACCGGAATTCGTCTGGGCTCGACTGATTGGAGTCAAAGCCCAGAGGGAAGCGGGTCGTTTCAGCTCCATGCACACGCACAGGGCTGGATGATGTCAGAATGCCGTCGCCCAATCAGATGTGAATCCGACCGGAAGACAGCTCGCGAAGCTGGTAACTCAATGACGGCTACATGACGGGGCGTCTTGACGGTGTTACCAGAGGAATGTGCTCTTTCTCAAGAAAACATTCTGCTGGAAACAGCGAGGCGATCACCCATCTCTCATAGAGAGGTAGCGAGTCAGTCAATCTGCGAGTTGCTTATCGGGGTGGGGGTTGAAGCAGTAACCTTAAGGAAAAATGAATGGATGAATTGAATGTACTAAAAGGGACATCTAGTAGCAAACCTAAGGATCACTAATCCGTTCTTTAGCGAACTCGCACATGCTTGAAAACCTGACACGATTTCGGCTTACTGATAACCTCGCACGACATCTCCGGAAACCCCGCAACTGTCCTCCAAAGCGCCTACCTGTTGGCATCCCACCCGCTTTAGATATTTTGTATCAACACCGAGATCCACCCTCTTGATAACATCACCGCTGGCGGCTTTAGACAGGTTTTCAAGTACTGTTGATATTTAGCGCAGCTCGTCGACCAGGCGAATTTAGATATTAGCGCTCCTCGCGCGAAGAATCTTCACCTTTCGTTAAGGATTCCAACCCTTCTGTAACTAGTTGTCAACCGCCCCACAGATAGTGCCGTATTTGGTGGCATTACGGTTTTACGAAAAAAGCAATAAGATTACCCGCACTTCCGCGGAATCAAAGGCGATCAGCAATAGCAGAGCTGCATTAAAATTTCCGTTTGTAAACTAAACAAAGAAGTGTAAACAAACCGCCTAATTCAGCTGCCACACTCTCATTCGGGATTCTCCCACTGAGCGCCACTCGCCCCAAGGAAGTCGAACAGTTCTAGGTTGTTCAGCGCGAAGCGAACACTTGCTTCGTCAAACTAAAGCACGCCATGACGTGTGACTGACCTGAGCGTTTTGGGCGTTTAGGTTTATAACCAAACAGCGGTATCGCTTATCGTTCTGAACTCGCGGCTACTCGGCGAGTGTATCACCCGATTTTTCCTCATTGCCCCCTGTAGCTCGTTTGAATTGCAGTCTACTAGCCCATAACCAATCAAATGGTTTCGATCGAGCCACGGACCAACCAACGCCGTTAGACAAGCGGTAACGCGATCTGTTGCGACTTAAAAATTGGCGCGAGCTAGCTTTAGCATCAGACTCGAAATCTCGTGCGCCGATCGTCACAATTCGGATTTTCTCCATACCGACTTTTGACGTTTGCTGAATTTGGCAGATCTCCTTATATCTGATCTCCAGATCAGGATCTGAGCAAATCCAAGATTTTCTGCACGAACCCAGTTCTCATCGGCATTTCAACCGAATAAACTGCCATCTATGGTTTGAATACATTCTGGAGATCGGATATAGGCGTACCGAAAATAATGGGTTTCCCGTTCAATTTTAAACTCGAAAAACCAGGCTCAAAAATGCGAAAAAATCGACCCTCACTCTGTGGGCGTTTCGAGACACCTATATCCGATCGCGATCTGGAGATTTTCTAGGGCCAACAGATTCGGTATAGCGATTACGTCCAAGAAGTGCACGACAGCTGGTTTTAGTTCAGATTGAACTTTTTCAGGTGATTTTACGTTGTATCTATTAGGGAGATCCAATCTAAGCACAGAAAGGAGGTAGTTATGATCCACAGCGAAAATGAAAGACGCAAAATTGAGCGCCGATTAAACGGACTCAAGATTTTCGAAAATCGCACCAAAGGACTTATTCAAAGCATCGGAATCGATTACCAGGAGCCGCTTCTAAAAGCGCGCGCAGAAATCGAAATGCTTCAGACCGCGCTTGATGAATTTGCCCACTTGCAATCAGCGAGCGTTCCACCTGTCAAAAGCGAGATTGTAGAAGCGATTCCACTCTATTTAATCAAAGGCCGAAACCGTCTAGGTTGGTCGCAAAAACAATTGGCTCAAAAAACGGGTTTTCCTCCGCAATCAATTTCTAAATTTGAGAAAGATTATTCGAAAGTTCGCTTGTGCAATCTCATCAAAATTGTTCGGGTAGTTGAACAAGAACTAAAACTAAAGCCGCCCACACCGCGCGAAGCACGCATAGTAGCCTTGCAATCCATGAAAATTGATATGTAACAGCGCGCCTGTGGAGTACAGCCGCCGCGTGGCATCTCAATTGGCTCGAGGTGCCCCGCGCGGTCATGTCGGTGATTGATCACGATCGAAGATGCGACACCGCATTCAGTGCAAAGTAATACTATGATTTTGTATAGTAAATCTGATTTTAAAACGAGAAGCCGAGAGACACATTTTGATGTGCGCTCTCGGTTTCTCTAAAAGTTACTTATCGCGTGCGCTCTTGATGGTGCACGGCGAGGGCTTTTAAACGGACGTGGTTGCGACGCCTAAACTACTTAACCGTTATGTCGATCTTCCAAGACGTGCCGGTCTTCTTATCCTTGACGTATCCGGACGATCCACCCCAAGAGTTGCCGTAGTCGTAACGCATCTGCCACTCGTCGAGAACGAGAGTAGTAGTGCCCGGAGACTTGGCCTTGAACTTGATGGTGCGGGTGCCCTGGTTGTAATTGCCGCCCGTAAGGAAGTCGCAACGCTGGGACTCGCTTATCAGACTGGAATCGTGAGAACTCCCCGTAAACCATTCCTTCATACGCGTCTCATCCAGAGTGATCTGGAGTTCGTCGCCGACCTTCAACGAGCACTTGGTGCCGTTGTCCTTCATAGCCTTGGTCAGCGTCCAGCCAGACGGTTTACCAGGCGTCGGAGCACAGTTCTTGGTGCCCATGTTCGTCCGGCAGATCTCGCACTCATCGTGCTTGGTACTGCAGGCGGTGCAGAGCTTGTTATAGTAGTTGGGCGTAGCGGCAGAGCAGCTCTCGCAAGAGCCTGCAGCGCTTTGCCACGTGTATCGTGTACAGTTCGGACAGAGCATAGCCGTTACCTCTTCTTGGTTGTGGCTGTCAGGTGGTCTGGTCGAAAAAAAAGAGAACGGGAGCAGACCATTGAGTCCATACAGAACTCGCAAGCCTGCCCCCGTTGTACTCCTTCAGCCTACTAACCTTCGGCTACCAAAGACTGACTGCCAGTTGCGCTAAATCAACGATTCGAACGACTTAGCGCTCGTCGAGGCGGCGGCAGCAGCTGCACCACCGGGGCTCGATCTTCTCGGGCGGCACGATCTTGTGGAAGTTCGCGGCCACCATACCGTTGTGCTGCTCGGGCGGATTCATCTGGAAGGCGATCTCGTCCGTGTCGTACGGAGGAGGCACCACACCAGGAATCACCGGCTGTTCGGTGAAGCGCACGGACACGACCAGGAAGCCGGTCACATGCGGGGGCTGGGTGAGATTCTTCAGCGCTTCGTCACCGCCGACGATACCGTCGCGGACGACTTGCGCCAGCAGTTCCGGGTCGACATCGGGCTCGAAGCCTTCGGTCTGAATCGGTTCGACAGCCGCCGCCGAAGCAGACGACGCGTCGCTTGCCGGCTGGAACTGGAACGGACGCCCGTCGCTGCCCATGGACAGCTCGGTCGTACCGGCAGCCACCTTACACGAGACGAGATTCTTCTCGTCGAGGATGACACTGACGTCGCTCGGATGTGGCGTGATGACGCGGACCTTGAAGGGTCCATGCGGCATCTTCACCAGGGTGAGGCCACCCTCGAGCAACATATTGAGCGGAATGCGATTGGGCGTGTTGGCGTTCAACACGTCAATCATGATGCCGTATTTCGATTGCATCGTTCTTGACTCCTTATAAGTTGAATCTGTTCGGAATGGACGAGACGAGAAGAGGAGAGCTCTTGCGAGCCCTCCCCTTCGTGAACAAGCGCGTCTTAGGCTTCCGCCAGATAACGCTCGCGGACCTCGCCGTCCTCGTCGCAGAGATACTCGTAGGGGCGAGGCGAGCCGATGGGGCGATTCCACCGGTCCTGCTGCTGCTCCATGGTGATGAGACGCACAGGGCGTCCCCACAAACGACGCGCGTAGCGCACCGTGTCCTTACACTCGGACTGCTTCAGGAAGCCGAAGGTCGGGTCGAACACGTGACGCAGAGTCAGCGAGCCCGAAAGGTCCTGAGAGAGGGGACCACCGTCGATTACTTCGATGTCCGGAATCGAGTGACGCCCCGTGCGGAGAATCATCATCGAGCGGAACTTGGCCTTGTCCTGGTCGTACGCAGCGACGAGCTGCAGCACGGTGCCCATCGACTGCAGCGTCTGTGCCGGAACCGGGAACGCCGGCCAGCCCTGCTGCTGCATCTGCTCAGACTGCTGAGCGTAGTTCATCCAGGTCTCGATGATCTCGTTGAACACCTCGAGCGAGGCATTCGAGAGCTTGTCGTCCATCGGATGGAACGAAACGGCGGGGTTGAATCCGCTGGAACGCAGCTGCCGGCTGATGATGCCGCAAACGCGCTTCATCCAGTCGAGCGCCTTGGCGTTGATGTGCTGGACGTGCTCTTCGTTGAGGAACTCGCGGAAGAACGACTTGTCCTCGTGATGCTGACGCACCTGGAACATCTTGTCGCGGTTGCGCTTGATCGTCTTGACCTTGTGGGTCTCGCCGGTCCACTCCATCACCTTGCCGTCGGCAGTGCGATACTGGAAGTCGGATTCCTCGGCGTTGTCCGCCTCGGTCGCCTCTCGCGTGGTGTAAGACGGCGCGTCCACTTCGACCTCGCCTTCATCGAAACCGTACTTACGATCGATGTACTCGAAGACCGAGAGACCGAGCGCGTACGGGTCGAAGTACCAGGCCGTGGCCTGACGATCGTGCATCGACCAGTACTGAGGCATCTCCATCAGCCAGTTCATCGGCATGCCGAGTTCCGGCTGGAGCAGGAGATTCTTCTCCCAGTACGATGCCCAACCCTCGTTCATGAACTTCGTGCGCGCCTGCGGATGCAGGTAGAGCGCCTGGTCACGAGTGATTGCCACGAGACCGCGCTCTTCATCGCCGAGGCGCGGGTTGTTGCGTTCATCGATGATGAACGAGAGAACGTCGGACACCGGATTGATCGGGTCGCGCTTGAGGCGAGCCGCGATTTCGTCCATACGCGCCTGGATGTCCTTGGACTCGAAGTCGCTCGATTCAGCCTGCCGCAGCCGCTGACGCAGCTCGACGAGCTGATGCTCGAGTTCCTTGCGCACCAGCTTGTCCGGCACGCGGTCCTTGATGGCGGGCACCCAGCCGACATGGTCGTCGAGCGCGTGGGCAGCGTCCAGAATCCACTCCACCTTCTCGACACCGTAGGCCGGGTCGCGGGTGAGGCGCTTCACGAATTCGCCGTTCTGGGCGAGGCGCTCGATGATCGAGTCGGCGCCGGAATCCGAGAAGGTGTTGTTGTTCGCGAAGAAGTCGACGTGACCCCATTTCGCGTGCGCCATCACCAGAACCTGCATGGGCAGTCGGTTGGTGGCGCCGAGGTAACAGAAACTCGGCGAAGAGTTGATCACAGCTTCGAAGATGTGGAAGTTTCCACCGTCCTTCATCTGCTGTTCGTACCGCTTGCCGAAGCTCCAGTGACGATAGTGAGCGGGCAACATCACGTAAGGGATGAGGCGCACCATCTGGTCGTCACCGACGAGCTCGTAACGAGTGGGATAGGGCGCGAGCCCCATGCGAACGCCCGCCGAAGTCAGGCGTTCGTCCCACATCCGAATATGCTTAATGAGCTTTTCGTACATGAGTAGGGTCTCCTTTAGGATTTCTTCTTGTCCTTGTCCAGAATCTGCTTGAAAGCGTCCGGCACCTGCTTCAGGTTTTCCACCCGAGCCATGCCGACATGCTTCTTCACGTCTTCCGGCAAGAACTGAAGGGCTTGCCCACCGGCTTGCCATGAGTTTCCACCCCAACCCCAGCCGCCGCCTACTTCGAGGTAGCCCAGGTAGTTGAAGTTGGTCTTGATCAGCTTGGTGTACCAATCGCGGATGACCTGGTCACCGTCGAAGAGCACGCCGTCAGTCGCCTGGAACATGTAACGGTTCCAAGTAGCCGCCGGGAACTCCGCTTGCGCGATATCGAACACCATCTGATACGCCGGCAGGGCGACAGTGCCACCACCAGCATCAATCTGGAACCACTTCGCTTCGTCCTCGATGCGGAACGCGTGAGCGTCGTGCGCGATCATGACGACCTTGACGTCCTTGTACTTGTTGCGCAGGAACATCAGGTTGAGAACGAAGAACGCTTTGGCGATCATGAGCGGTTCACCACCCATGGAGCCGGAACGGTCGAGGATGAAGAAGATGACCGCCTTCGACTCGTCGTCGAGGGTTTCCTCGACGCGGTTGTAACGGAAGTCCTTCTTGTGGAAGGGAACGTCCGTGGTCGACGGAATCTTCTTTTTCTTGTCGTCCGCCATCAGAGCCGCGAACTTCGGATCGTCCGGGTTCGCATTGCGCAGACCGATGGAACGACGAACGCGAGCGCGCGCCGTATCTCCTTTGCGAAGCCGAGGCTTCGGACCGGTCGGCTGCACGCCCCGGTACTTGTGTGCTTTGACCTTGGTCGTCGCCAGCTGCTTCTTGAGCAGATCGGGCAACTCCATGTCCTCGAAGAGCATCTGGAGAAGCTCATCGAGATCGATCTCGACGAAGATTTCGTCAGCGGGATCGGAACCGGCGTCTTTGCCGTTTCCACCACCACCACCGCCTTGCGGGTCGCGACCATAACGCCACTTGGGTTCATAGCCACCGGAGACGGGGACCTTGATCTTGCCCTTGTCCCCGAAGATCGGGTTGCCGCCGATGAGCTCGGGCAGCTTGGGCTTGATCTGGTCCTTGATGCGATCCTTGTGGCGCTTCCGGTCCTCTTCGGAACGGTCACCACCATTGGGGTCGGGTGGGCTGACAATAGCATCGGCGATAATAGACCGAACAGTCATCGTCAGTGGGAACGGACGCGAACTGTGGTCGTAAACCGTAACGGAGCTCAGGTTGGCCTGAACGTCCGCCTTGTGAGTCTTGTCGTTAGACATGCGGATAACCTCCTGCTTCAGTTAGTTTTGAGAAGCCGGTTAAGTTTGAACCGCCCAGAAGGCTGGTGCGGCCGGCAAAAAAAAAGAAAGGAGAAGCGCAGCACGAGCCACGCTTCGCCCTTCCAAAAAAATACGAGGCCACACTCTACCGAGAGGACGCTTGAAACTCCCGTCCAGAAATCAACCAGGCAAGCAGAGAACGCAGGCATTGCTGCCTGCGTTCTCGCTTTTGCAATATATAGGTTTCGACCGAAGTCGATCCTATTAAGCAGGAACGACTTGCGCCGTTCCTACTTATTGCCGCCCGATTAGACCTCCTTCAAGAAGTCGCGCGTCTCTTCGGCTTCCTTCAGCACCTCGTCAGCGGTGTACTCGTCGAAGCCGTGCTCCGCAACGAGACGCTGCTTGACGGTGGCGAGCTTGCGACGCTCCTCCTCGGTGCCGGCGTTGGCCGAGTTCAGCACTCGGGCCGTGTCCTTCACCTTCGCGCAGACGAAGCGCTCGATGGCGCGCTGCAGGGGCTCGTAGCAGGTGTGCGGCACCTCGACGGTCTGGTTGTCCGTCATGTAGGCGGCAACCACGGACGCGACCTCGGCGCGGAACGACTTGGACTGAGCCGACGTGATGTTCAGCTCGGGGTCCGCCTCGATCTTGCGCATGAAGTCCTCATCCGGACCCGAGCGGTACATGGAGCCCGACGAAGCACGGACAGTCGTGTTGCGGTTGAACGCCTGCACGTTGTCGAAGTACTTGCGGAACACGTCCTGGCACTCGGTCTTGAAACCCTCGACCATCGCGGCGAGGACGATGCGCGCGAGGCGCTTGCGGCGCCATTCATCGAGCTGACGGCTGATGAACTCGCGGTACTGCTTCTGGACCTTCTCGTCCTGGATGTGGCGGATCGACTCGTAGAGCCGCTCGCGC
>CAZRMH010000323.1:0-9517 GCA_964600935.1 uncultured Candidatus Obscuribacterales bacterium
TAGAGGGGTAAAAACCCTGGGATGGAAGTCCTTTGAAAACGCGCTCCCGACGCCGTTAAAAAGAGTCGGTGAAAACTGGTAAAATTAATTTTCCGGCAGCAGCTTTCGTCGACTTGTGACCATTGCCAAGTGAGGGTTCCTGAGCCTCACCATATGCGGTGCGAGACTACTGGCGTATATCGATTCGAAATATCTCTAGCGTATAGTTGAACTAATGGAACATATCTGGACACCCTGGCGTTATACATATATTACCAATGTCGATAAAGCGCCTGGGTGCGTGTTTTGTGCATTGCTCGAAAATAATGACGACCGCACCAATTTGATTCTGTTTCGTGGCAAATTCAATTTTATTGTTTTGAATCTATATCCTTATACGAGCGGGCACGTCATGGTGATTCCATACCAGCACGAAGCGTCGCTTGCTGGCTTGGATGGAGAGACGACTACCGAAATGATGGAGTTGACTAAGCAACTGCAAACTATCCTTCAAGGTGAATACCATCCCGATGGATTCAATATTGGATTGAACCTCGGACGCGCTGCTGGAGCGGGTGTTAAAGAACACTTGCATTTGCATATTGTTCCGCGATGGATCGGTGACGCCAACTTCATGACGGCAATTGCTGAAGCACGAATTCTTCCGGAAGATTTGACAGAAACCTACGAGCGGCTGATCAAGCACTTCTCGTAAGTTTAGATTTCGATTCGGCGATAGGTTTTAAATATGACTGAGCTGAGCGTAAGCGAAAAATCGAGATATGCAAGACACATAATCTTGCCCGAAGTCGGTCTGCAAGGACAGAAACGGTTGAAGTCCGCCAGTGTCGCAATAATAGGCGCTGGAGGTCTTGGTTGTCCCGCCTCCTTGTATCTCGCCGCTGCCGGTATCGGGAAGCTTGGACTCGTCGATTTCGACAACGTCGATCTGAGTAATCTCCAACGGCAGGTTCTCTATTCGATTGGTGATGTCGGTGAATCAAAGGCTGAGACTGCCAGGAAAAAACTTGCTGCGATCAATCCGGAGATCGAGATCGTCAGCCATCGCATTCGTTTGAGTGCAGAGAATGTGATCGAAACAATTGCTGGTTACGATTATGTTGTCGATGGCACCGATAATTTCGCCACCAGATATCTAATTAACGATGCTTGCGTGCTCGCCAGAAAGATAAATGTATACGGGTCGATTTTTCGTTTTGACGGACAAGTCAGCGTATTCTGCCATCCTGAAGGTCCTTGCTACCGCTGCTTGTTCCCTGTTCCTCCCCCTCCTGATGCCGTGCCGAATTGTGCCGAAGGTGGTGTTCTCGGTGTGCTTGCCGGGGTGATTGGGACCCTTCAAGCTACTGAGGTAGTTAAACTTATTCTCGGAGAAGGTACGCCATTGATTGGTAAAATTCTCTTGTACAATGCGCTGGATATGGAGTTTCAAAAACTTTCCATTAAGCGCAAAAGCGACTGTCCATCTTGCGGCGAACATCCAGCGATAACGACGCTTATCGACCAGGATGTCTATTGCTCCAAGCCGGGCACCACAGGCAGTGGCAGTGCTGACCGCAAAAGTGATAAGGACATCGGCACCATCAACAAGGGTAGTGACACCATGACCAACGGTTCAGTAGTAAACGGCTCAGAAGTTCAAGTTAGAGATGTTGCGAAAATTATCAAGGAAACACCGACGGAAGTCGTTCTTCTCGATGTTCGCAATCAAAACGAAGTGGATTTCTGTAAAATCGATTTCGAAAACACGATCCACATTCCTCTAGGTGAACTGCAATCGCGTTTTGGCGAACTTGATTCAGCTGCTGACATAATCGTCTACTGTCGGTCAGGCGGGCGCAGCAGAATGGCTGTCGATTTCCTCAAGCAATCTGGTTTCAAAAAATTGCGTAACATGACCGGCGGAATCCTGGCCTGGTCTGAACAAGTTGACTCCTCCATACCTCAATATTAAATTGCTCGAGGTCGGATGCCAGCGGCATATCAGCCCTGCATCCGGCGCTGCGAAGGTCCGATGGCTCTGATCAGCTTCTCGTTGGCAGAGTCGATTGAAATTTTTCCTGTGCGTACCAGTGACTGAAGCTTTAGCGCTCTGATTACAATCTCAGGTTGGAGCAGGTTGTTCTCTACAAGGATCCTGCCTAAGGGCAGTTGTCGCGCTTGCGTCGCGGCTAGTGACGCTTCGAGTAGGTTGGGTTCAATCACTCCAGCGGCCAGCAGGAGTTCGCCTAGTCGAGCAGTCGGTCCTTCGTGAGGAATGAATCCATCGTCCTTTAGTTGATTTTCAAAAGCAATTGCGTCCACGGTCGGGTCTCCAAAAGATCACAGCGAAGCGAGCCGGTTCAACATGAACTATTGGGCTCACTTCGATTATCCTCCAAGCGCCGAATTCCCGTATCACTCAGATGGGGTATTTTTGTGGAAAATTCGGCGCCCGCCAGCAAAGGTCGTTCGCCCTCGCATCCTCTGTTGGTAAGGCTTTTCGGCTCATCTGCTAAAATCATGGCAGTTACTTCGACTCCTGCATGAAAGTTTCGCGGAGGGAAGTAGTTCGTTTCGATTTTCAAGATTGCGGTGAGGTTTCAATGGCTGCTAGTGTCGCAACAAAAACGGTCAGTCTGTTTGTAGGAACGAGAAAAGGTGCGTTTGTTCTGAAGGCCAACAGCGACCGTTCCCAATGGGAGCAGTCCGATCCAATTTTCTTGGGTCATATCATCCATCACTTCGTCGCTGACACGAGAACTCCCGGTGTGATGTTGATGGCAGCGAAGACCGGTCACCTCGGACCAACCGTGTTCCGCACTATAGATGGTGGCAAAACCTGGACCGAAGCTTCGAAGCCGCCAGCATTCGAAAAGGTTGAAGATGATTCTCAATCGAAAACCGTCGATCCATCGTCTGCAGCTGGAAATTCAGGTGCCGTGAAAACTGCAAAACGCGTCGTTCAGCGAACCTTCTGGATCACCCAGGGACATGACAGCGAGCCTGGTGTATGGTACGCAGGAACATCACCAGCCGGTTTGTTTATCTCAGAAGATAACGGTGACACATGGAATTCGGTCTCGGGATTCAACGATAATAAAATGTATCCACAGTGGGCTGATCTTGGTGGCACCACTCCGGATGGACAATTCTTACATTCGATCCTGATCGATCCTCGCGATAAGAATCATATGTATCTCGGAATTTCAATCGGCGGAATTTTTGAATCTAAGGACAAAGGTGAAAATTGGACTCCGTTGAACAAAGGCGTAGAGGCCGATTGGATTCCTAGCCCGGACGTCGAATTTGGTCATGACCCTCACTGCGTCGTTTTACATCCAGCTCAACCGGATCGCCTCTACCATCAAAACCATTGCGGCTTCTATCGCATCGATCGGCCCGACGATCAGTGGATTCGAGTCGGCAAGAACATGCCTGAAGGTGTCGGAGACATCGGCTTTCCTGTGGTAGTTCATCCAGAGAACAAAGACGTAGCTTGGATGTTCCCAATGGATGGCACCGAAGTCTGGCCGCGAACCAGTCCTGATGGAAAGCCGGCGGTCTACGTCACAACCAACGGTGGTGATAGCTGGAGACGACAGGACAAGGGACTTCCACCCAATAACGCCTACCTCACAGTGAAGCGTCAAGCCATGACTGCGGACTATGCAAAACCGGTCGGACTCTACTTCGGCACCACGGGTGGTGAGGTTTGGGCCAGCAATGATGAAGGTGAAACCTGGCAGTGCATCGCCCGTCATCTTCCGGAAGTGTATTCACTTACATCCTTAGAGACATAGAGCATGAAGGTCTACATCCCAAGCCCGCTTCGTTCCTACACTAAAAAAGAAAACTGTGTGGAAGGCGAAGGCGGATCATTGAAGGAAATTTTGAGCGACCTCGATGAGAAGTATCCTGGTATCAAGTTCCGTATGATCGACGAGCAAGGCGGAATCAGGGAGCACATCAAACTTTTTATTAATCAAGCAGAAGCACGAAACCTCAATTCGGAAGTCGCTCCGACTGATGTCGTCCACATAATATGTGCGCTCAGCGGCGGTTGATTAGCGCAATTCGTGAATGAATTCCGTTGCCTTCATAAGTGGCTCAATTTCCTCATGTCGCAAAACGTATCCATGATTTCCGATTGCCCGAGCGAATACGTCTGCAAGACGTTCGTTGTAAACAAGCAAGTCTTTCAGCTTGTGAAGCACTTCTTCGTGAGTGTGTTTGTATTGAATATGATCTTTGCGTGATGCATACATAACAAAATATGGTTGTTCAGTGAAACGCTCGCAGTCGCCTGTGACGAGCAATTCGGCCCAGAGTCTATAGCAATCAAAATCGTAAGCGAAGTTGAACATGTCCAGTGTTAAACCGCCTGGTGGGCGCATGTTAACTTCAAGTGGCGCGATTACCCCCTTGTTGTCGAAAAATTCGAAGTGGAAAAAGCGCTCTCTTACATCGAATGCCTTGAGTATTTCCAGACCGAGTCTTTTTACTTCAGGATTGATTACGCGCTCGTTCCAGTAGTAGACATGCAGATCGTCGTTGACGACATCCATAATGCCACCGCTGTATCGATGCGAAGTGTTGAAAACAATTTTGCCTTCGCGATCGACTAAACCATCATAAGTAACGATCTGTCCATTTTGAAACTCTTCAACAATGTAGTCGCATGGAGGCTTGTCATCGAGGAAGTGTTTGATCGATGCTTCGTCGGAAATTTTATACGTGGCGGCGGCACCGACACCGATATCGGGTTTGGCCACTACGGGAAAACCAACTTCTTTGATCAGGGCGCGCAATTCCTTTTCGTTTCTGCAAATCCGACCACGTGATGGCTTTAGTCCAATCTTTTCAAAGACCGCCTTCATCTCGGTTTTGCGTTTGATTCGACCGATCTGATCGATTTTGACGCCGAAAACGTTGAAGTCCGTTCGCAAGCGCGCTTCTGTTTCCAACCAATACTCGTTTTGCGAATCGATGCGATCGATTTTTCCATACTTATAAGTGAAGTATCCGACGCCTCTCAAAACGTTGTCGTAATTGTGCATGTCGAGCACATTGAAATACTCGGTCAGATGATCTTTGACTTCTTGATCCACTGAATCAAAAGCCACGTCGGCCAGTCCGAGGACGTTGGCGCCGAGCTGCTGGAGCTGGGTGACAAAGTGTTTGAAGTTGGGCGGAAAATGAGGAGAGAGGAATACTACGTTCATGGAGACTCCGAGCCGGTTTTCACTTTTCGCCACGAATCATGGTTGAGTATATGACTCAGAGGCAGTCTGACATCATATAACGAACACCTGGCACTGATAGTTTGATCGGTTTTTTTCCTCAATCAATATGAAACCAGATTGAACCATGTATTCTGTATAAGGCGCCCCTGACGACTGATTCGCGTGATAGTTCTCAAGGTTCACATGACTAAACAAATTCACGAAGTGAAGCATTACGAAGACGGTCGAGTCGAAATTGTCGACTCTTCAGTTCTCGTTTCCAGTCCTCTTTATAACCACGATCTGGCTCCTGTGTCGATCGCCAACCGGAACTGGACGTCCTACAATTTCGCCACTCTATGGATGAGCATGTCCGCATGCATCACGACATATATGCTCGCATCTGGTTTGATCGCCACCGGAATGAGCTGGTGGCAAGCGCTTCTTACTATTTTTATCGGTAACGTGATTGTCCTCATACCAATTCTTTTGAACTCGCATCCAGGCACCAAATACGGTATCCCGTTTCCTGTCTTCGCTCGCGCGGCTTACGGTACGTATGGTTCCAACTTGCCAGCGTTGATGCGGGCTTTGGTGGCTTGTGGATGGTTCGGAATTCAAGCATGGATCGGTGGGCAGGCCCTCGATATGCTATTCGCTCAAATCATTCCGGGATGGTCGAGCCTGAACAGTCAGATCGCAGGACATCCCCTCTCTGCCTGGGTTTCGTTCGGTCTGTTTTGGTCGATGAATATTCTAGTAATTTATCGCGGTATGGATCAAGTCAAAAGACTTGCTGGATTGACGGCACCATACGTGTTCATCATGACGGCTGTGCTGGCTGGATGGGCTGTCAGCAAGGCAAACGGTCTGGGTCATATTCTCGCGCAGCCACCGAAATTAAACGACCTTGCCTCTTTTATGCCGGTGTTCATTCCTTCTTTAACAGCGATGATCGGCTACTGGGCGACACTCTCGCTCAATATGCCAGACTTCACTCGTTTCGGCAGGAGCCAACGAGAACAAACGATCGGTCAAGTTGTGGCTCTGCCACTTTCGATGACGATTTATTCCGGAATGGGAGTTCTCATCACTTCGGCTGCAATAATTATTTTCGCAGGCGTTCCAATGACCGAGCTATGGGATCCAGTGAAACTCGTCGGACACTTCGAAGAGAAGTGGATCATCGCGATTGCCATGTTCACTATCGTTCTTGCATCGCTCTGCGTTAACACCGCTGCTAATGTCGTCTCGCCTGCCAACGATTTTGCAAATGCGTTTCCGAAATATATTTCATTCAAAACGGGCGGTCTGATTACCGGCATTATTGGCGTGATGATGCAGCCATGGCGCCTGTTGTCCGATGCCTCTGCGTACATCTTCGACTGGCTGCAGGGTTATTCCGGTGGGCTCGGTTCAATTGCCGGAGTCCTGATCGTGGATTACTGGCTGATTCGCAAACGCCAGCTCAATCTTCCGGATCTCTACTTGGAGGACGGCGATTACACATATAAGGGTGGTTGGAATTGGAAGGCGGTTGTGGCGACCATCGTCGGTTGCATATTTGCCTGGATAGGCGCAGTACCAGGGTTCGAGGTTTTGAAACCGGTCTATCAATATGCCTGGTTTGTCGGTCTAGCCGCGTCGGCGATCGTCTATTACGCTCTCATGGTCGGGACTTCGTCTGAGAAAGTCGAACCCAAAGCCGACCCAGTGTCTTAAAACGATATACAGGTGGATATTTTCCGGCAATTATTTCGCCAGCGTTTCGCTTGTAACGTTAGCTAATCAAACTTTTATCCAGGTCAATAGCCTGATTCCAGTAGCCTTCCCTCAAAGAGGTTGCTGTTAGATGCCAAGCACCTCAAGAACTCCATTAGCATTCAATGCTAAACTCTTTGCTACGATAAACTTATCAAGTCTTATCGGTATGGAAGCTCAGACTCTCCAAGTAGCCTTACCTGTGCGAGAATTACTGACTTCGAAAGGGATATCAACGGGACATCTATCAAGCAGCTCTTCATGAAAATCTTGGATAAACCTAGATCGGATTCGGCAGACACTAAGTCTGGGCCCGATGGACATCCTCAAGAAGATGCTGATTTCGACGTTGTCGCCGATTTTAAGCCTCTGGGAAAAGATCCGAAACGCGCGTTTTCGCTCTCGCTAGTTCCAGGGCTAGGTCACCTCTATCTCGGTCAAACCTCTTCAGGTTTGGTTTTCCTCTCGTCGGCAGTGGTCAGCACTTTCTTCGTCGCTTCGGCGTGTTTTGGTCCTCTGGCTCTCTCCATGATGCAGGGCATCGCCACCAGTTTGAACATTCCGTTCAATACTGATCTGGGGACCGCACTGGGACTCAGTGTGACCCACCCCGCAGTACTGACTTTTGCGTTTCTCTACGCCTGTTTTGTTTTCTATGTGGCGCAAGATGCTTATCTGTTTGCCGCTCGCGGCAATAATCCACTATATCCGCCTGCCAAAGGTGTTCGTTTCGCGCCGGTCTTCGGCGGTTCGTATCTGACGCACTGTGCTGTGTTACTCGTTCTTCTGGCGACGGCATTTTCCGTAGCCAGTAAGAAGCCAGACGAACAAATTACTGTGATTGACATGATCCTGGAAGAGCCACCTCCTCCGCCGAAAGAACGACCGCAACCGGAACCATCGAAACCAAAGTCTCAGCCTAAGGTTGAGCCTAATCCGGTTGAACCTAAACCAGTTGAAAAAATTGTCGAGAAACCAGTTTCAAAACCAGTTGAAGCACCACCGGTAGTGAAAGACTCTCCGGTTGTAGCAGCAGTTCCAACAGCACCAGCTGCGCCACCAGCGGATACTGCGAGTGGTCAAGGCACAGGCGATCCGTCCGCCTCTACGGGCGGCGCTCCATCAGATGGTGGCGGCGGCGGTGGCGAAGTTGACGAAGCTGATTTCGGTCTCTATCTGTCCGAGATGGAAAAGAAAATCAGAAAAGCCTGGTTCCCTCCGCGTGGTAACGAGAGTGCGAAAATTATTGTCGCTTTTAAACTGAACAGCTCTGGTAAAGTTTCATCTGTTCGATTAAAGACCTCATCCGGTCTGATGCTCGCGGATACAGCGGCGACCGACGCGATTAAGAATGCCGGTCCATTCGGTAACCTGCCTAAAGGCTCACCGGACAAAGTAGACATTGCCTTCACTTTCGACTACACCGTCTTCAACGGCGGCGGCAAAGCTACTCTCAAATAGGTTCGGATTGGAATATTGCCTGACGTTGCTTAGTTATGCGCGTTAGCGACTCTTTCCGTATTTAACGGGAGCTCTCGGGTGACAGCTAAATGTGGCTGGAGTATGCTTTGATTAGTGATCTGGCAAATGGGTTTGAACATTGGCTCCAGAAAAGACCTCAATGCGCAAAAACGCCTGGGAAACGCTCGTGCTCTTATGGCGCGGGTTCTACCTGGTGCTATGTTCCAGTCCTTTTCTCACTCCAATTTTGATTCTCCTTGCGCTGGTCAACGCGATCGAGCCAATCGCGCAGCTCTGGATTATGAAATTGCTTGTCGACAAGCTCGCCGCACTTACGACAACTGGCGCATCATGGGGCAGTTTCTGGGGAGTCTCGCTCCTGTTTCAAGCCTCACAGTTCGGTTCTCTATTCACGCTTCTTGCTCTACAACTAGGAATTTGGGTTGGTGGACGTTTAGTTCACGGCGTTCAATCGATACTTTCCAGTCGAGCGCGAATGAATTTCGAACTCTTTGTTCAAAACAAAATCATGCGCAAGTGCAGCGATCTCGACCTGGCGTTCTTCGAGAACAGTAAAAATCTTGATGAGTTGGAACGCGCGTTGCGTGGCTCATCGATGAGCGCGTGGAACCTGATCTGGATGCTCTTTTCGCTGATCGGATCAATGTTGACCATGACGTCATATTTGATAGTTCTCTTTACGCTACATTGGCTGGCACCAATAATAGTGGCAGTCACTACGCTACCGCAGATGTTTACCTCCGCGCATTTTGCTAGATCAAGGTGGAAGGCTTTTACGGAGAACTCCGGCGAAACGCGGCTCAGACACTATATCTCATGGCTCATGGGTGATAAAAATGCTGTCAAAGAGTTGAAACTTTTTGGTCTCTCAAACTATTTGATTGAACGGTACAACTATTTTTGCAAGAAGTATTATGAGGTTGAACTAGGTGTTGAAAAGCAATCGCAGATTGTAAATTTCTTCCTCGGTGCGCTCAGTAATTTTGGCACAATCATAGTCTGGTTCGGTGTTATTGTCCGCGCTGCATTGGGAACCATCACCGCCGGTGATGCCGTTCTCTATTTCAGTG
>CAZRMH010000324.1:0-5617 GCA_964600935.1 uncultured Candidatus Obscuribacterales bacterium
TGACGGCGAAGAACCTGGCGAAGGCGTTCCTCCCGAACCCGACTGAGAAGAACCTTGTGACACTGGGCGTCCCGAACCTGGTGACGGCGAAGAACCTGGCGAAGGCGTTCCTCCCGAACCCGACTGAGAAGAACCTGGTGACACTGGGCGTCCCGAACCCGGTGCGGCAGGCCGCGCGGCTACTGGAGGCGCACCAAATCCACCAGGAGTTCCGGGTAATGATGGTGGCGCGAACTGTTGAAACGCCGAAGGCGCAGAAGGCGCTGGAGGTTCAGGCGGCCGAGATGACGGTGTTGGCAAAGCGCCCTCAACGGACGCCGCCGATGGACCCGCCAACTTCTGAAACAGTGATGGTGCCTGAGGTGCAGCAGGCTCGCCCATCGCAGACGGCGGCGCAAACGGAGAAGCTGGAGCTCCAAACGCTTCATCAGTTGCTGGTTGCGCCCCTGAAGCCCCAGCAGGAGGTGCAGGTGGTGCGCCGAATCCACTGGGCGGCGCAGCCGTTCTGGGCGGTCCTCCGAAACCTGTTGGAGGCGCCGAGGGTGCAGATGGCAATTTTTTGGGAATTTGAAACTCACCAGTGGACTGCATAAGCGACGAGAAAGTTGTTACCTGCGGATTATCCTCTCCCTCATCAGATCCCAAAAGCGAAGAAAGACCAGAACTGGAATCAGGTTCAACCGCCGCCTCGGGACGAGCATCAGGATTGGACGGCTGAATCTGCTGTTCATCCCCCGAAAGATCCGCGCCCATCTCAAAAGTCTCATACATGAACTGATCGGAAATATCCATCATTCGTGTAAATGGCTTGCGTCTTCGGCGACCAGTGGTTGAATTCGGATCGTCTGGCGGCTGCTTTTGTTCGTCGTCGCTCATTAAGAAATCCATTCATGGGTCAGCATGAACCTGTTGCTACACCCACCAAGCACTTTACCAGAGCCCCCGATGGAGATCCATAGATAGCGATTTTTGCTAAGCCAGGAATTCGCATCCTGACACAATACACGGCAAAAAATTGCTCACTTTAGGGAAATCAAAACCCTGATTCGACTGACGAATCAAAAGTCAGGCCGGCAGAAACCAACGACGCCACCATGGTGTTTTCGCCGCTTCCAACTGAACTGTAATCTTTGAGATTCGCTCGTTTAAAGATTCAATTTCTTTGGACATCTCGCTGGCGACACGTTCCGCTTCAGCATTAGCGAGCTGTGTCTCCAACTCTTTACGCTCAGAAGTTTCACGCAGCGCTATTTCAAGCTTAGCGATGTTCTGCTCTTGCAGTGCAATTTGAGAAAGCCTTTCATCCAAATTTGCAAGGGCGATTTTCTTCTCCTGCGTAATCAAATCGGCTTCATCAGCTAAGAGTTCAAGTTCAAATTCCTTCTCACGCTTAATCCGCGCAGCTTCCTCGAGCTCTGCGTCTTTAGCACGCAACAACTGAGCAGCTTCAGCTTGGATTCGCTCAATCTCCATTGCCGTCTCAAGCTTCTGCCTTTCCGCTTCCTGAGCGACTCTTGCTAAGTTTTCGTTCTCCGATTTAATGCGCTCAGCCTCAGCAGCAATCTTACGAAGTTCCTGATCCTTACCCTTCCAAACACGCTCCGCATCCAGGGTGAGCTTTCTAAACTCAGCATCACGTTCCTTCCGCGCCCGATCGATCTCAGCTTGCGCAAGGCGAAGCATCATCTCTTTCTGTTCAATCACGTCATGCAACGCGGATTCCAACTGCCCAACAGTGCTTTGTTCGATCTCAGCCTGCTGCAGCCTCACTGCATACTGATGAAGCTGTTCTCTTAAGCGAGCGACTTCAATACTGTGCATTCGGTACTCTTCCTCGAGTCTCGATTGCAGCTGCGGAATAGCTTCTTCCTCCGCTTTCTGGAGCAAAACCAAAGTGTCGAAATGCTGAGATTCCATACAGGCAATCTGTTTTTTCAGCGCTTGTCCTTCGAACTCTAGTCGATAGACCTCTGCCGCCTTCTTCTGTAAATCAGGAAGCAAGCGAAGTTGCATTGACTTATCTTCGAGTTCCAAAGCCAAAAGTGTGTTGACTTGACGATACGCTTCCAGTCGCTTCGAAAATTCTTTTACCATCGCTTGAACAACATTCAACAATGGTTGATTTGGATCTATAGCTGGAACTGCCTCAGCAGAGGGCTCTTCAAAATAATCCTCAAATTCGATCTGTCCATCTGGTCGAAAATTTTTCATTGATTCGCGCGCTTTCGTACGCTCGAATGTAAGACCTTTCGGGTGATCAGCAGACGTCTGAATTATCGATTTCAAAACTTCTGAGCTTTGATTAACACCCGGCTCTGCCGGAACGTCTTCCACGACCGGTACATCAACAGTCTCTACGTCGATACCAAAGAAAAGATCATTGTCCGCTTTGGTCGCACGTGTGTTTCTCCGTCGGCGTCGTGCAGTTACTTCGACGGATTCAACAACTGCTTCAGTGGCGACTTGAGCACGACCATCGGCACCAAGTTGATATGTTCCAGTAGGTGTGACAATCGGCATCTTAGCCAATTCTTCTTCAACGGCTTTCTTTTGAACGAACCACTTTTCTTTGCCACCATCGAGGCGTTTTTCGCCCTTTAGTTGACCCTGCTCAAGTTTTTCTCGAACGTATTTCTTGTCGCAACCCAGTAAAGCTGCTGCATCTTTGACTGATACCATCGAGTTGATATTCATCACATCTCCACCATGTATTTCTTCGATATGGCGCGCCAGTTGCGTTCGCTGAAGAATTATAAAGCAATACCGGATGGCTGTCTCTGGCTATTTTTCACATAATCGGCGCGAACGGCCTGCCACCAGAACTAGTGGCGCCTGAGCTGCCACCAATAGCGGTGACTGAGCGACAGATAAGAGTCTAAGAGTCCATTATCGACTCCAAGCTGCAATCCGAGACGCCGAAAGTTCATCAGAATACACTGACAACCCAATACATATGGTGCCACAATCATTTGCAGCATTCTTGCTTGCTGGAACTTCTTAGCTACGGCGAACGCTTTGTTGCATGTTTCTTGCGTTTCTTATTCGTTGCTTTGCCTGCTTTTACGGAATTCTTGGAAGTCTTTGCTTTTTGAACAGCAGAACCTGAAACCACTGCTTTCGGAGCCGTGCTCTTGTTGATCGCTATAGCAGAGAAAAGAGCAAGAAAAATCAAAAGCACTGCTACACCGATCGACATTGCGACTTCGAGCTTATAATTTTTCAGAAGAGCTGCAAGCTTGGTGGCAATAATCGACTGTTTCTTTGAGACTGGTCGTTTAGCCGTTCCCAGCTCTTCATCCGCAGAGGCAGCAAGACCACCCACTCCGGCAAATTTTGATCTGGGCTTCTCGTTCTGATTCTGCCCAAGCGCCACCCAACGCTCCTCATCATCGTCGAAACCAAGATTTGAAATCTCAGATGTTTTCTCCGAAACCTCTCTGGTATCGTCTGCGATGGCAGATGAATTGATCGTTTCATCCGATTGAACGGCAAATACCAAATCCCGTAAAGCAGCCTGGTCAACTAACTCTGCCGGGGATTCAGGTATGCTCGGATAGAGAAACAGAATGTAATTCAAATTGATCTGCAACGAATCATCCGGCAACCTGTAGTCCGTATAAAAAATAGATTGATACCGAAACACACCATCTGCAAGCGACATAATTTTGCGAAACGCCTGATAGCCCTGAATCGGCTGTTTCAAAATCTTCGCGCCGAGAACCTGGTAGCCATCGCGAATCGCGATTATTCCTGTGAAGTCGGGATTGGCAGATTCCACTCTGAGGAGCGAATCCCCAGGCACCGCGAGTTCGATAATTCGCTCCAACACATTATTGATTCGCATATCGAAAGACAAAACACCTTCAAAAACCGTGTTCAACTTTTTGTCTTCTTTATGCAGATCAAGCAACTCGCTCAACTCGCGCGCCGGTTCTTTCTTACTGCGACGCAGCTGAGGTTCTTCTCCTTCTTGCACGAGCTGTAGGTCGGAACGCAGGTCGAAAACGTTTTGATAGCGATCCTCTGGTCGTTTTTCCAGACAGCGATGGATAATGCGCTCCAAACTGGGTGGAATATTGCTCGCCAGACTGGCCAGCGATGGTGGCATATCATTGATCTGCTGCAAAATAATTTTCACATTACTGGGCGCGTTAAACGGTGGACGACCAGTCAATGCGTGGAACATGACGCAGCCTAAAGAATAGATGTCTGAACGAGCATCGATCTCATCGCCTACGGCCTGTTCCGGACTGACATAGAACGGACTACCCAGGAAATCGCCGGTTTGAGTCAGCGTCTTGGCGTCTTCACCGCCAGGCGCGAGCATCTTCGCAATTCCAAAGTCAGCCAGTTTAATCCATATATGTTTGGCACCGAGATTGGCGACGAGAATGTTGCTCGGTTTAATATCGCGATGAACGACAGCGCGAGAATGAGCATGAGCAAGAGCGCTACAAACCTGAATAAAAGTGTCGTAAAAGGTCGAGAGAGGCAGCGTTTTCTCGGCAAGAATCGTGCTCAAATTCTGCCCTTCGACATATTCCATAATCAAGTAAGGAATGCCATCCGGTGATATATCAAAAGCATACATCGTCACAACATTGGCGTGATTTAGCACTCGCGCAGTAGCAGCTTCCATTTCGAACCGCTTCCGGCTATGTGCATCCTTAGCCAATTCCGGATGGATTACCTTAATTGCAAAAAACTGATTGAGAACCAGATCTTTGACTTTGTAAACCATTGCCATGCCGCCTTCCCCGACGACATCAACCATTTCATAGCGCTCACCAAACTTAGTCGGAGAATTTGGTGGCAAATACGATACCACCGCTTTTTCTGCCACTGCTGACGGTGCTGATACCGCCAGTAGTTGCGCGCGTTCCGCCGACACGGCCGTTGAACTCGAATCGGCACGTCTGGAGAACGAGGAGCTACCGGTTCCAGATGAAATCGAATCAGCAATTGGCAAGGTCGAGTTGTCCGCTGAAGACGCGTCGGTGGACAATGTCGCGTCGCCATACGGTGGTGGATCAACGATCTTGCGAACAATGGCATCCAGCCTGGAGCCTGAGACAAGATCTGACGAACCACGCGCCGGTCCGGCTAACAAATCGCGCTTGGGCGCACGCGGTGGCGCGGGCGTAGTTTCAACAGGCGCCACTGTTTCACCTGGTAATTCTCGCTGCTGTTCCAGCGACGGTTCCTGCAACGTCTCACGCGACCCACTGCAGGTGCAGCAGCTATCCTTAAAAATCCAGGCAGTAATAGATCCAGAAATAGTAGAGCCGATTTGCTTGCCGCATGCGCGACAAACATCTGCTTTCCATTCGCCGGTTCCCGAAGGACGCTGCATACTCGATGCTTCTCTTTTGCGACTCCTACTAACATACCCGCGGGGATTAACAAAATGCGGTCAAAAGACAACAGTTCAACCCGAACTACAAATTCTCTGCATCCGCCCAAAACAGGCTTTCCGACAGTCATCTCGAACAAAACAAAATTCTAAACCGATATCGGTTTAAGATCTCGACCACCCAAACGCCTCGACCAGACTACGTTTCCGGTCGACGCATCGAAACAGCCCGCCGGACGGGCGTCTCGAGCGAACGCAAATCTC
>CAZRMH010000324.1:5717-9475 GCA_964600935.1 uncultured Candidatus Obscuribacterales bacterium
AACCGATATCGGTTTAGAATCGCGACCACCCAAACGCCTCGACCAGACTACGTTTCCGGTCGACGAATCGAAACAGCCCGCCGGACGGTCGTCTCGAACGAACGCAAATCTCAACCGATATCGGTTTAGAATCGCGACCACCCAAACGCCTCGACCAGACTACGTTTTCGGTCGACGCATCGAAACAGCCCGCCGCCCGGGCGTCTCGAACGAACGCAAATCTCAACCGGATGCCGGAATGCGAATTTGAAACGTGCTACCTGACACCGGAGTATCTTCTACCCAGATTCGCCCACCGTGCTGCTCCACAATAGATTTGCATATCGCCAAACCAAGACCGAACCCTTTTATGCGAGCCACTCCTTCAACCGAAGTCGAATTGATCTGTCTATATTTCTCGAAAATCGTTTCCTTAAGCGAATCCGCGATGCCCTCACCGCGGTCGACCACGGCAAAACAAATCTCAAGTGCGGCGAGCCAGGCGTGAATTCTCACTTCAGATCCCGACGGAGAAAATTTAATCGCGTTCGACAATAGGTTGACTAAAACTTGAACCATTCGATCGTCGTCGAGCAAAATGTCGACATCCTCTATCTCACTCGTTCCAGGACTCTCTGGACTCGAAAACCGAACCGAAACTCTGATGTTTTTTGCCCGACTTAAACCAATAACCGAGCTCAACGCCCTCTCAGTAACGGTTTCCAATCGAGTCAAATCACGGCGAATTCGCAAAGTACCGGACTCGACCTTATCAATGAATAGTAAGTCACCAATAAGTTCCATCAGCCGCTCGACATCTGCTGACACTCGATTAATGGTCAACGCGCCAGCATCGCTGATGGTGCCATACATTCCGGACCCGAACGCCTCCAGGCAAAGTCTCACCGATGTCAGAGGCGTATTCAAATCATGACTAACCATGGCAATGAAGTCGCGCTTCAGCTGTTCAAGCTCGTATCGTTCAGTTATATCGGAGACGAAAATAAACTCTCGAGGTCCGGCTTTTGTGGTCACGGAAACTGCCGTGATCTCGCAAGGGAAGCGTTTGCCATCACTCTTACGTCCAAAATGCTGTGATCCAGTTTGGGCAGCAACAGTTTCCTCTAAATAGCTGCAGGATTGAAAACTTGCGGTGTCGATGTCCGGAAACAAGAGTGAGAGCGACTTTTGGGCAAGTGCCAAACGAGAAAAACCAAACATTCGTTCAATGACAATATTGGCGGCTTCGATCATTCCATTATTAACGACCAGAAGACCAGCCGGAATGTTCGCCATGATCAAGCGAGTCCGGTCTTCACTCGATTTCAGCTCCTGCTTCAGTTGCTGTATCTGAATATCCCGCTCGTCCATTAGTTTCACACAACTCTCAGTGCCGGTCGCTAATTTAACAATTTTGTCGACGGTTTGTCGGAATGTCTGAATATTATGCTCGAACAACCGTCCGATGGTTGGCAATTTATTCGAGGATACTTGGATGGCGAAACTAATAAATCTGGTAAAGATGGACAGACAAACCAAAGAGCGACAACGGATGTTTCTAGACTCGCATCCTGCCAAACAACTAGCGCTGCCAAAAAACATCGACCGAAAAATGTTCGGACACGACAGCCCTAAAGACCCAGTTTCTCAACCCGACCTTAGCGAAGTGAGAGAAGGTATTCTTGCCAATTTTGGGCAATCAAACTCAAAAAAAATGGATACCTGGATGGCCGCGAAAAAACAAGACGTTGAAAAATTCTTTGCGCAAAACAACTCCGCTGCCAGAAAAGCTCGCAGCAAGCGCGAGCGCGAGGCACTCTTTTGCACGCTCGAAAACCTATTTACTAATTTCAAAAGACTCGCCTATCATTACAACAGATTCACAGTCGGCACCGAACTCTTCGTCATCGACAGTCCTCTGGCTGAAGTAATGGAACCACTGCAAATCAACAAATACGGACAAGTTGAATCAAGCGTAACCTACATCAGAACTCGTTTCTCCACATCGCTTTACAGTTTGACAATCCGAGGAAGTAAAGACGAAATAGAATTCTTCATCGTGCCAACTTCGCTTGTCATGGCATTCTCCAAAATCGAGGACCAACTCGCGCCGATAGTGACGGTTAAGGTGATCAGTGATGCCAAGCAGATCTCCTGGAAAGTAAACGATTGCTGGGGCGACCCTCAACAAGAAACGGAAGATTTCGCCATGTGGCTATTCGATCAATTAATCGATCACTCCAAAGCGGCTCTGGCCCCCCAATCGGTTCGGAAAGCGAAACAATTCGATAATCGAAAAACAGGCTACATCGAAGAAGATATGATTTTGCCAGAGCAAGCGACCGTCGAAGTTGATCATTTAGCAGCAATTCTCGACCCACTGGAACTGGGCATTGATAACGGTTCCGCCTTCGCCGCCTTTACCATTCAAGAAACGGTCAGTGAAAAGATCAACAAACACAATAACTTTGAAACCCTAAATTCCAGCCCGCCAGGATTGCTAACCGAACCGGAAACATATAAAGCACTTCCGAATCGTTCGGCAGACTCGACACTACTTCCGGAATCGCCTGCCACTGCCGATATTGCCATGAGCGACTTTGTCGAATGCAACGATTTCAACTCATCGGTCTCAATCGCCAGAACAGATGCTGGAAGCAATGCAACCCCGCATCGGTCAGAGCTCTATCTGCTCAAGAAGGTCGAAGTCGAACCATTTGATTACCGAAAAGCGTGGGGCTGAAAAGCAAAGGTTAGAAAGCCAAAGGGATAGAAAGCTCGCCTCGAACGAAAGTGGGCAAAAGTTTTCGTATAATACAAAAGCTCAAATCGTTCAAATCCAAGCATTAAAGACCATCTGTGGCGAAGCTACTAACAATCGAAGATGATCCGGCACTCCGCGAACTCGTCGCTGACTGGTTATCGCGCGAACGACACGATGTCGAATCGGTTTCCAATGGTAAAGACGCACTGCACTACTTGAAGTCTTTCGAATACGATCTTGTTGTCCTCGACCTCGGTCTCCCCGACATGACAGGGTTCGACATTCTCGAGGCTCTGAGGAAATTTAATAGCGACGTTCCCGTGCTAATTCTCACAGGAATTCATACGATCGATGACAAGGAGCGCGGTCTGGAACTCGGTGCCGACGACTATCTTACGAAACCCTTCAACGTCAGAGAGTTGATCGCCAGAGTGAAGGCGCTACTTCGACGCCCCCGAACTTCATTGCCAAACGTCTTACAATTCGGGGATCTAGCTTTCAATACTGCCACTCACGAAGTAACAAAAGCAGGAAAAATTCTCTCGCTAACGCCTAAAGAATATGCACTGCTGCAATTTCTCATTCGGCATCCCAATCAGGTTTTTAGTGCTCAAGCGCTTTTGGAGCGCGTCTGGCGTTCTGATTCGGAAGCAACAGAAGAGGCGATTGTCGCTTGCATCGGCAGACTCCGAAAAAAAATCGACGGCAAGGACGGAGGCGCTCCGTCGTTAATTGGCACTGTATACGGTGCCGGTTACGTTTTTAAATCAAACACAAAACAATCAGAATCGAATTCCTGATTGCACACTTGAAACTACTGCATATACTCGACCATGTAGTCTCGGGTCCCCCTGGCAACTGATACCAGATATGGTGAACCAGACCCAGACGAAAAAACGAAATTATGCCAAAGAAAAAGCCTCGAGCTATTCACTCGAGGCTTTTATAACTCCTGGCACCGGGCTATCTTTCCAGGCAGTCACCCACCAAGTATTGTCGCTGCTGACCGTCTTTA
>CAZRMH010000325.1:0-9434 GCA_964600935.1 uncultured Candidatus Obscuribacterales bacterium
TTCGTCTTTGGCGGCATCCGGGTCAGCCGGCGGCGCGTTCTTTAATGACAGGTCCGCGTTATATTCCTTGAAGAAACGCTCCGGGTCAACTTTGACAGCAGCCAGTTGTTCTGAAAATCCGCGCGCATCGTCAAACACTGGAGGAATAACCATCTCTCCGGTGGAGTCGACGAAACCGCGCTTGCCGGTTTTCAGCGGCTGAACTACTGCCAGTCCTTCAGCAAAGTTGTCAGCGTAACGGAATTTCTTACGAAATGCCGGTTCACCAGTCCGTTTAATGAAGATGAACTTGCCATGTCTTTGTTGGAGAGCCAAGCCATCATGGAAGATTGTGATCGACTGCAATCGATCTTTGACCGCTATCGTTCCGATTTTATCGACCCAGACAAAGTCATCGCCCATTCCGCACTCGGCAACCCGATTCTTGAAGGCGGATGCCGTGTCGAATTTGTAGTCGATAACTAATTGTCCGGTGTTATTAATGTAGCCCCATTTTTTCTTGGCGTTATCAAAAACAGGACAGAGTCCATCATTGAAATACTTGACGTCATCATAAGCCGGCAGGATGTCGCCCTTGCCGTGTGGACCGAAATCATGGAAGCCCCATTTTTTCGCTTTGTCGTCAAGATACGGAACGATTACAGCGTGATCTTCCGCGTCGGCATCGACCTCGTGGGGATATCCGATTTCAGCGGCAACTGGACCCGACGGCCAGACCACCACACCCTGTTTGTTGATGATGTACCATTTGCCGCCCTGCTGCACGCCGGCATATCCGGCTGAGAACGGCTGCACATCTTCATAGTTGCGCTCGATAACAAACTTGCCTTCGCGGTCGATGAATCCCCAGCGAGCGTGAAGATCGGCGCCAGCCAGGCCTTCGGTGAACCGCTTTACTCTGCGAAATTGCGGCTTAATTACAAATTTGCCGCTGTGGTCGATGAAGCCCCACTTCGGACCGGTCTCAGCAGGAACATCGACGACGGCCTCTTTCTTGGCGCAAGAAGCCATCGTGACCACGGCCACAAGTGCGGCGGCTGTAAAACGAATTATCGGACTTAATTGCATAGTAATAGAGATCTCAGGAGTATTCCCACGATTAATCATAAGCGAATGGAACGATTTCGTCCAAATTCGACAACCAATCAGCACGCAATTATCGGATGTATACAGAACGGCATGCAATGCGCCTCTAAATCTGCCCGTCGATCTATAATGTCGGCTCCACGGGTCACGACCGCAGCATAACTGCGGAAAAAAATGGAATCGACACATGACGAAATACTTGCTTGAGATCGGAACAGAAGAACTTCCGGCCGGACAGATAGAAGAGTCCTGCACGCGCCTGGAAGAATACTTCGGCAAAGAGTTACAGGAAGCCAAACTGTCGTTTTCATCGATGAAAACGTTATCAACGCCTCGCCGTCTCACGCTGATTATCGATGGACTTGCTGACAAGCAGGAAACCACCACCAAAAAGGTGAAAGGACCGCCGGTTGCAAAGGCATTCAACGAGGACGGCAGCCCCACACCACAAGCAAAAGGTTTCGCCGACAAAAATGGTTTAAAGGTCGAACAACTTGACAAAGAAGAGCACGGCAAAGAACTCTACCTCGTCGCGAATCTGACCATTGCAGGTCGTCCAGCCCCTGAAGTAATTGCCGAAATCGCGCCTCGTGTCATCCTGCAAATCTCCGGCGAAAGATTGATGCGCTGGGGTGACTGCGAGTTGAAATTCGTCAGACCGATTCGTTGGATCGTTTCGCTGCTCGACAACGACATAGTCAAATTCACACTGGAGCACATTTCTGCAGGTCGAGACACATTCGGACACCGCATCCTCGCACCTGGCAAAATCGAAATTAAGAATGTCGACGAGTACGTTGAAAAACTACGCGAGGCAAAGGTGCTTGCCTGCCCAGCAGAAAGAGAACAGCTGATTAAAAAACAAGTCGGCGAGATTGCTCACTCGGTAAAAGGACGAGCAAGACAACTTGATGGACCGTTGCTTCAAGAGGTGGTCAACATCACAGAATGGCCGCATGCCATCATCGGAAGATTCGGAGAGGATTATCTAACCCTTCCCGATACGTTGCTCGAAACCGTCATGGTGCACCACCAGCGGTACTTCCCTGTGGAGAGACCGGAAACAACTAACGCCACTACCGGCAACCTCTTGCCTTATTTCATCACGATTTCGAACAACGACACGAAATCAGCCGAAAGCGAAATTACACAAGGAAACGAGCGTGTGCTCAGAGCACGTTTAGCCGATGGAAAATTTTTCTTCTTCGATGATCAGAAAACAAAGCTCTCCGCGAGAAAAGATCGTCTCGGTCAACTGACGTTCCAACAAGGTCTGGGCAGCTATCTGGATAAAACCAACAGATTGACGAAGCTCGCGAACAAGTTGTCTGCAAAATTAGAATTGGAACCGAAAATCGCCATTCCATTCGAACGAACAATGGAATTGTGCAAGCTGGATCTAGTCACCAACCTGGTTGGCGAATTGACCGAGTTGCAAGGTTATGTCGGTGCCTGGTACGCAGAGCTCGAGGGTGAGCCACCGGAAGTGGTGCAAGCCATAGCCTCGCACTACTCGCCGAGATTCAATGACGAAGGCATACCCCAGGACGTCGTCGGTCGGTTCGTGGCCGTGATTGATAAACTCGATCATGTGGTTGGTCTGTTCTCGCTGGGTAAAAAACCAAGTGGATCGAGCGATCCATTTGCATTGAGAAGAAATGCACAAGGCATGGTCGACATAATCGTCGATGGATTAGCCGATTTCGCAATCGATCTGGATTGGCTAGCCGATGAATTGATCTCGACCTTCGAAGTCATGTTGGCCCATGGCGATTCGGAAAAAGGCAAGAAGAAAGCATTCTCGCGCGAAACCGTGAAAAATGAATTCAACGAATTCATAACTCAACGCTTAAAAGGCAAATTGCTCGACAAAGGCTTTGGCCGCGAAATCGTTGAAGCCGTTTTGAGCACGGGTAATCCGCTGAGTAACATGGCGGACACAGTCAGTAGATGCCGCAGTGCCGAAAAACTGTTTCAGTCAGAAGAAGGCATCGCCACTGTTCGCGCCGGCGTTCGCATCGGTAATATCCTGAAGGCTGATTCACCTGACACACTGAATGAAAACGCGCTGACGGAGCCGGTAGAGAAAGAACTCTGGGAGCAATTCAAATCACATTTCAAAGCGAAATGGGAGACCAGCGGTCAATTTAGGCAACCTGCAAACGAGCAGGAATACGACGAAGTTCTAAAACTGCTTGCACCTCTGGCTCCTCATGTCGACAAGTTCTTCGTCGATGTGATGGTTAACGATCCCGACAAAGCGAAACGAGATAATCGTCACGCCCTTCTGAAAAATATCGATCGCTATTACAGCGTGATTGCATTGTTTCCAAAACTGCAACCTCTACTGCCATAGGCAATAGAGGGTTTCTCAGGTTGACTCGACAATGACGATTTCTGAAAAACAATTTTTCCAAGAGTTTAAGGCTCCGCTTATTTCGATAATCGGTCTGACTGAATTGCTTGAACAGAGCGAACAGTCGGAAGAACAGAGATCGATTACCCGAAGCATCACTCAAACAACCACCTCGCTGCTCAATCTGGTCAACCAGGTAATCGACCAGAAACATCTGGTTAAGCCGGATTTGATCGAAAATGAATCGATGAAATCACTGGTTAACGAGCTACGTGAGCTGGTAAGCAACCAACAATCATCGGCAAAAAACAGCACGCCGGATATGGATGTTTCGCAAATCAAAGTACTGGTAGTTGAAGATAATCCACTGATTCAGTTGGTAATCATGAAACAACTAGCCAGCCTGGGCATCAATGCCGATGCGGTCTCCGACGGAAAAGCGGCCGTCGATGCGGCACCGTTATTCGACTTGATTTTTATGGATTGCCGCTTGCCCATACTCGATGGTTTCGCGGCTACGCAAGCGATTAGAAAAGCGGAAAACGAAGGTGATAAGCGACGACGAATAGTCGCTCTGACAGCCGGTTACGAAGATAAGACCAGAGATAGGTGTATCGAGAGCGGCATGGACGATTGCTTGATTAAACCAGTCGGACGCGCAGCCTTGAAAGCAATAATCGAACGCTGGTTTAATCTCAGTTCGATTACCGGTTAACCGGCCGACACTACCTGCGGTGACGACATTCTCGACTCACGTCTCTTTGCTCATCCTGAGCCGTACTCGCGGATTGAGATGGTATTAGTTTAAGTCAGCTCTCGCCTCATTAGCTTATCGCCTCTCCGCCGCCCGAGGAGGCGCCAATTTATATCAGTTTGCGGATATACGGTTGATCGTCTGCGGATTCTTCTGGCATAAGTTACTGGCGTCGTGGCTACAATTAGCCTGACCGTCGCCATTAGATTCATGTCCATTCCCATCGCGAACTGACAGAGCCTCATTATTTTCTATGTTTTCAGAAGGGATCTCTCGCGACAAATACTCAAAACAATGACTACATTGTTCTTTTACCGTCGGTGGAACGTCGATTGAAAGTGAACGCTGCCAGCTCTCACCAAGGTCCTTCAGGGCTTCCAAAACATACAACAAATCTTTTCCCCGCTCGGTCAGAGAGTACTCAACGCGAGGCGGAATTTCTTGAAAAGCGACCCGTTCAACAAGCCCCCATTCCTCTAAGTCCCTCAGTCTTTGGGTAAGTGTTTTCGCGCTAATTTTTCCAATAACTCGAGCAATTTCGGACGGTCGTTTAGAACCAGTGGCGAGCTCTCTGACGATTGCAATAGTCCATCGAGAGCCAATCACATGGATAACTAAATCAATCGGACACCATAGATGCGGGCCTTCAATTTTGCTCATTCGACTTTACCCTTCAAGGTCAGAATAACTAGTAATCGACAAAATGGAGCTTTAGACTTAATCCGGTGGATTGTTATGTATATCCGTAATGTAGCAAGAATCATAACAACCCGTGCTGGAAATTTCAAAGTTGATTACACTCTCAAGAACGCCATGGAAACGGGCTTCGGTGAAGGGTTGCGAATTTCGCGACTTAGCGCCCCCCACAGCGTCTCTGGCCTTCATAGCTCGGATTCTTCGCCGCTTCAGATCAGTCGATCAAGCGGTCACCTTACCAACTGAAAAGAAGGACGATTACGCGGACCAGTTCCACAAGACTGGACTTACTCTATGTGAACAGGCAGGGTAAAACAAAACGTAGACCCCTTGTCCGGTATAGTTTCCACCCAGATCGTTCCACCATGATTTTCGACAATTTTTTTGCACAGTGCTAAACCTATTCCATTGCCGGGAAACGACGGTGGATCAAGACGTTCAAACATATCAAATATTCGATCGGAATTTTCAGGATCGAAGCCTATGCCATTATCCGCAACCTTGATAGTCCAGTTAGTTCTATTCTTCTCGACAGTCAAGTCGATCTGTGGTTTGTTCTTATTGAACTTAATTGCATTGCTGAACAGATTGTAGAAGAGCTGAGTAAGCTGGGCATCGTCTCCCATAACTGTTGGTAATTTACCAAAATTGATCTCGGCACCGGATTCGCGCAAGGCCGCTCTCAAGTCACCAATCGCTTGGTTAATCGGCTTGACCAGCCCAACCGGAATGAAAACTTTGTCTCGACCGGTCACGGACTTGTAGGTAAGCAAATCCTGAATTAACGACATCGCCTTTATCGAGGCGCTGGAGATAAAGTTCAGATAAAGCTCGCCTTCGCCAGTCAGGAGGGGGCGATATTTATCTTGCAACATACCGCTGTACAGCGACATTATCCGGATTGGCTCCTTCAGATCGTGCGCAGTCGCAGACGCCCACTGCTCTAGTTCGTCATTTTTTCTTTGCAGTCGCTGGGTGGTCTCGGACAAAGATTTTTCATGTCTTCGCCGTTCAGAAATGTCGCGCAAAAGCCAACGCAAGCCGATAGCGTCGCCCTGCGCACTTCTCATTACTCTAATTGTCAGAGACGAAAAAAATGAATTCTTTTTTCGCGGACGAATCTCCAGCTCGATATCGCGGACGACATCGGCATCTTGTTTTGCCAAAGTATCAAGCAATTGATACAGCACCGGGCGAAAGGCGCTGCCGACATACACGGCGAGCGGTTTACCGACAAGCCTTTCACAGGTGACGCCGAGCAATGCGGCCGCCATCTCGTTGCTCTCTTTGATTACGCCACCACAGTCGGTGACAAAGTAGCCGTCTGGCGCCAGGTCAAACAACTCTTGGTATCGTTTTCTCTCAAGCTCAAGCGCTCTGCGAGCCTCTTCCAGCTCCTCATTTTGAACTCGCAATTCTTCCGTGCTGGCTTGCAGCTCCTCCAGCGTCGCAGACAATTCTTCGACAGCATCGGTCGTTTTTTTGGTCATGTTGGATTTAGAATCATTCGATTTCATTTTTGATCCAGCATTACTAGGAGTCCTTCGGATTCCTTCCCCGAGCTGACTAACCTCGTAATCATGATGTCACATATTATGCTCTTACCGCGTCGATTGGTAGCGCCCAAAGTCAACTCTTTCGCCGAATCACCGTCGCGGAGCAAGGAGTTGAGCGGCTCTCTGAGCTGATCTACCGGCAGACCGATATCCAGATCGAATACGGATTGCCCGATCACTTCATCAGAGCGTAATCCCCACAAGTCCTCGGCACGCGGATTCCAGACAAGAACTTCCAGTTTCTTATCTAAAACTAAAACCGCCGATCTCATACTAGAAAGGATCGAATTCAAGAAAGAGTTTGTATGGTGCAAATCATCAGTTAGCTGGCGCTGCTCAGCATTGATGGTTTCTAACTCTTCGTTGGTCGACTGCAATTCTTCATTCATTGTTTCCAATTCTTCATTCGTGGATTGCAATTCTTCATTCGTTGTTTCCAGCTCTTCATTCGTAGATTGCAATTCCTCGTTGGTGGTCTCCAGCTCTTCGTGAGCTGATTGCAACTCTTCATTGGCAGTTTCCAATTCTTGATTGACCTGCTGCAAATCGGATTGAAGTTTGTGAGACAAAGTGACATCAAAGAATGTGATACTGACTCCAGCTATAGTGCCACCTGAAGGTACAAGTGGCGTAATGTTCAAATCGACAAAACTTAGAACCCCCTCGCTATTGCGCCGTTCTAAACCGGACAGATGAATGGTGTGCTTACCCGCATAGCAACGTTCGATAATTGAACGCAATTCAACCGGTCTGTAGGAGATTTCCAGATCTTGCAAAGGTCTGCCGATATCCTTTGTCGCTAAACCAAACATCAGTCGCGCTCTTTCATTGGCGAGCACCAGTATGCCCCCGGAATCGACAACGATTTGCGGTGATAAGTTCACTTCGTACGCCAGATCTTTTAGCAAGAGCTGAGAGCTAAGTTGTTCCACTCCCTCATTGTCACCAACATGCGACATCACCAGAAGCCGATCTTTGATACTCGTGCGGGTCGATTTTGAGAATACTCGGAACTTCATATCGGTTGGCAGGAATAGATTTGCGTGGGTGAGCAGCATCTCGGCTTTGCCCAGGAAGAGGAAACCTTGATCCAATAACGCGAAATGAAATCGAGACAGGATACGTCTTTGAGTCTCTGCGTTTAGATACATGAGGGCATTGCGGCAAACTAACAAATCGAGCTTGGATATCGGCGGATCTTGAACAAGATCGTGGCGTCCAAAGATTATTGAACGTCGCAAGTCCGCTCTGAACACATAGTTCTCGCCACCACTACTGGTGAAATATTTTTTCAATCGCTCAGGAGAAACGTTGCGCAACTGCTTCACTGAATAGCTTGCGCTACGGGCAGTTGCGAGTGCTTCTTCGTCCACGTCCGTCGCGTAGATTTTCACCCGTTGCTGAAAAGCTTCCAAGCCAACGGCATCGCAAATCAACATCGCCAGACTGTAAGCTTCCTCACCTGAAGCGCAACCTGCAGACCAGATCCGAATGGAATCGGCTGAATCTTTTAATTTCAATATCGCCGGAAAAATTTCCGTTTCCAGATATTCCCATGCCGCTTCATCGCGAAAAAAACCTGTGACGTTTATCAGGATGGTGTTGAAGAGCTTAGTAAATTCCTCCGGATAGACCTCGAGATAATCGACATAATCGACCATATCGGTTATCCCTACCGCCTCCATGCGACGCTGGACTCTCCTGGTCAAACTAGTTCGTTTATAACCAGTAAAGTCAAATCCTCTACTACGCTTCAAATAGTCGAGTAATCCTTCGAAACGCCCGTCCTGTTCCTCAGTGATCATCACATACATCCTTGCTACTTCAGCGTTCTTCGTGCGCCGAAAGACCGAAGCAAGACATCACGCCAAATTTCTCTTGGGTCTTAAGTCTAACAGTCAAAAGAGGTTATTGCGCTTTAAACACTCGGCACTTTTGCAACAACAAACCAGTACTCGATAAGCAGGCTAATCGCTTCTTGAAACTCTTTCTGATTTACTGGCTTCGTTATCACAGTGTTTGCCTGAAGGTCGTAACTTCTCTCGATATCTGCTCTATCGCTAGACGTCGTCAAGATTACAACGGGAACTTGTTTGAACTCATCATCGGATTTAATCGCAGCGAGTACTTCATGACCGCTCTTTTTCGGCAAGTGAAGATCGAGCAAAATCAGCTCCGGCAGAGGAGAATCACTGCCCCGCTTCACTTTCGACAGATAATCCATCGCCTCTTTACCGTCGCGTACCACGTGCAATCGAGTCAGCTGTTTGAGCGCTTTGAGTGAGTGTTGGAGAATGTAGATATCAGCTTCGTTATCTTCGACCAACAAAATATCAATCGTTTTAGAAATGAGCTTGGAATTCTCATTTGCACTCTCAATCAGACTGAGAACGGATGTTTCAAGAGCATCTGCCAGTCTGGTGAGAGTATCGATCGTTATGTTTTGAGTGCCACGTTCAACTTCGCTGACGTAGCTTCGGTGCAGTCCCGAACGCTCGGCGAGCTGCGCTTGATTCAGTCCAAGTTGAACTCGCTGCTTTCTAATCACATCGGCAAGAGCGCCAGATAACCGGCTTTTGCTATTGGAGTTTGCTTTCGTCATACCGATTCTATCTGAGCGTGTAACAATTCCATGATGACACGTTTATCATCAGGTTGTGTCATCGCGACCACTGAAATCGCAATCCTTTCACTTTACTAAAAGCGATGGTCGAGATTGAGTCATCAAACCGAAATACGGCAGTTACTTGTCCAAAACAACCGACAAGGTGTCGTTGTCATTAAGCCAGCACCGATTGACAACCAGGGCACCGTAACAACGAACGAAGCATAACTTGCGTGCCAATATCCGCCTGACCCGAGGAACAGTGAGCGTTAGCCCACAGTTCATGGTTAACTTTGTCCGCACGATGTGGTATATATCCAACATGGCGCAGTCCACTGGCGAGGACCAGCGCGCCGAGGCCGAGCGCCCCCAGCGTCAGCT
>CAZRMH010000326.1:0-9419 GCA_964600935.1 uncultured Candidatus Obscuribacterales bacterium
GCTCCGCAAACACCGTCGAGAGCAATATTGATCGCAGAAAAACGCTTGAAGGCTATAACCCTTCCAATTCAATGAAAGAAACACTGAACCCGCTAACCTAAAAACGCAAAGAACCGTCAACACGGCGACGCTCTAATGGTGAGAAGTTTCAAGTATTGTTTTTAAGGTTGCAACTTCGAATCGATGATAAGTTGATTCGATTAGCAAAATGATCGTTGGTTCAAAATGTCTTCTACCAATCCCCCGCAAAACAGTCGCTATTACAACGCGGTTGTCTGGACTCTGGTTGGGATTCTAGCGATCAGTTTGTTTCCCTGGACTGGTGACTGGAATAACGATGGACCGCGCCTGGCAATTCTGATTGCGTTGGTTTTTCTCCTCAGTCCGACACTATTGGGTTGGCTCGGTGTCTTTGCCTCCATGGCCGATCGCGAAGCAAAAAATCGTTTGGTTTTTCAGATAAACAAAATGATTTTTACGGCTGCAATCTCTATGGATAAATTTTTGCAGATCATTCCAAACCATCTTTATGGCGGCGGATACATCTATCACATGCAGATGCAAGCGAATAATTTCATTCGGTATGCAGAACGTGATGAAGCTGAAAGAGTTTTACGTGAGTTACGTTCTGAAATAGAGAAGAAATATGGTACCAACAGCATCGCACTAATCGACGTTCTGTCCCTATCTGTCTCACTCTATCTGGAAACAGACAAACAAAATGATTGCGAAGAAACGATTGCAACTCTCACCGAGTTGTTCGAGAAAAATAAATCGACAGTTTCTCCATCAACTATTTGCAGCGTCCTGAGCGAGTCTGCATGTTTCCTTGCAAAAACAGGAAAGTTAAAAGCCTCCGCAAAACTCATTTCAAAAGCAACGGAAACGTTCGATGCGATCGAGGATTCTAAAATTCGAGATAGCTGTCGAGATGCGTTTTACACAAACATCGCTCTTGCCAATTGCTACAACGAAGATTCGGACAAAGCGCTTTTGCTAATTAACGAACATCAAGCGTGGACAATTGAAAACCGCGGCGCTGAGAGTCTCGATGTAGTTTTCAATTATTCGAATGCGAGCTGGATCTTGAATGAGCTTTCCATGTTTCAGGAGAGCGTCACAGCTTGCGAGAAAGCCCTCCAAATCTACCAGAAGAAAAATGCTGTCGACGAAAAGACTATTCTAGTAATTAATGGAAACTATGCCGACGCGCTCGCTGGAGTCGGACGTTGGGAAGAGGCCAAAACGCTTATGGATACTCAATTTGCCAAGCTCATTCCACAGCAAGCGAACTGTAATGCTGAGTTAGCTGCCACTCATCGCACCATGGCGCGAATTTGTTCGTCGAGCGGAGACCAGAAAGCAGCTCAAATGAATTATGAGAAAGCAGTGTCCATGCTGGTTGATGCAATCGGACCAGACCATCCCCGCTCGAAAAGATGGCAGAGAGAACTGCAATCATTTCGTAAAACAATGTCTTGACCACCGCCACACATCGGAAAGTCCAGAGCTTCCGCATCACGAAAAAATCATTAGTATCGGCGGGCATCCAATCAAAGTGCCCTAGAATATACGTTTGCGAACGACCTTTGCCACACGAGGTAGCTCATGACAAAGTCATTACTACGAGAAAATCACCGTTCCGAGGTAAACATGACTGAACAAAAGCCGGAAAAGCTGCCCGCGCAAATTCAAGTCGACCTGGCGTTGTCGAGAACCTTGCTGGCGTCAGACCGCACAATTTTGGCATGGATCAGAACGTCACTCGCATTATTCGGTTTTGGTTTCACTCTTGCAAAATTTATCCACAGCTATATCGCGACTGGTGCTATGCATGGTGTCAATGCCGATACCTCACGAAACATCGGGATCGCAATGGTTTTGCTCGGTCTCGGCGGTTTAGTCGGTGGTCTGGTTGAGCACGTAAAAACGATGAAGGAGCTCGAAATGCCACCGCGCGTTTCAATGACGTCTCCGGCGTTCATCATGACGATAGCCCTGGTCGCAGTGGGCTTCTACTTGGTTTATGACATCTTTGCGACAACGTTGCCTTAATCATGTCAAAAACAAAATATCGGTTTTTACTACCCGCATTGCTAGCAGCTCTATTCTCTATGACACCGCACGAACATTGCTCGGGACATGACCACGACTACTTCGATAAACGTTTCAACGACGCTGAAAAGTGGGCGAAAAAATTTGACGATCCGGTTCGAGCCGAGTGGCAAAAACCCGAGCGAACAATCGAAGCATTGGCTATCGAAGACAACCAATCAATTGCAGATATTGGCGCAGGCACCGGATACTTTACGATAAGAATTGCAAAACACTACCCCAAAACAAAAATTCTCGCAGTTGATGTGGAACCGGATATGGTGGCATATATCGAGAATCGTGCAAAATCAGAGGGACTGACAAACGTCAAAACGCTGCTGGTTCAGCCGAAGGAAGAAATTAAACTGCCTGAACCCGTGGACAAAATTCTTATCATAAACACATATCACCATATTCCTGATCGAATTCACTACTTTAAAAGCCTATCTTCTTGTCTTAAAGAGAACGGTTCACTCATAGTCATAGACTTCAAACTGGATTCACCTGAAGGACCACCTGTAGAACACAGAATCCAACCAGACCAGATACAAGAAGAGCTTCGAAAGTCCGGTTTGGAAAAGATCAACAGCATGGACTTCCTTCCATACCAGTTCTTCCTGGAATTCAAGAAGCTAAAAAGCAGCACCCGCTAGAAGTTTCGATATTGATCGAGCGAATACGTATTTTCCCCACTGACGACCAGTCGGGGGACGATTATCATGCTTTCACTCGCTATCACTTCGCAGGAAACATGGTGTTTAAAATGGGCAACGAAATCGCAGAAAACCAACAAGTCAGAGCAGTCCCGCAGAACGAGCTCGCCCTGGCAGCCTTACGTGATGAAGCTCTACTGGCATTGGTGAAGCAGAACAAGGAAACTACGTTCGACAGCTCTGTGACCAACACTCCGAACGGCTTACAAATTGACACGACAGACCAGACCGACAAGTCGAAAAGCCAGATGGTCATCAAAGGCACTTCGGAATACTCTCCACCATTGCACGGATGGCACCTCGATACCCAGTGGAACGGCGACTACACGATCACGCATAACAAGGGCGGAGAACGCCGTGTCGAGAAGGACAGCTTCCGCTACGTCGGTGGAATGTTCGACGACTTTATGAGCCGCGAAGATAAGTCGAATGTGACAATGACTCGCAAAGACGCTAACGGCAACCCATTTCAAACTTATTTACCTGCTATCTCTGAGACCGTCATGCAAGACGGACGTCTCGCGTACGCGCCAAACGGACAACCGTTGAGACACGCCCGATTAGCCGGCAGTGAAACAAACTGCGGTCTGACAATGTCCAACTCCAGAGGCGGAGACATGGAATGCAATTACATAATCAAAGACGCCAGATTCGGCAAGGACATCAGTTACAACGAGACTCGTGAGAAGAATCCCTCCGGTTACCATTATCGCAGTGTCGTTCGCGATACCCAGGGCGGAGTGCTCGGCATCATCAATCAAACCTACTCTGTGAACAGACTCACCGGCGACGTAACCAGCGTCACCACATCCGGCAGAAAACCAGATATGCGCCCAAGATAGATCAGGCGTAAGCCATGGTAGAATTCTTTCGTTTATCATTGCAACGAATCTACTGGAGCGATTATCATGCGCCTGCAACGAACTTTGTCTATTGGTTTAATCTCGGCTTGCCTCTCGATTACCGCATGGATAGCCGTTCCGGATATAGCTATGGCACAATCGCCAGAATCGGTTTCGATGGTCACTCTGCAAGTGGTGCCCGGTCAACAAGGCGGCCAGAGCGTCGTCACTCCAAAAGGAATGGTTGTTCCACTGCCAGGAGCAGGTGTGAATAGCAATTCCGTTCAAATCTATATGGGTTCGCAGGGCGGCTTCTGGTACGTAGATCGAAATGGACAGAATGTCGATCTCACCGGATATGTTGCAAAAATGCGCAGCATGACCGGACAACCAACACAACAAGTACCTCAGTATGCGCCGGCACCCGCCCCTGTCGTAGTCAACAACAATCAGTCAAGCGGTTCCGCCGGATACTCTGCCGCAGGCATGATGGGAACAGCAGCGGCAGCTGGCTTAGGAGCAATGGCGGGCTCAGCGATGAGCAACGACTACTACCACAACAACGGTTATTACGGCAACGTACCTTATGGAGCACCAATTCATTACCCAGCTGCCGGCGGGAAACCATACTATGTCAACGCCAGCGGCAACACAGTGAACGTCGAACATAGCTACGCGTCAGAAAATACGTACAACAGCGCCAACGTGAATAACGCGAACGTCAACAAAGCGAACGTGAACAGCGCCAACGTCAACAAATTCGACCAAAACGAATACAACAACGCGCATGCAAACAACATGCAGGAACAAGCAAAGTGGTATCAGAATCAGCAAAAGCAAAATCCTCAGCAATTTAAATCGTGGCAGCAAAGTGCAGGTGGGGAGAATCCATTCGTCAATTCAGAAGCTCAAGGCAGATTCGGTAGAGGCGCAGCGCAAGCAGATGGCGGCCAAGCCGGAAGATTCGGCGGAGCTGCGGCTGCTGATGGCGAAGGTGAACGCAAAGGTGCGTTCGGACGCCGAGGGCAAGATGGCGGTGAAGCTGCAGGACAAGGCGGCAGATTTCAACGAGCAGAAGGTGCCGGTGGAAGATTTGGCGGCGGCGAAAATGCTGGTGGCGGTCGCTTCCGTCGCGGCGGTCGATAGAACCTATAATCCCGAGGGGCGTTACTCCGGAAACGCCCCGAACGATCATCATCGCCTTGATGTTAAATGCATCACCAGTCTGGGCTGCGCTCGGCTGTAATGCATCACCAGCCTGGACGAAGACTTGGTGATTCACCGCAAAAACTTCAAAATATGAAAAAAACTACTTAAATGTCAAACCAAGTCAACGGCTCAAGATCATCGAACTAATCGAGGAAGAGTCCATTCGCAGAACGACGGAAAGCTAGTTCCCTACCAGGCTCCGACTTCCCATTGCACGCCGGTATCATCGCCGCGAGCCTCGCCCATGTAGCCGAACTTGGTGTTGTTGGCGGCGTAGCCACCGGATGCATTTTTAGTGAACGTGGTGATGGTATTGTCAGGTCGATAGATTTTGATGTTGCCATCCAGTCCTTTGACCATGCGGCCTTGAACACCGTTTGGATAGTTGACCAAATAGTCTCCATTCTCTTTTCGAGGAAGCAGAACGGTACCATTGGCGAAACCATCTTCTACGGCATAACTTCCATCGGGAAAGCGGCGCAAGTAGCATGACGTGCCATCCACCATTGTAAACTTCATTACAATCGCCGGGCGATTGGTAGGCGGTCCCTTTGACATATCGTAGGGATCGATGTCCTGCACGGAAAAAACCAGCACCATATCTTTAGCCATGTCGTCGAAGCTGGTACCAAGCTCTTTGGCAGTTCCCTTCGCAACGGATTTTATGAAATTCCGAACCGGTCCTTTGTGTTTCGTTTTTTCCACATCGGAATCGGCTGCGGTCAACCACGGCGAATTTTTGTTTCGAACCCAAGCCTCCGCTTGCCACATCGGCTCGTTCTTCGGAGGAGTCGGATCTGGCTGGTGCACGTGGGTCACCCCAGTGGTCAGCGGCTTGCTGTCCGTGGTCGTTGTGGTCGCGGCAGAAGTGGCAGTCGCGCCGTTCGGGGCAGGAGCGCCAGCCGAACCAGTCGCGGGCTGTTGAGCCGGCGTGACTTGTGCGACAGCTCCATCCATGTTGATCGCGCCAACGGATAACGAGAAAGACAGGGAGAATAACAGTGTCGGCAATGTCAGACGCATCGCTGGGACTCCATTCGAAGGGTATCTGACATTACCATCCTGAGACAATATGGCTCAAGGCGAACGTATTAATATTCCGGCGGTCAAACAGGATAAGAGTTCGCACTTCTTGATGTTCGAACGAACCGAGCTTCTATGGCTCCGTGATATGCCCGGCAAAAAGAATTTGCCCAGTCTGATTATCGTGCAGCGCAATGAAGAAAGGTCTATCGACGACCATCTCGAATGGCGGAGCGACGTTTACAGCAGCTGAAGTTGCGCTCATTTCTATCCCAGTCACGGCAGCAGCTTCCGTGCCTTCCTCGTTTACTTCCATAAACGTTTTGTGGATTACTCTACTGATGAAGATGCGTTGCGAAATTTCAGCCATATCGGAAAAATCAGCCTTGCCCTCGTCAAAGGCGATTTCTAAACCCATGTCGCTGAGCGGTTGCTTGAGTTCCATCTTGTCATCAATCTTGAAGCGTGGTAACCGCAAAGTCCCATCGTGCTTACTGAACCGCGCGGTCCACTGTTCCCATGAACTCTGATTCAAGTTCGATTCAAACTGCGAGAGAGAAGAATCTTTCTTCGGCAGAAAGACGTAAAGACTTAGCCGTTTGTCAGCATAGGGCAGGTTGATGGCTTGAAACTGATCGTTCTCAGAATAGCGAAAATCGTCTCGCGACATATACATCATCTGCACCTTTTTGCTTGCACCACTGGCAGTACTAAAGTCTTGCTCTGTGGTCTCCGCTTTCTCAAATTTGTGTTCCCAACTGCCTTTAAAGTAGATCGCGTTGATCAAATAGAGAATGGCATCAGCAGAGATGTTTTCGACTATTGTTGGAATTTTCTCGTGAGTCTTTTTCGAGACCCACGCATTGATCGTTTTAACTGAGTCAGGAGATTCAAAATCGAGCGATTGAATCTCCGAATCGAAGTATTTCTTATTAGCATCCAGGAAAGGCTGCTTGAATTTAACTCGCTTCTCGCCGAAAAGGGCGTTGGCGATTTCTAATTTCGTGTCGCCGCCTGGATTGCGCAGGCTATCAAGAGTCTCCTTCGCCTGCTGGTTCACAGCGTCGTCGCCCTTAGCAGGAAAATTGAGAATACGAGCTAACGCAGTTTTGGTTTCACCTGCAGCGCCGGGGTAGGTCATGCTGAGAGCAGTGGCCACGCTGAGGGGAGAAAGCAACAAATTCGATTTCGACTTATCCTTAGCCAATTGAGAGAACAGACTAAACGGAAACGAACTACTCTGAGATCCAGTTACATCGTCAGCAGCGCGAGCTTCGCCAGCGTTAACAAAAAGCATAGATAGCACCACCCATAGTGTCACAAAGGTTCGCATCAGTTTCAATCCTTAAACAGTCCAGAGCACAAGTGTTTCATACCTATCAACTTAACAGCTAAGCTGCTGCCGAACCAGGTATAAAACCCTACGAAAAATGTTCCCGATTGAGCGAACACTAATCATATCTGTCAGGAGACTTGTCAAATTCGAGTTTGCAAAAACAAACTAGAGTCGTTCCAGCCAATGATGCTTGAGATATGAAACTGCTTCTTCTTTACCTTTCGCCTCGACTTCAATCCACGGAACGCTCGCATATGACGCGGGCATCTCAGTGACAATGTCGCTGTGCCGACGGTCGTGAAGATGCTCCGCCCCATTTGAGATATGCACAAGTTGCCACGCCTGATTGGGCGCCCAGGTCTCTCTTGCGGCATTCACGTAATGGCCGATGGACGGGCAATCATAATTTTCGCTTTTCTCCTTGACGAGATGATGGTGCGCGTCAAATATCATCGGTACACCAGAGGTCAAACAGACCTGCAAAATATCTTCAGACGAATAAGACATCTCATCATTTTCAAGAACCAAACGATTTTTGACGCCCTCCGAAAGTTGCTCGATACTCTTGAGGAGAACGTGACTGTTACCGCGTTTCCCACCGTGCAATGTGATTGCATTCCATGCTGAACGTGGTTGCTTCATCATGTCGAAAATCATGGAATGCATTTCTAAAACGACTACGCTATTGGCGATCACGGACTCGCTGTCAGAACTGAGTACGACAAATTGATCAGGATGGGCAACGATGCGCAGTCCTTGCATGGTGGCTCGGGAGCCGGCTTGAGCAAGTTCATTTGCAAACTCGTTTAAAACTTCTCGACCGATTTCAATATCCGAAAACGGAAAAATAGATGAAGGCATTCGATACAAATTGATATTTTGCTCGCGGCAAAATGTGATTGCGTTTCCAAACGAGTCTAAATTGTCGCGATAGAGCTGGCGCAACATCTCGATTTGCTGAGTGCGCTCCAGCGAGCTGAACTTTTTCATCGTGGCCATGCGATATCGAACGGCAGGCGAATTCGTCTGGCAAACCAGTCCAAGGTTGGGCACGCCCGTTCTAGATTCCAACAAGGACGAAGCCTTCTTAGCGCTGACTCGAGCTACTGTTTTACGTGGCACTGCGAATCCCCTCATTGGTAATAACAAGCCTACGCAATTGACGTGAACTGCAGGTGAACGGTGTCCGCGTCACTGAAACTCGGCTGAGCATGCCCCGCTCCTGTGTCAATGAAACTTTCGATTGAAGGTTCGTGGGCAAAAAAGAAAAAACACCTGAACATGCGTCTTTCGCAAGTCCACTTGAACAGTTTACATCAGAAGCGATAGATCCCTTTCCTGACTGATCAAACCAATGACACCGAATACGGTATCACTCACATCCAGGTGGACTTGTCGTAATAGTCAGGTTGCTTGTCTGGATACTGTTCTTTAAACTCGGTATAACGCTTGAGTAGCCGCTCGTAACGTTTGTCAGAGGAAGCGATGTGCTTATGAGGGTAGTCGATCAAAAATCGCTCGACCTTCCAAACGCTTTTATCAGCAAAGCGCCAGTCGAAATTGCCCATCTCGTTCAGATCAACCACCGCATACCCGGTGATTCGCCCGGTGTAGTCAACATACGGATCGAAATAGCTCAGCGCGAGATCGCGGGGGGTTCGGAAGATTGGCTTGCGACCGTGTAAACCGTCATCACGTGAGCGAGCCACAGAGCCCCAACCAGTTTTTGTTCTAAACACGTACAGTACATGATCTAGCTGATCGACTGACTCGAAACTGAGCAAAAGCGGCGGATAGTCATGCTGCTCCAGAATTACAGCCGCTGACAACGCAGCTTCTAGACAGTGAGCAGACTTTCGTTTCACGACCTGCCGAAACGACACGAGAGTCTGACCGCGCTTCTCGAAATTGTAAGGCAAATTTCGAAGCCAACCTTGCACCTGCCTAGGCGTTCGGTAAGTCTCGATGATCTGCCATTCGGCACGCGTAAATTGACTGCGATCCGGCTTCATAACAGGGTCATTCTATCAGCTTTTCAATCCTGCTGATTCAACACACCACATCTGATGGCACGACAAAAAAAACAAAAGAAACAAGAAACAATCTCAAGTACTTGAAAAACACCTTCCTTTTGAAAAAAAAAAAAAAAACAAACAAAAACAAAAAAACAAAACAAAAAAAAAAACAAAGAAAACAAAAAAA
>CAZRMH010000327.1:0-9409 GCA_964600935.1 uncultured Candidatus Obscuribacterales bacterium
CGGTGGCTATCTCGGCAAATATGGTGAGACCTGCATCGTCGACCTCGACTTGCAATTCGGCATGGTGTCTCACTATCTCAACCTCGAACCTTCGTTCAGTTTGAGTACTATCGATTTCTCGCACACCAACTTCGATGCTACATATCTGCGCAACCTGATGACCAGATATGACGACAAACTCAGCATCCTCGCTGCTCCTCCTGAACTGGAAGATATCGGCGATATCTACGCCGCACAAGTTCAAGAAATTTTGTACACGTCAAAACAAGAGTTTCGTTTCACTGTAGTTGACCTCCCGAAGAACCTTCTCGACGAACGTGCTATCGCTACACTCGACTTGGCCGACCACGTATTAGTCATCACTGAATACAACTGGGCTGCCATCCTGAATGCCAGAAAGTGCTTGGACACATTCAAGGCGCACTATAACCAGGAAAAACTTTTGCTCGTCGTAAACCGTTCTGAATGGCTTCCACAAGACGTACTGTCTGAGTGCCGTGCCAACCTCAACTACCCTGTCTTCCATGAAGTTCCTAACGACACGAAGACCGCTAAATGGGTCAACAACCAGGGTCAAATCGCACCCGGTCACACTGCGTTGGGTAAATCACTCGACTCCCTCGCCCGCCGTCTCGCTGGTGGAGAGCAATTGCTCATCACCGAGAAGAAAGAGAAGAAGGCAGCATTCAGCCTCCCGGCTATGTTTGGAAAGAAATAAAGAATCACAAGGTGGTGCTAAATGTCTGAAGAGAAGGACAAGAATTTACCTGCTCGACCGTCGTCCTCGTTGATGGGACAGCTGGTGCGTCAACAGCGTGAGAGCGCGCAAATTGCACCGGCTCAGCAGAAAGCCACAGGCGTACAAGGACAAGGACCTCAAACCGGTGTCGGTGGCAGACCAGCAGGACCAGCTGGTGGCACCAGTGGTGTCGCCCGTCCTGGCGGCGGACCAGCACCGAGCGGTGTGGCTGGAGCCCAGAGAGGCGGTGGTGTAGCGCACGGAGGAGACGGTCCGAGCCGTCAAGAAATCGAGCGACTCGATGCCAAAGATGATTACGGCGCGTATCACGAAGAACCAGTCGATGTCGGCGGTGATTCTGGTAAGTTCTCCGCCAACCAACAACTGATTAGAGAACGAGAAAAGTTCATTATCGACCAGCTCAGACGAGAGCTGGATACTTCGCGTTTGACCAATATTTCCGAAGATACGCAAGCCCAGGTTCGTGCCCGTATCCGTGAAATCGTGAACTCTGACCCTGCACCGTTGACGATGATGGAGAAGGGTATCCTTCTGCAAAACGTACTCGACGAAGTGTTCGGGTTCGGTCCACTTGGTCCACTGCTCCGTGACCCATCCGTCGGGGACATCTGCGTCAACGGCGTCAACAGCATCTATGTAGAACGTCACGGTCGTCTGGAAAAAACAAACGTCGCGTTTGAGAACGAAAGACACTTGAGACAAACGATCGACAAGATCATTCAGCCCCTGGGCAGAAGACTTGACGATAACTCACCCATGGTTGACGCCCGTCTTCCGAATGGTTCACGGGTTAACGCCACTATTCCACCGGTAACTATCGACGGACCAACAATCACAATCCGATGCTTCGGTACAACAATCCTCTCACTCGGTCAGCTCGTTGAAAAAGGCGCGCTTTCCATTCAGATGGCTGAAGTAGCGAAGGCGTGTGTCAAAGGCCGAATCAACCTGATCATCTCTGGTGGTACAGGTTCCGGTAAAACGACAATGTTGAATGCGCTCTCGGCACACATCAACCCGAGAGAACGCATCATCACAATCGAAGACGCCGCCGAATTGAGATTGCAACACGAGCACTGGGTGCGGATGGAGACTCGACCTCCGAACACGGAAGGTCGTGGTCAAATCACACAGCGCATGCTCGTTATCAACTGTCTGCGGATGCGCCCCGACCGAATCATTCTTGGAGAATGTCGGGGGGAAGAAGCGTTCGACATGTTGCAGGCCATGAACACCGGTCACGATGGCTCTATGACTACAATCCACGCCAACAATCCACGGGACTGTACCAAGCGTTTGGAAAACATGATTCTGATGGGTGGTATGGACATGCCACAGAAAGCGGCTCGCGAACTGATCGCGTCTGCTATCGAAGTTATTCTGCAGATCAGACGTCTGGAAGATGGAACTAGACGTTGTACTGAAATGGCAGAGATAACTGGTATGGAAGGCGAGACGATTGCTATCTCCACGCTCTTCAACCTTGAGCGTGAGGGACGAGATCCAAGAGGATTCTTTAAGTGCCGTCACGTTGGTTCCGGTCTACCTCCGAAGTTCCTTGAGAAACTCGAGCAGGAAGCCGTACCGTTTAAGTTGGAGTGGCTGCGCTAAAACTGCTACATTAGTGGTAGGAGACGCAATCAGGATAAGTGAAGGAGGCTTCCAAGCCGACGGAACGAATCTAGTACATTTTCGCTAGTTCGAGGGACGTTAACATGGAAACTACCGGAATAATTGTGTTTACCGCAGTTATCGTCATAGGGCTGATTGGCATTGCCGCTCTACGAAGCGGTAGTGCTGATGAACTCTCACGCTTGTACAAACACAAGCGCAAGATGGCTGAGAAAAACCAGGAAGGTGACGAAGAGGATATCTTCGTTCAACAGAAGACTGGCTATCTCGCTAGAATCCTGGCTCTAGCTGGACTCGAGTCTAAATACGACCAGATGAAGACCACCTGGGTTTGCTGCGCAGTCGGCGGCGGACTACTGATCGGTCTCATCATGGCTCTCAGTGTTCCTGAACTGTCTATCGTCGGATTCATCCTGGGCGTACCTGTCGGTGCGGCCGGTTTTGTTTTCTACCTCTCGCAAGTCGCTCAGAAGAGACAAGCGAAGATGACGGAACAACTTCCACAGGTTTTGGAAACAATGGTGAGCTCGCTCCGTGCAGGTTCACCGATCTTGGAATGTTTCAAGGTTATCGCTGAAACTTCACCTGATCCGATTCGTGGTGAGTTTAAGCGCGGACTGATCTCGCTGCAGCTCGGTAAGCCGTTCAAAGATACGCTCAAAGAGATGTGTCTGCGGATCAAGGCTCCCGACTTCAGACTATTGACCCAAGCAGTGTTCATCTCGCAAGAGGTAGGCGGTAACCTCGCAGACGTAGTTGCCACCATCGCCGATGCCATCCGTGAACGATTCAAACTTCGCGACTTCCTAGCCGCTCTAACCTCTCAAGGTAAAGCGACAGCTATGTTCATCGGCTGCTTGCCTTACGGCATCACGCTTCTGACATACTGCGCCACCCCAGGTTACATCATCCCGTTCTTGAATAATCCGATTGCAAGAATTGTCCTTCTCATGCTCATCATCTGGGAAGCGCTCGGGTTCTGGATCCTGATGAAGATGACAACATTCGAGGTTTAAACCCAATGAACAACACGATGGTCGCACTTTTAACATTCTGCGTCTGTCTGGCGGCTGGACTGCTGTTTCTCAGACCGGTCATGGGTATCTACGTCGATTCGTACGCCGTTCGTGTCAGACCTAGAAAAGAAGGCGACGACACTACCGCTGAAAAACCAAAAGATTCTGCAATTCTCCTGCTCGCTCGTACTGTAGGAGAATTGGTTTTGAGCGTCATGCCTGCTCTAGCGGACAAACGTTCTGTTGAATTGCTCACCCAGTCTAATTATCGTACTCCTCAGCATTTGGCGATCTACATCGGTATTCGGTCGATGGTATCAGGAGCGATTCTCTTTCTTGGAGTTATCGCAGCTGCAGGCAACCCGATCAACCTCGTTCTCGCGATACCAGCTGCGGTGCTCGGTTGGTTGACACCAAACTTCTTCCTTGCCGGTCGTGCTAACAAACGCAAAGCTCAAGTATTGAGAGAGCTGCCTATTATCATCGATTTGATGATTGTTTGCGCACAAGCCGGTCTCGGGATGTTGCAGGGTATCGACAAAATTTCCAAAGAAGTAGAAGATTCCTGCCCGACTCTTGCGGCTGAATTGAAACAGCTGATCAACGACGTCAAAATCTTTGCAAAGTCAGTGCCATACGCCTTGCGTGAAATGGGCGAACGTTGCGGTGTAGACGAGTTGATCAACATGGCGTCGTCCTTGATCGCTGCTGAAGCGAAGGGTGCCGACATCAGTTATCCGCTGCAACAACAAGCAGTCGCCCTTCGCGATCGCTTGAAGAGAAAGAAAGAAGAAGAAGCCGGTAAGGTTCCAGTTAAGATGGTTCCTGTCATCATGATCTTCATCATGCCTCTTATTCTTGCTCCCATGCTTGGTCCCGCCGTCGTCACGATCGTGACTGCAATCGGACCGGTTATGGGAAGTATGAAATAGGCGCGGCGACGCGATTACGCGCGACCTTTGAAAGACACTCTCTATCACTTCCGCAATACGACGCGCGGTACCAGCATTGCTGACCGAACTCTAATCGCGGAGACTTTTCTCGCCCGAGCGAAAGGTTTGCTCGGCACGAAAGAGTTGCCGACCGGCTGTGGGTTGTTTATCAAACCGTGTAATAGCATTCATATGTTCGGAATGCAGTATGCGATCGACGCTGTTTTTGTCGATAAAAAACTGGTTGTTGTAGCAGTCGTGCACAGCATTGGACCTGGTCGACTCTCATCTGTTTATCACAAGGCTCACTCTTGTCTCGAGCTGCCTGCTGGACGCGCGAAAGAGACTGCGACCGAGGTTGGTGATCAATTGGAATATGCTCTCTCTGGAGGCTGAGTCGCGATTCGTCGAAACGTACATTCCGTGCCGGTTTTTGCTGGTGTTTTTGAGTTTTGGCAAAGGTTTTCTCTTACAACAAAATGGAGAATCAGGCACCACCGGTGCAAGAGTTAAAATCTGGTAGCATTACTTCGTGAGTCGTTGGAAGATTACCGTGGCGCGGTAAGGAGAAGTAATGCAAACTATTCAAACCGATAAAGCACCGAAAGCGATTGGACCTTATTCGCAAGCGATCAAAGCAAATGGTTTTGTTTTTGTGTCTGGTCAGATTCCAATCGATCCATCCACGTCGCAACTCGCCCAGGGCACCGCGGCAGAACTGACCAGACAAGTGATGCGCAATCTTACAGCCATTCTTGAAACCGCCGGTTCCTCATTGGATAATGTCGTGAAAACCACAATTTATCTCAAAGACATGGCTGACTTCGAAGAGGTCAACAACGCCTACGCAGAATTTTTTCCTAATCACAAGCCTGCAAGAGCCACGGTAGAGGTGGCAAGATTGCCTAAAGATGTTAAAGTCGAAATAGATGCTATCGCAGTTAGTCCATAACTTACTAAGACAATTCAAACGACTCACAATGCTCCCCGAGTAATCGTCGAGCTTTGCCAGAGCGAAACTAGTTCATCACGAACTTCTCAGGTTCTTCGCGAGCTTTCGTCCATGTTCTTGAAACCGTGAATTCATCGAGTTCTCCGCCATCAATATCCTCGCGCTGCAACAGACTTATCGCACTCCGGCTCTCTACGTTATTCGAACTAAAATATGCCAACTCTTACCCTCACTCAAATTGCATTACTCGTGATCGTTACGGTCGCCGGAATAATTGATTGGAAAACAAAGAAAATTTTCAATGTTGTAACGTTTCCAGCAGCAGTACTCGGTGTTGGACTGAACTTCATGACCGGTGGCTGGCAGGCGGCACTAATGGCGGTGGCAGGTTGGTTGCTTGCCTGTGCAATTATGATCGTGCCTGATCACGTGATAATGAAACGACCGAAGATGTATTTCGGCGACGCAAAGCTCATGGCTGCAATCGGTGCGTTCCAGGGCCCGGGCGGCATGCTGATCACCTATTTCTTTTTCTCACTGATCTACGGATTAATCACTACGATAAAAGTTGGTCCGTTGCTCTTCAAAGTTCTGGCAGCAGGTGCCAAAACTCCAGGCGCCAATGTGGAAGAAGACATCATCAAATACAATCAAGCCAAACAATCGAAGATCCCGCTCGGACCATCAATTGCACTCGGCACTTATCTCTCGATTTTTCTACGCGAACCGACGCTAAACTTCTTTGGATTTCACGATTCTACGCTTGGCGGCATGCCAATGCTGCTAGCGATGCTAGGTTTTTAATTCGATCGACTATCGCCAGGCTCAACACTTAGTTTGAACCTCAATCGCTAAGACGATTTCAGTTGATTTAAACTGCGTAATCGAACTACGTGAAAGCCGACTGAGATAGCCCGATGCAAGTCCGGTTTATCAGGCCTACGGACCTTCGCCGCCCATGTCGGGCTGAGCTGGTACACCACCATCAATTGGAAGATTATCTGGGTTTCCGCTGCCCAGTTCTGGCAGGTCGTAGTCAACTTCCGGCACTGGATTTGGATCTTCAATCATTGGGGTGCCAGGGTCAGCGCCAGTGTAGACACCTTGGGACCAGTGTTGAGCGTTACCGCCGTTGGAACCGGATTGGCTGAATTCAGGTCCATCAACGAACTCGTCTCCGCCGGTGGCGTCAGGCATGTAGCTGCCGTGCCCGGTCGTCAGTCCTTGATCGCGCTGACCGGTGATACCAGTATTGATGCGATGAGCTTTTGTGTATTCGAAGTACGGTGGAATGCCGTCCGCGCCTTCGTCTCCATAAATGTGTTCGGCATGACCGCCGGCGTTTAGAACAAAACTATCCAGGCTTGTGGTCGGCAAACCGTTGCGACCAGTTGGTCCGTGGATTTCGGCTAATCCGCCCAGTCCAGTCATTTTGACTCCAGGTAGACGTTGCTGGCCTGTGAAGCCTGCGTTTGGCAGCCGGAAATTGTTGGTTCTTCGACTGGCGCCGCCGAACGATCCGGTTACGCCCTGCGAGTTGTACGCCGCTTGGGCATGGGCTGCAGGAATGTGAATGGCTGCGATAGCTAGTAAGGTGATTGTGGCGGCTGCTGCTTGTTTAATCATGATTGATTGTTTTCCTGCGTTTGGGAGTATCCCTTCTAAAAACTGAACGAGATTTGCACTTAAAAATTCGAGTCGGTGGTATCAATTTTGGTATCAGTCGGGCTGTTCTTGCTATCGGTTCCGGGCATCGTAGAATCTGAATTTCCGTCCATATTCAGAATTGATTTGATTCCACGTCGTTTCGTTTCTTTTTGCATGTATGGACTGTCTGGACCGCGTTCGAACGTATTGCCAAACGGATTGGCTTCGTTTGAAGAGAAACGGTTTTCCGATTCACTCTTAAACGGATTAGCCTGGTCGAAATTCTTTTCGGGCATGTAGCCCTGCTTGTCTGTGCTAACCTTTGGGGCATAGACATGATCGATATAGCGATTAACTTCTTCCGGAGTTGCGTCGTTCGCTTTGAACGAATCCGGATTCATGTATGTGTACGCATTCTGGTCGTAGAGTTTGTTTGCCGCGTTGGCGCCGAGTCCGATACTACTGCTGGCGAACGGGCTATTGAGCAACATACGGCGATAACTATTTTTTGAAAAGTCTTCGGCTTTGGCGGCGAAAGGATTTGTTGGTTTCTTATGATCCGGTCTGGTGATGAACGATCGATCGTAGCCGTACGGATTTTGATCTTCAGTTTCTTGCGCCGTAGCCGTTGGCGCCGACAAGAGAAGCGCGACTCCTGTTGCGAGAAGCGTCGCTCCGGTCATTGTGATCTTCGTTAGGAATTTGTCAGGCATCTAGAGTTGGACTCCTACGGGCTAACGGTGTTGCCGTCAAACGAACCGGTCGAGGTTTTTGGAAGAAACCATCCGCGCGTATAGAGACTGCGGGCGGTGCCCATATTGCCGCCCTTGAATCCGTAGTCGTATGAGCCGGAATTGACACCACGCGGATCGACGCTGAACGTACTCAATAAATTGTTTCTCGACCTTTCATACAGAGCATTCTTCTGCTTATTGGTTCTTTGCGAGTTGCCCTGGAATTTTGTAATAGTTGTATCTGACTCGTGATACTGATCTCCAGTTGTTCCTTGCGAGCTGTATGCGGAACCGAATGAACCGATACCGTTTGAGTATCCGCCTGGTGTCTGCCCCTGTGGACCGATTCCGCCTGTGCTGACCGTGCTGCTCGAACCGCCTGGCAGGCTGAATCCGAACGAGCCAGAGCTGGTATTGGCATTTACTCCGTTAGCGCCGACGTTGACGGTGCCGCTGATTGCTCCTCCGGTCGAGCTCAATGAACCAACTGGTCCATTGCTGCCCATCTGGATACTGCCTGAATCCAGGCTTTGAGCTGAAGCGGCATTGGCCGCTGAGAATAAAACTCCAAAAGCTAAAAACATGGATAGTGGCGACTTGAATAATTTCATAAGCGGCATGCACCTGGCTGGATCGGGACGTTGGCAGAATGGTTAGTAAGTTTCGGGCTTGTTCGCAATTGCCCGTTTTTAAGCTCGGGCTCGGTCTCAATGCCCATCTCATGCGCGTCCTCCTCACACAACAACAACAACCAGCAGGAGAAGAGGGCACAGTCAGGGCTTTTATTAGGTGAATAGTACTCTCGAAAAAATGCCTTGTCAATAGGACTTAGGGTAGGTAGAAGGTTAATTCTCCGGGCGTTTCGGGGTTTTTCATTGTTGCAAAACTGCCTCGAATGGGCGAGCGCAATGGCTCTAGTGCTGATATACCCGTTATAATGCCGTTCGTCAGCCTCTTGATGAGCTGATTTCGGATTAATTGTTGTGTTGTTATTAATACGAGCGTCAATATCGAAAGTCGCTCTGTAAGCCAATTTGAGTTTGCGAAGGAAACCAGAAGATGAGTACCATTCTTGCACTCGAGACCAGTTGCGATGAGACCGCGGCTGCAGTGGTTCGAGATGGTCGAATCGTTCTCGCCAGCGAACTCAACTCGCAGACCGGCATCCACCAGAAATTTGGCGGCGTCGTTCCGGAAGTGGCCGCGCGCTATCATCTGGAATCGGTCAATGAAATCGTTGACCTGGCCCTGAACCGAAGCGGCATTGCTCCTCAAGACTTAGACGCTGTCGCTTGCACTCAAGGACCTGGATTGATTGGAACCCCTGTTGGTAGGCTTGTCAGCGGCCAAGGCAATCAGTTGGGTTTTTCAGAAACCTTTATTGGCTGTCGATCACCTCTACGCACATATTTGTGCGAACTATATCGATACTGACCTTTCGCCGCCCTTTGTCTGCCTTCTGGTCAGTGGCGGACACACACAAATCATTCATGTGAAAACTCACAAAGATTGGGAAATTCTCGGACAAACGTTAGATGATGCTGCCGGTGAGGCTTACGATAAAGTCGCTCGTCTGCTCGGTCTGGGTTATCCAGGCGGTCCAATGGTCGACAAAATGGCTAAGGATGGGGATTCGCGCGCTTTCAAATTTCCTGAAGGTTCGGTTAAGGGGTACGATTTTAGATTTTAGTTTTAGCGGGTTGAAAACGTCTGTATTACGTACTGTGGAAAAATTG
>CAZRMH010000328.1:0-9401 GCA_964600935.1 uncultured Candidatus Obscuribacterales bacterium
GGATTATTCTGCCCCAAGGCGTATGCCTCGCGGATTGCTTGGTCATAAAGCTTTCTCGCATCTGCGATGCGCCCAGTGTCAACATGCGCTTGCGCTTGTTTCAAGTAACCCTCTGTCGTTCCAGTGCCTGCGCTGCAAACGGACGCCTGAGACAGACCGAAAATCACCAATAATGAAGCCAAAATTTGATTTGTTTTCTGCATTTGATACCCTTACAATTTTTTTTGAACGATAAACTCTGGGGTCGCCTGCGGAGATCCTATCTCGCCATTCCAGAATACTAGACGCCACCGCAGTATTCGTGCAGTTCCATTTTTATACGGATTCTCCTTCGACGAGGAGACTGAGGCTCTGCAAATTAATAACGCAAAATTCTGCTCGCTGTAGAGCCCAACCTAATTTAGCGCTATCTCAAATGCAAAGGTCTGAACGCCTCTCGCATGTGGGCGCACTACGAAAGTGAGTCAAGCACGCCTTAAGATTTAGTCGGCGCTGCCACGCTAAAATCGTGATTTCCACTCGTTAGAGTGCGGATGACTTCGCCTGGATTTTCGTTAAGACCTTGAACATAACAAGGTTTTCCATCCTTACCGAACTCAAATTTCGTGTTGAAAGTTCGCTCAGCTTCGATGACAAAGCAAGACTGCCACCAGTCATCACTGGGTTCAAAACCCAGTGTTCGAGCGTAATCTATCGCACCAAGAACCAAACTTCGAGACCCTTCGTAATCGAGCGGCACCAGTTTGAATCGCTGTTCCGCACGCGCACGCGCCTCCAAATATTCTTCCAAAGATACATTGGCCGCCGCAAATGTGTCTTTCAATCCAAGACAATAAGTATCGACAAAGTAAAACGCGTACATAAATCGACCAGGCACAATCTGACGCGCCACCAGAGACATCGCAATTCCAAGTTTCCGCCAAGCATCTTCAGCTACAAGACATTCGTGAATTGGAAACTTGGTTGCATCCTTGAGCAGCTCAGCGGAAGACTTTCTCATACAGCAAAACCTGTATCTAGTTCTGCTCCCACACCCGCAAGGCTCGTATATCGGCTGCATATTGCTCGCCCCTGGTTCACCCTTCTCTTCCCATCATTACTGCCGATGTTCAAGAAGATCAAGACGCCATACGCATATGCGAACCATATCAACGCCTGATTCTAAGCCAGTTCCTGGCGATTCCGGCTGAGACATTTAATGATTAATTGGTCACTTCTTCGTATAGCTTGCGAGCGCCTGTGCCAATTCTGTTGCCACGAGTTCTCTAAACGACGCCGGCTCCAAAACCTCTGCGTCAGAGCCATACATCAGCACCCAACGTTTCACTTCATCAAGACTCGGTGTGGTAAACGATAGCGTGCATCCTCCATCGTCATGCTCAACCAATTCCTGCGACTTATGCCAAGTTCGTTCTCTGATATATCGCGCAGTGTGCGGCTGAAACTTGATCGTCACTCGGTGCTCTTGTTCAGTGTGTTCTAGGAAAAACGCGGAGTTGAGAAACTCTTCGATCGCTTCGTCCTTTCCAAGTTCAAAATGTTCAGCCAAAATTTCGTGGTGTTGTATTCGGTGCAGAGCAAATAGCCGAACATCTTTTCGCCAATGGCAATATGCCACCAGATACCATGCGCCTCTGTTTTCCATCAATCGATAAGGATCAATTCTTCGTTCCGTTACTTCGCCGCGATGCGCAGTAAAATATTGAATGTCTACAGACAAATTCTGCTCGCAGGCTTGATACAACTCCAAAACCATCTTGCGACTTACTTGAATCACCGGACCCGCATTGAACCTGATCATGCATCGCAAGTCATCGATATCGACTCTCACTCGTTCCGGCAATCGCTCATAAATTTTTTCGAGAGCCGTGCGAAGAATCGGTTCGAAAGCGGTTCCCGAGTATTGAGAAAGCATCTCCTTGCCGAGCGTTAGCGCAAAAACTTCGCCGTCCGTAAGTTCAAACGTCGGCAGCTGCTTCTTCGGATCTTTGTTGTAGTAGCCGTTTTTGAATCGATCAAATGCGAGTTCCAATCCCATTCGTTCTTTCAATTCACGAATATCAGCGTACACCGTCCGTGGTTTCACTTCGAACATCTCGCAGAATTTCTCGACAGTCGGATAGCGACCGCGACGAATTTCATCTTCCATGGCGATCAAACGATCAAGACGCGACATTCACTACTCCGAACACGAAACGATCCTCAGACCGATATACCCGCGTGTCGCGCTCAGTATATAAGCTCGCACCGCAAGCCAGCCGAAAGGTAACTCAGGCTCGATTTAAAGATTCGCCTTCCGCGGGATTAACCAAACGATAGTCAATAATATCGGTCAACAGAAAATGTTCTTCTGCCTCGGTGCCGCGAACCACTCCAGACAGGCGCCAAACTTTGTTAGCCTCCAACAGCCCAGTCGGTTCGATTACGACCGTTCCAGACGCCGAGAGGCAGCTTAGCTCGATTGTTTTCCTCTCAAAGCATGCGCGCAGCAAACCGAGAAAGACAATGGGATTTACTTCGATAATCTCATTCGTCGAGCACTGAATCTGTTTATTCATCAAAGAACGTTCAATGCTTCGATCCGAAGGAAGCCGCTCGCGAATTTTCTCGAGAACTCGATCAAGCACAGGGCGAATCGCACTGCCGAGCGAAGCGCTCAAAGTTTCGCAGCCACAGACGAGCAGTAAATATTCCTCAGAGGAAAGATCAAACGACGGCAATGTGCTGCCTGGAACGGCATTGAAATAGCCGTTCCGCGCGCGATCAAATTCAATCTCCAACCCCAGGCGCTCGCGCAGAATCTGAATATCAGCGTAAACAGTTCTTGTTTTGACAGAATAGGTTCGGCAGAGGTCTTCAACACTCGGATATCGCCCGGAGCGAATCTCCTTTTCTATTGCCAATAATCGCTCGAGTCGCGTTCGCATAACCAAGGAGCCGCCATCAAAGTTTCCAAAATTTAAACAGGGATGCCTTCGCCTGAGCGATTTTTTTCGAGAACACTAAATACTATATTCGGACTTACTGCATTATTCATGCAGCGGGAAAATTGAGACCAGAATCCGCAGATTCAGTTTGAACCCGATGAACTCCCATAGCATTAGCACGATAAAAAACAGAAATCTATCACCCAACTGACCTATTGCTTTTATCGCAAAAATACGTATTGCAAAAACTCTTGCCAAAACGCGTGACGTCGACTCAAAAATTCCCAATACTCTCGATACCGCCGACTCCGTAGCGCAATACAAAACTCAGCGATTCACTTCTATGAGCCCACTGCATCTATTTTGCAGGAGCGCATCTTATGCTCGTTTTTAGGAGCGTCGCTCTGACACAAGTAGGTAGATCCCGAAACCAATTTATAAAGGACGTGTTCATGCATGAAATTGAGGTGTCGGACTCAAAAATCATCTTAAAATCAAGCGATTTTTTCAGTTTTAAAACAATGGTCGAATCTATTCGCGAAGCAAACGAACTCTTCAACAGCGTAAATGCTGTCACCTTCTGCGATTCGCGAGTGCTCCAACTTGCAATCTCAAAGCTAATCGACCTGGCAGGCATCTGCTCCTTTGGCATCTCAAAACGAACAAAAACACATCTGCCTCAAATTCGCTGGTCATATATCGAGGGAATAAAACATAAGATACCGAAGTACCACACCGATTACAAAGCGGCAAAATTATGGGAAATGTTTTACAACTTCTTTGACCAGGTTACAGCAGATGTCTCACAAGCAATACACATGGTTACATACGACCGATCGGTCGTTGAGTTAAAATCAAAACGACTTTCGCCTACCAACTTGTTTTCTGGCGCCGAATTCAGACACGTTTTCAAAACACGATTTTTAAATGGAAGTGTACCGGACAAATACACACCTAGTATTCTGACTCGACTAGCGGCAGCAAACGATCCGGCAATATCAAACTACTTTCGAAACCTGCATCGCTGGTTTGGCAGGCTTGGCGACAGCGATCGAAAAACGATGTTCACTCGCCTCCATGACGCTGCTAATGAGCAGCATTTGTCAGCCTTCTATGAATTGTTCTTTCAGGAATATTGTTATCGCAAAGGATGGGCACCAGCGAAAGATCCGAGATTCTACAGACATCAGCCTGACTTTCTAGTAACCGCGGGCGATACCAAGTTTTTGTTGGAAGCATTCACTGTTTGTGGAAAAGAAACACATAGGCTAAGTCGGAAAACGTTTCACAAACTTCTCCGCGAACTCGACGAAATCGAGTCCAAGTACCTGCTTGCTGTTCATATGGATGAGTGGTGTCAGGACATCGAAATTACTCCAATGGCGACATTCATTGAGAACTGGCTGGACTCGCTAGACTCCGGTAAGGTAACCCATCAACTCGATGTGGACGAATTTGGATTTAAAGGTCGAATCATCGCCACAGAACAGGACTCATTCGATGCTAAATTAGGCTCCGTAAACGAATGGACCAATCCAGCGGTCGAGCACGGTGACACATTTCTGAATACCCTCAAAGTTAAATCAAAGAACTATGAGTTTGTGAAAAATTTGAACATCCCTTTTGTTCTGTTCGCATGCTTTCAAGACAATATGGACATCGACGAACTCGACATTTGCAGTAGACTCTACGGCTCCTTCGATCAAACGGTGACTCGATTTGAACGTTCAATTCAAGTTGTCGGATCAGAACGACGATTCTACGCCCCCAGTCGACAGACTAGGGTAAGCGCAGTCATCGTTTGCGTACGCAGATGGAGAGAGGGTCAGGCAGAGTACGATATGCGCGTCATGCACAATCCGTGGGCGAAAGTTCCGCTTGCCGAAAATTTGTTTGACGGGCATGCGCAATTGGTGCCGGATAAGATCGATCCGAGCTTGCTTCGATGGACCAATTGCAGGAATAGAGCGTTTGTATTCCGATGAATGACCAAACATTAGGGAATTGCCATGCGTGTATTGAAAACCTATTTCATACAGAATGCCCTTCGAAAGACCCCGTTCCGCTAAGATGGCGACCGACAAAACGAAATCTACGCAATTAAAATGTTCAGCGCGAATCAGGAATCGGAGCACCTTCCGGTGAGGTCGGAGACGTTTTCTGGTGCCGTCGTGCTCTAGAAAAACCAAGTGCTTCAATATTCAAAGTTGGCGGCTCGATTCGATTTATGCCGACGTTTGATTTGAGTTGTTGATCGAGCCGCTCACCGATTGATTGCGGTAAAGCGCCATCAGGCAGAGGTTTCAGAGTTACGTATGCTCTGTTTAAGCCGCCTTCCACGTACTGAAGAACCGTCTCCGGTGAAAGGTACTTTGGGTCAACAAAAGCAATTCCTGGTCCGTCGACCACATACCGTTGACACGATAGTGCATCCAGGAAAATGGAAAAGGTCTTTGGCTCCGGAGAAGCGGCGTTCTTCTCGATACCGATGACCTGATACTTAAGGCAATTATTCTCGCAATAATCATCACGCACCCTATTAGGTTCAGATTTCCCCCAACGTTTTGCGGCTTCTTCGAGAGTGATTTTGTTTTTAAACTCATTCAAGAAACCATTGCCGTTCTTTATTTCCAGAGTCTCGATCGGAAGTTCACGTTTCGGATCGTCGGAGCGATACAAGACGTACGACTTGTTCATTTCGTCTTCTGTGGTTTCTATGTCTTTCACTGAGAAAGCTGAATAGTCGATTCCCATACCACACACATTTACGTCCGGGTAGAAGTAGGGTCGTCTGTTCGATGGTATCGCCTGTGGTGCTGCCGCCAATTGCCCAGGATTCTCATCCTCCAATTTGCGCCACGTAAGTTGCGGATACGCCTTGTCTTGATCCGTCAGGCGACAAAATTCTTGCTCGATCACTCGAGCTTGTTTGTTCTTTCCGTTGTTTCTCAGACAACGCGCATAACGTTCTCCCAAGCCTTTTCCGAAAGCAGGATAATATCCATGTTTTGAACGACGGAGAATATTTGCAGCTTCCTCGTACTTCGCCAGCGCCTCTAAAGGTTTCTTCTCGTGCTCGAGTGAGCCACCCGCGAACCAACATTGTCGTGCAGCTTCATAGACCCGCTGCCGATCGTTCTCTCGAATATCTTCAGTCGTGTAAAAATCAGGTGTCCGAGGTGGCGTAGGACTGATTCGGATGATTCTTGGTTGAGTTTCGACAGCATGCTGCGCAAAAGCGGTCTGCGCGCCACTTATCTGAAGAGCAAGCAAACAGAAAATCGCTACCTCAATTACGGATTTTTCCTCAATCATTTTGTCGATGCACTCTTTGAAGGGGCTCCGTGGCGAGGCCATCAAGTCGCCGTAGCGACTGACTCGTCTTCTCAACGAGACTTTGAAGGTCCTACATCTGAAGGTCTTTCGGGGGCAATGCTTTGGGAACCAATGCCCAGTAAGGCTCATCGCTGCCGACAGAGAATCCGACTCGCTCTCCAAGCCGCTCTTTGGGATCAAATTTCATGTTATTAAAGGTCCCTTTAATAGCTGAACACGTTATTAAAGGATACCGCACTTTCCTTTAATAAGAACTTACAGAAGTAAAGCATCCTTGATGCTGAAAGATTACTTCTCCTTTTTGTTTCCCCAATTATCATGGCAAAGAGGACTCAAGCAAATTACGGCCCCGATGTTGCCGCATTTGCAGACAACACACTCGGGAAACCAGCCTTCATAACCTTGGTGACTCAATTCAAAATCCTCGCCAAAGCGCCCATACATTGTAACTTGATTATTGTTCAATTGTCTGCGTTGAGCGTTCGGGGTAGGATAAATCCACGCGACACTCTGGTCTTATCCGTTACCTTACCCTCTCCGCTGTAACACAATCTGGAAATTTGTTCTGCCAGAGCTCGATATTGTTGATTCTCGACGAGGGCACCGTATATGGTGACCAAAATCAAGCAATTTTGTTTTGTGGTTTGATTCCGAAAAATCACGAAGCGACTTTCGGGAATCGAGCTACAAAACGAAACTTCGGATCACTGGAAATCATTCAATAAAGGTGACTTTGCCGTCAGCGAATCGGTACAGTTTGTCGGAAATCGCATGATCACATTCTTTAAAGCCGATAGTAGTCATTTTCCGGAGCAGGTCCACACCGTCAGGCGTGGCTTCGTTGGTCATGAACAATTGATGCCGCGCCGGGATACCAAATATTTGGGAACTGCCAATTCTCTGACGAATTGCCTTCATAAACTTAGCGTCTAGAATCAAGCTCGACTCGAAATCACCGCCGCAAGTTATCCTCAGCATTCCGTTCCTTTCTTCAACTTCGATTTCCCTCTTACTCAGAATTTTGTCTAGATTTTCTAGCGCTTTAGCTCGCAATTTATCACTGTCGAGTTTGATTTTGCCTCGCGCCTCTGGAGTCAGATAGCCAAATGACTCGTGCGAATCAACACCATAAACTATTAACAGATCTGCACCCAAGGGCTCTGATACAACTTCTACTTGTTCCTTGGTTCCGAAGTATGCCTTGGTTCTAACCAGCGGAATGACTCGATCGACGATGCTTTGAGTGGAATTCTCCGGCATGGTTCCGTGCTCAGTCAAATTGCGGAAGTACGGCCTCAATCTCTTCCTTCGCTCTCCGGGAGCGTCTTTGCATGTTTTCCAGGCGTTTTCCAAAAGCATTATAAATTCGACTTTCTCAGATCGCGAGTTTCGATCCGAAACCTTTAATTCGAGGGGATTTGAAACGGTGACTGTAGCCCTGTCCAAAACCGATCTGACAGCGCTCGCGCATATATCTGTAAATTCGGGCTCCTCTAGTCCAGGAGCTTCTATTCGAGGATTCCATTTCACCTCATCACCTCTGTTCGCCAAACTCTCTTCTCCGTGCGAAACTGTTGAAACCGGTAGCTCGGCTGGTTTCGTTTGGCGAGGTGCGCATCCAGAAAGGATCGCCATAGCAAGGCTCCATGCAATGATGCCACGTTTTCCAAGTCCACTTGGGATGGTCTGATGATTTGTCACAATACCCTCCGGCTTTCCTGGTTTAGCTACTCACGGTCAATACTGTCGATGCGATGGTCCGGATTGTAGGCTGAAGCGCATGGTAGATCAATACCCCTCCATACCCAGATTATCTCTGGGTATACTGCTGCTGCAACCGAATGTGGTGGCGTATCTCGAGAAACGTACGGCTTTAACAGACAGTAGAAAAGTGGTGTGCGGCGGCCAGATCCAGTCAGAGTCGCACTTTCGAAGAAAGTGCGGCTTGACTTTAAATGGTATGACAAAGCACCAGCCCCCAGATGTTGCCTCAATGGCTAATGACGATCGGATCACGAAACGAAATGATCTTCCACTGTGTGGTGCGGGATGCGCACGCAGTCATGTTCTACACGAGTATCCTTATTAATGCGTGCGCATAAAAACTCGTCAGGCAAGACTGGTCGATAAGACCCGCCGTCGACAGCCCAATTGCAACATGTAGTGACATCCGCTGTTGTCGACGCTCACTTATTCAACGTGCTCTTTGCCAACGGCTACTTTCGCAAGTCCTTCTGAAAAGGGATACACTTCTGAATACCTCTCATCGACTATGGTCTTCCCCTTCCTGTCGATGTATCCCCACGATACGCCATCAGTTGATACGCCAGCAGCCCCGTCTGAAAAATCCGTTGCGTCGCTATACCTGGGTGAAATTACTTGCAAACCCTTAGTATCAATGAATCCGTATTTGCCACCAATTTTGATTCTTGCGAGTCCCTCAGAGAATGCCCACGCTGCATCATAACTTGCTGGTATCACGAAATGTCCTTTCTTGTTCAGGAACCCGTATTTCCAAACGCTGTTATTGATCTTTTTCCCTTGCACAAGGAGATGATCATGAAAATCAGAATCCCGGTGACCCAGGATTTCATAGAGATGGTGGTCGTACTGGTCACTGAAAAGATACTGCGAACTAGGAATAGAGTTAGTCACCTTTTGACCTTTTTCAATTGTGTACGAGGAGGAAAATGCAATCTTCCCTTGTTTATCAATGTATCCATCGGTCATTGTTCTCGTCTTTTCATTCCAAGTCAAAACGTGTGCCAAATCATCAGAGAATGAGCGTGCAAAGTCCAATGTAGGAGGAACTACAAAGAATCCCTTCTTATCGATAAAGCCAGCTTTACCATTAAGGGTTACTACCGCCAAGTTCTCTGAAAATGGAAGACAATGGTCATAAATTGGTTCGACTTGCATACGTCCATTTCGATCTATGAATCCCCATTTGTCATCCATAGAGAAAATTCTACTGACGGCCAACGAACATGCGGACAGTCCGTTTCGAAAAGGCAACACCTCCCGGTAATTAGGTTGTATAGCGGTTTTTCCTAGATGATCAACAAATCCCCAGACTGTCCGACCAATCTTGTCCCTCGTTTTGAGAGCACACAGGCCTTCAGATGCGCTTAAAGCGTC